>JBGPFD010000086.1:0-13526 GCA_041483175.1 Thermoanaerobaculia bacterium | reverse complement strand
GGTCTTCGATGCCGAGGTGGTGCGCGGGGCGCTGGTGACGCGGCTGAACGCGTTTCTGCGAGGAAACTCCGGCGTGCGGCGAACGATGGTGGAGATCGTCCAAGCGATGCTCAACCGTGGCATCATCCCGCTGGTGCCGCTGCGAGGCTCCGTCGGCGCGAGCGGCGATCTCGCCCCTCTGGCACACACGTTCGCTACTCTGCTCGGCGTTGGCAAGTTCTACCTCGCCGATGGAGCACCGGCTTTAGCCGGTCAGGACCGGCTGAAGCCGGTGCTCCACTCTGCCTCCGAACTTCCCAAGATGCTCGGCTTCGACGCCCAGGAGATGAAACCGACGTTCAAGGAAGGATTGGCGCTGGTGAACGGCGTCAACTACTCCGCGTCGATGCTGGCCCTCGGCGTCCTGGACGCCGAGCGTCTCGCGGAGATCGCCGACGCCGCGGCTTCGCTCACGCTCGAAGCGCTGTGCGGATGCACGCGGGCGCTCGACCCGAAAGTACACGAGGCGCGCGGACAGTCGGGACAAATCCGCAGCGCCGCGCGGATGCGCGAGCTGCTTGGAAAAAGCAGGCTGGCAGAGCGCGCCGGCGCCGTGCAGGATTCGTATTCGCTCCGCTGCGCGCCGCAGGTTCACGGCGCGAGCCGCGACGCCTTCGCCTTCGCCCGATCGATCGCCGAGCGCGAGATCAACGCCGCGACGGACAACCCGCTCTTCTTTCCCGAGGACGGAGAGCCGTGGGACCTGCAGTTCCGCGCGAACTGGCCGCCGACGTATCGCGGCGATCACCGCCTGGCCTACTCCGCCGGCAATTTTCACGGGCAGCCGATCGCCATCGCCGCCGATCTGCTGTCGATCGCGCTCGCCGAGCTGGCCAACATCTCCGAACGGCGGACGCAGATGTTGCTCGACGGCAATCACAACCGCCGCTTGCCGCAGAACCTCACCACCCGCCCGGGCGTGAACTCGGGCCTGATGATCGCGCAGTACACGGCGGCCTCGCTCGTCTCCGAGAACAAAGTGCTGGCCCATCCCGCGTCGGTCGACTCCATTCCGACCGCCGCAAATGCGGAAGATCATGTCTCGATGTCGACACACGCGGCGCGGAAGATGCGGACCGTGTTGCGCAACGTGCAGAATGTTCTGGCCATCGAGATGCTCGTCGTGGCACAGGCGCTGGACTGGCGCGTGGGAATGTCGATCGATCCGATCGCGCCGCGCGTGTCGCTATCGATGGAGGAAGCGGAAGCACAGGCGCGCGAGTTCGAGCGCGTCCGCCCGGCGCAGGTCGCCGAGGGCATCGCCCCGAATCTGCGCTCGTTCTATCGCGGCGTACGCGATGTCGCGCCGCCGGTGACGCGCGATCGCCCGCTCAGCGATGACATCCGCCGCGTGCGCGATGCTTTCTTCAGCGTTCGCACAAAACGGTGACTAAACGAGTGGTGTGGCGGCGGGCGTCCTCGCCCGCCGTGGGCCGGCGGGACGCCGGCCCTACACCGTTACGCCGCTTTTTTCGCCGCGACGACCGGCTGCTCGTTGAAGAGCGACAGCGCCTTGTTGAGGATCAGATCCTCGTGCGGCTGCGGCGGCTCGGATCCGTTGCGATCGCGCAGCACCTGCGGCGTCAGATCGACCAGCACGTCCGGCTTCACGCCGCCGTCCTTGATCGGCTTCAGCTCCGGAGTGGTGTAGTGTCCGACGGTCATCAGCACGCCGCCGCCGCTCGGCAACAAGATGAATTTCTGGACGATCGCCTTGCCGTAAGTGCTGACGCCGACGACCTTGCCGCGGCCGTTGCCGCGGATCGCCGCCGCGAAGATCTCCGCGCCGGAAGCGGTGGAGTTGTCGGTGAGAACCTCGACGTCGCCGTCGTAATCGGTGTTGCGGTCGGCCTGCCAGCGCTTCGCTTCGATCCGCCGCCCTTCGAGGGAGGTGATCAGACCGCTGGTCAGGAGCTCGTCCGCCGCGGCGATCGCTTCGTCGACATCGCCACCCGCGTTGCCGCGAAGGTCGATGATCAGCTTCCGCTCGCCGCTCTTGCGAACGCTGTCCAGATCGCTCTTGAGCTGCGCCGCGGTTCCGTGGTCGAAGAACGGGATCTTGATGTAGGCCACCCTGCCGAATTGCTTCGTGGTCGGCGCGAGCGGGTGGAACGCCGTCGCCGCGATGGTGAACTCGTCGCGCTTCGACTGCCCGCCGCGGAGCACCTGCAACTGCAGCGCTTTGCCGGAGCGCAGCGCCGCGCGCACCTGCCACACGGCCAGCTTCTGCGTCGGTTTTCCGTCGACCTTCTCGATGAAGTCGCCGCGCACGATGCCCGCCCTGGCCGCCGGCGATCCGGGAACCGCCGAGATCACATACGCGTATCCGAACCGCCTGGTCACCACCAGGCCGATGCCGTTGTCTTCGGTATCGGTGAAGTTTCGATAGGCGGCCATCTGCGTCGGCGGAACGTAGTAGCTGAACTCATCGATGGCGTCCGTCACGCCGGAGAAGGCGCCATCCATTAATTGATCGGACGTCACCGGCTCCACGTAGTTGTTCCGCACCAGATCGAACACTTCGGTGAAGATGCTCAGATAGCGAAAAACGTTGCCCCTCTGCGTCACCTGGCCGAACAGCGCACCGCCGAGCAGAGACAACAGCAAGGCCACCGAAACCGAGAGGAAAACCGCTTTCTTTTTGCTCATCAGCGCAACCATTTCTGTGGATCTTCCGGCTTGTTGTCCTGCCGGATTTCAAAGTAGAGGTAACCCGGTTCTGTTTCTTCCGACTCGCCCACACCCGCAATTGCCTGTCCAGCGCGGACGTGGTCGCCAACCGCCACCGCGGGGGATTTCAGGTTGCCATAGAGCGAAAACACGCGATTTCCGTGGTCGAGGATGATCAAGTTTCCGTACCCTTTGAACCACTGGGAAAAGAGAACTGTTCCCGGGAAGATCGCCCGTACCTCGGTTCCCGCCGGGGCGGAAATCTTCAGCCCGTTGTTAAATGTGACGGTGGAGAATTTCGGGTCGCGTTGCCGGCCGAAGTGCTCGATGACGGTTCCCTGCGCCGGCCAGCCAAGGGCCCCGGCCACCGTGCGGATGTCGGCTTCGACGGGTGCCCCGGCGCTCTGGCGCGAGAGGACGTCGATGAGGCGCTCGAGCCGCACCGCCTTCTCTTCGAGATTGGCGATCTGTTCTTCCGATTTCGACCCCTCGCGGCGCAGCAGCGTTACCAGATGCTCTTTCCTCGCGCGGACGGCCGCCACCGCCTGCTGCCGTTGCTGGATCACTTGCCGCGCCTGGGCGACTTTCCGCTGCCGGTCGGCGAGTTCGACGGAGCGCGTGCGAAGCTGGCGCGTCATGACGTTGAAATCGGCGATCGCCCGTGCGTCGCGCGAGGCCAGGTAGGTCAGCATCGACATCGCATCGATCGGATCGCGCCGTTCGTCGATCGACAGCAGGATGCGCACGTAACTCAATCGGCCGAGGCGGTAGAGGGCGACCAGTCGCTTGCGGAGAAAACTCCTCTGCGCGCCGATGCGCACGGCCAGCGCGCGGATCTGTCCCGCGAGATCATTCTGCTGCTGCTCCAGAACCGCTTCCAGCCGCTCGGCAATCTCCAGCTCGCGCGTCCGGATCCCCAATTCCAGGTCCACCGCCTCCAACTCCTGTTCCGCGGTCTGCGTCCTGGCGCGAACCTCGTCGAGTTGCTGCCGCAGGTGCGCGATTTCGCCGCGGATGCGATCGAGGTCGGGATTCCCGGCAGTCTGGGAGTGCGCGACGGGAAGGCAGAGGAGGGCGAGCAGGGCTGTCACGCCGAGCGTCAGCGAGGCGCCTGGACGGGTGGACGGAGCGCTGATGTCCGCTTCTCGCGCCGCCCGTCCCCCAGGCCCCTCGCTGACGCTCGGGGTGACACCGCTATCGGAATGACACCAACGCATTCTTCGCCGCCTGCTGCTGCGCCTCCTTCTTCGAGGACCCCTCGCCGCGGGCGACGAGATTCCCCACGCGCACTTCGATGACGAAGCGCTTGTCGTGATCGGGCCCGGCCTCGGCGACGACGTTGTAATCGGGTAGCTGCAGTCCTTTTCCCTGCGCCAGCTCCTGCAGCGCCGTCTTGTAATCCTGGAAGAGGAGGTCTTCCGCGTCGATCGATTCGAGATCGCGGGCAAACGAGCGCTCGATCAGCGCGCGAGCCGGCTCGATGCCGCCATCGAGGTAGATCCCGGCGATCATCGCCTCGAACAGGTTGGCCAGGAGCGATTCCTTCCTGCGGCCGCCCGATTTCTCCTCCCCCACGCCGAGGTAGAGGACCTCGCCCATTCCGTAAGCGCGCGCCTTTTCGGCCAGGCTGCTGGCGCTCACCAGATAGGCCTTCATCTTCGACAGCGCTCCTTCGTCGAGATCCGGAAAATGATGGAAGAGGAGATCGCCGACGACGAACCCGAGCACGGAGTCGCCAAGAAACTCGAATGTCTCGTTGTCGCGAAGGCCCTGCTGCCGCGCCTCGTGCGAGTACGACTTGTGTGTCAGTGCGCGCGTGAACAAGTCGCGGCTGCGGAAGTGATATCCAAGGCGCTCTTCGAATGCCGAGAGGTCGCGCTGCACTCGAGGACAGTATAGTAGGGCACGGCTGCGCCGTGCCGCGCCCATGGAATACGGCACGGCGCGGCCGTGCCGTACCAAAATCATGACACCGCTGGTGTTCGTCCTCACGGTCGGCGCCATTTCGCTGGCCGCCGGATTTCTCGGATCGCTCCTCGGACTCGGCGGCGGTCTGATCGTCGTCCCCGCGCTGACGCTTCTGCTGCACGTCGACATCCGCCTGGCCATCGGAGCCTCGATCGTCTCGGTGATCGCTACCTCCAGCGGCGCCGCGGCGGCGTACGTCCGTGACCGGCTGGCCAACATGCGCGTGGCAATGTTCCTGGAGCTCGGGACGACCCTCGGCGCGATCACCGGCGCCTACCTCGCCGGCATCATCCATCCCCGCTTTCTCTTCATCCTGTTCGGTCTGATCCTCGGCTATTCGGCCATCGCCATGCTGCGCGGCCGCCGCGCCGCCGACGCCGAGGTGGAGATCGGCAGGTTCACGCGGTATCTGAAACTGCACAGCTCCTATTTCGATGGCGCCGCCGGAGAGGAAATCGCTTATCAGCCCGTGCGCGCACGCCTCGGGCTCGGGCTGATGTACATCGCGGGAACGGTCAGCGGACTTCTCGGAATCGGCTCCGGCGCGCTGAAAGTTCCAGCGATGGACCTGGCGATGGAGTTGCCGATCAAAGTGTCGACCGCCACGAGTAACTTTATGATCGGCGTGACCGCGGCAGCCAGCGCGGGCGTCTACTTCACGCGCGGCCAGATCGATCCATTCATTGCCGCGCCGGTGGCCATCGGAGTTCTTGCCGGGGCATTTCTCGGCTCGCATACGCTCGGCCGGATCGGCAGCCGCGCAGTGCGCATGACCTTCGTGGTCGTGTTGATCGTCATCGCCGCAGAGATGCTGCTGAAAGGCGTTCGAGGATGAGCGAGCCGCGCTGGGTCGACACGGCGATCAGCTCACTGCTGCGCGGCGGCGTGCTCCTCAGCATCGCCGTGGTCACGCTCGGAATCGCTCTGAGTTTCATCCATCATCCCGAGTATTTCTCCTCGCGCCCCGCGCTCGGCAGCCTGACGCGCGGAGCGATGCATTACCCAAGCAGCGTTCGCGCCGTCGTCGATGGCGTGCGCGCGGGTCGCGGTCAGGCCATGGTCATGGCCGGCCTGCTGCTGCTGATTGCCACACCGGTTGCGCGCGTAGCACTCTCGATCGTCGTGTTCATCATCGAACGCGACCGGCTCTACGTGGCTATCACCGCCGCGGTGCTGACCATTCTTCTGGTCGGCTTCGCAATCGGCTCGGCTGGAGGGTGATCATGTGTGGGAGCGGCCGCCCTCGGCCGCTCAGCGGCGGGCGAGGGCGCCCGCCGCCACACGCAGCGAGGTCACCTACCCTCCCTCCTGCTTCACAAATCCGGACGCTCCGATTCGGTAAGTCGAATCCTGCCGGTGCGGCCCTTCGTGCGAATGCGTGGCGAATCAGCAAGTTAGCGTCCGCGGCATGTTGGCTGTGATGTTGCGGAATCGGTGACGGCAGCGACTCCGAGAGCTATGGACCTCGTGACAATTCGTTCCACGGGTGCGGGGGTGCAAGCCGGATTCGGGTGGTGGCCGCAGTCGTTGTAAATACATTTCAAAAAAAGGTTGCAATTCAGTGACGTTGTGTTAATTTGACGCGCAAATCGTTTCAGCAATTGAGCTTGGCATTCAAGAAGGAGGCTTCGATGAAGTTGAGTCGTTTTCTGGCAATGGCCATCATCGGTTGTCTGCTCGTGGCCCTGACGGCTTTCGGGCAGACCACGACGGGGGCTCTGAGCGGAACCGTGACTGCTTCCGGCTCGCCGCTTCCGGGCGCCACCGTGGCAGTCACATCTCCCAATCTTCAAGGCTCTCGCACCGCAACGAGTGACTCCGCTGGTAAGTACAGCTTTGCCGCTCTGCCGCCGGGCGATTACGCGGTGACGTTCGAGCTGCAGGGACTTCAGGCCGTCACGAAGCATGTGCAGGTCGGCGAGTCGCAGACTGCAAAACTCGATGCTGATCTTAAGGTCAGGAAACCGGGGGCGTTGGCGGAAGAAGTGACAGTGACCGGTTCACTGATTCCGCGACCAACGATCGAAGCGATGAGCCCCGTCGCCACCCTAGGCGTTGAGGAGATCCAATATCAAGGGGCGACGCGGCTCGAAAACTTTCTGACGAACCTGCCGCAGGTCTTCGCGGCGCAGAACTCCACGTATTCAAACGGCGCGTCAGGGACGGCGACCGTCGATCTACGCTACCTGGGCTCCGGCCGCACGCTGGTGCTGATCGACGGCAAACGCATGCCCGCCGGGGACCGGTACGAGCTCGCGCCTGATCTGAACTTCATTCCCGCCGCGCTCGTGAAGCGGGTCGACGTGCTCACGGGCGGCGCTTCGGCCGTGTACGGCGCCGACGCCGTCGCCGGCGTCGTCAACTTCATCCTCGATACAGATTTCGAGGGCGTGAAAGCGGGCTTTTCCGGCGGCCAATATCAGCACAACAACAACAACGCAGTGGCTGAGAGCATCAGCAGGGCGCGAGGGTTTGCCGTGCCGACCGGTTCTACATGGGACGGCGGCCAATACGATGCGTACGCTGCATTCGGAGGCAAGTTCGGTGATAACGGGCATGCCAGCCTTTACGTGGACTACCGTAAGACGAAGGCGCTTCTCAAGAATAAGCGTGACTACACGAACTGCGCCGTGACCGGCCTCAGCGCGAGCGGTAATGCTTGTAGCGGCTCGTCCACGATTCCTCTTGGGCGCTTCCAGGTGTTCGACCCTGATTTCAACTTTGTGGGGGATTACACACTCGACAAAAACGGGCCCGGGAACACGTTCAGGAACTACACCAGCAAAACCGACCTCTTCAACTTCGCCACGTACAACTACATGCAACGTCCCGATACGCGGTTTGGTGGCGGAGCCTTCCTGAACTACGACTTCAACACGCATGCTCAGGCTTACGGCTCGGTCATGCTCATGGATGACAACACGGATGCGCAGATCGCACCGTCGGGCGACTTTTTCTCGACCAGCCAGATCAACTGCGACAATCCGATGTTGAGCGCCGACCAGAAGCAGAAGATCTGCACGGCGAACGGCTACGGGCCCCACGATATGGCGAACGTCTTCATCGGAAGGCGCAACGTCGAGGGCGCCGGCCGAGTCGATCTGCTCAGCCACCAGGCGTATCGCCTCAACATGGGCATGAAGGGTGACATCAACAAGGCGTGGAGTTACGACGTGTACGGCCTGCATGCGGAAACCCGTGTGCCGGAAATGTACGCCAATGACCTCGACTCCACGCGCATACAGGATGCGCTGATCATCGACGGCGATCCGAATGACCCGAGCACTTGGCATTGCCGTTCCGGTAACGCCGGTTGCGCGCCGTGGGATATCTTCAAGATCGGTGGAGTGACCAAGGCGGCCCTCGATTACATTGCGATTCCTCTATTGTCGACTGCCGATCTGAAGACGCAGATCGCTGCCGCCACCTTCACCGGTGACCTCAGGAGCTACGGCCTCGTATTTCCAGGCGCTACACAAGGCGTTTCGCTCGCTCTGGGCGTCGACTTGAACAAGTTCTCCCTCGCCTTCAGACCCGACCAGGCCTATCAGCTGGGCATTGGAGCAGGTCAGGGCGGTCCGGTACCTCCAGTGAACGGTTCGTACACCACGAAGGAGTTCTTTACCGAGGCGCTGCTCCCCATCATCCAGGGCGCTCGCGGAGCGCACGATCTCAGCCTGGAGCTTGGCTATCGCACGTCCGACTACAGCACCACGGGCAGGTTCCCGACCTACAAGGTACAGGTGTCGTACGCACCGACCGCCGATTTCAAGCTGCGTGGCGGCTACAACCGAGCGACTCGCTCGCCGAATATCGTGGAGCTGTTCAGACCGCAGGGGATCACCCTCGGCGGCAGCCAGGATATCTGTGCGGGCGCGACCCCGTCGGCCACTCTGGCGGAGTGCCAGCGGACCGGAGTGACCGCAGCCCAGTACGGGAAGATTCAGGAGAACCCGGCCGAGCAGTACAACACGCTCTCCGGTGGGAACCCGAACCTGTCACCCGAAATCGCCAACACGAAAACCTTTGGACTGGTCATTACGCCGGCGGTGGCCCCGACGTTCAGCGCTACCTTCGACTACTACGATATCAAGCTCAAAGACACAATCGGCACTCTCGGTCCGGACCAGGTCATCTCGCAGTGCGCCAGCACCGGCGATCCAACCCTGTGCGGCCTGATTCACCGTGACCAGTTCGGTACGCTCTGGCTCACTCAACAGGGCTATACCACTGCGACCAACTTGAACATCGGGCAGTCCCGTGCAGAAGGTGTCGACGTGAACATCGACTACCTGAGGCCGGTCGGCGGCAACTCGTTGACGTTCAGCCTCATTGGAACGTACCTGTTGAAGTCTTCCCTCGCGACGCCTCTGTATAACTACGACTGCGTAGGATACTTTGGCGACCAGTGCGGACAGCCGAGCTCCAAGTGGCGCCATCTCTCCCGCTTTGGATGGCAGAGGGGCAATGCGACCGTGACTCTCGGATGGCGCATGATCGGTAGCGTCCGAGTCGACGCATCCAACCCTTCGCCTGCTCTCGCGGATCCCGGAAGCATTGCCGCCTATAAGAAAGTCGGCAGCTTTGAGTACGGTAAGTTCAACTATATGGACCTCGCGGCCAGCTACAATCTTGGTCGCGGCGTCCACTGGACCCTCGGCGTGAACAACATCGCCGACAAGGAGCCCCCGCTGGGCCAGGGCTTCAGCTACAACGATTACAGCCCGGGCTTCGGAAGGTACGACCCGTACGGCCGCTATGTCCATACGAGTGTGATGTTCACTTTCAAATAGGAGTCACAGAGAACAACAGAAAGAAGCGGCCCCCTCGGGCCGCTTCTTTTTTTGTGTCAAGAGGCGCGATTCGCGGAGCGACGGCGCGACTTTGAAGTTGCTCGTGCGAGGATAGGGCGAAGGTCAGTCTGATCGGCCGGGAGGCGCGGGTACGCGCGGGAGCTCGTTCGACAATCGGCCATCCTCATCGCTTTAGCGATCACCGCGGCGGAGCAAAGTCTCGATCTTCTCGGAGTACTGGTGCTTCAGGCTGTCCGTGGCGGCGACCTCTTCGGCCAGCGCGATCCAGTGCCGGGCAGCCCGGGCATCGCCCTTCTGAAGATACGCCAGGCCCAGCAGGAAGTAGAACCTGTCCTCATTCCGCCGCATACGGATGGCATACTTCAGATGGCCGATCGCGTCGTCGTAGTGCTGTGCAGAATATGCTTGACGAGCGAGCTCGTAACGGTAATACGGGTTGAGACTTCGGTGATAGATCACCCGCTTCTGATACGCTGCAGCGCGCTCCCGGTCGCCCGTCAGCTCGTAGAAGCGGGCCAGATTACTCATGGCGACGAGATCCCCCGGCGTGGCCTGCAGTGCCTCCAGATAGGCGGCTTCCGCATGAGTGCGAACGCCGAGTCGCAGGTAGAGCGTGCCGAGGTTGGTCCAAGCCGGCGCGTACCGCCGATCACCGTCTGCGATGGCATGGCGGAAGCAGGCGAGAGCCGAGGCCGGATCACCGGCCTGCATGCGCTCGACGCCGATGTTGTTGTAGTAGTGGGCAAGGGCCCGCGCGTCGGAGATCGTTCGCATCTCGTATCTGGTCTTGAAATCCCCGATGTTGAAATCCACGACGCGTTTGCCCCGCAGGCCGAGGTCGACATACACGTTTACGTGCTGGTTCAGCACGAATGTATCGTTGTTCAGAGTCCAGTCGGGCGGGAGATCCACTTCTTGATACCCAACGTCGAGGCCGACGTGACGGGCCATGGCGACGAACATTGTGGAGAACGACAGACAGTTTCCCCGACCAATGTGGAACGTCTCGGAAGCGGTGCGGGTGGTGGCCTCGTACTCGACAACGAAGGTGCCCGGGACGATGATCGCGCCGATGAGCTGGCGCAGTTTGAGATCGGCGCTGGCCTTGCGGTCGACGTGGGCATCGAGGAACTCCTTCATCTCGGCACTCACGGAGAGCACTTCCTGCTCCTCGGCGAGGTGTGCAGAGTCCGCCACCACGCCGAGAGACGTGCCGGCGAGAAGGTCGTCAGGCGCGATCCGAACGGTTTCGGAGATTCCCGGCCCGCTCGTACAGGCAAAGGCGGTGAGAGCCAGACACGCAAGAGAGGCTTGAAGCAACCGGGTCAAGCTTCCTGTCAGTCGCCGAAACCGTCGAGCCTTCGCTGCGGCCCACGACTCACCCAGCTTGTTCGGGCGCATGGTCATCACGATAGCAATGCGGGCTAGCGCTCCAGCTTCCGTCCCGTGCGCTCTTCAACCAGCTTCAGAGCTGCCTCTTTGCTGGCAACGGATTCGACGCGCACGATTCTGGAGGAGACCTGACCCTCTGAAACAACGTACGTCAGCTTGGCCCCCATGTCCGAACAGACACGGCGGAACGTGCTGGAAATCGTGATGCCGGTTGCGAAGGGAAGACTCGGATAGATGCTGTCCATCGTCAGCAGGTAGTGCTCGTCGCTCAAAACACGGACATAGACGAACCGTTCATCCAGGGGAGAGAAGGTGCGGACTCTGCTGGCGTCGAAACACTCTTCTCTGGCGGCCATGCCGCGACCGTTCGTTTGGGCTTTCGGCGTCGAAGCACAGCCGACCCCAGCGAGCGTCGAGATCAGCCCAAGGACAAATCCGATCATACGTTGCTTCCCACGCATTGAGTTCACCGTGCCTTCTTGTCGAGTCGTCGTATCGGCCGGACGGCCAGCCGCGCTGTCGAGCGGCCTTGGAATCGGTTCGTCCGCTTTTCCGGAAAGGTAAGTCGTGCCAATTCCGGGAATTCTACTGTTCGATCTGGCATTTCGAATCGAGCCGCCAGCGTGCCGACGAATCAGTTACACAGCGCTACCGGGCCAACCATAGATCGAAATAGAAGAAAGGTGACTACGATGCCCAGGATCCGCACAATCGCATCGCTCCTGTTCCTGATGTGGATGGTCCCATCGCTCGCCCTCGCCGAGCGGAAGGCGAGACTCACCGGCAAGATCGTCGATCCGGACGGAAAGCCGCTGGAGGGCGTCGCCGTGATAACCACATCACGGGAGATCCCGGGTTTCAAAGACATCGAGACGACCGACAAGAAGGGCGTGTTCACGATCGATTTCAATCAAGTCAGCGTGACGTACGTGTACCGCTTCGACAAGACCGGCTATCAGTCGATGGAGGTTAGTCAGACTTGGAACGTAGAGGGCTCGCAAGTCTCCCAGTGGACGATGCAGCCCGCGACCGTAGAGGTCCACAGCGGCGGCGTGGCGTCGACCTCGGCACCGGCAGTCGACGCGTTCAACACCGGACTTGCCGCGTTCAAGGGCAAGGATTACGCGACTGCCGAGACGAAGTTCAAACAGGCCGTCGAGCACGATCCCAACCTGCGCCAGGCGTGGGCGGCGCTGAGCGCGGTGCAGTTGGAGCTGGGGCACAACGAGGCGGCGGCCGCCGCCGCTGAGAAAGCCATCGCTCTCGGCTCGACGGAAGAGGCGGTCTTTCTGGCGCGGTGGCACGCGTACCGTAACCTCAAAGACGAGGCGAAGACCGCCGAGGCGCTGAAGGACCTGGAGAAGGTTGGCCGCCGAACCGAGGAAGCGAAGAAGATTCATAACGAGGCTGTCGCTCTCGTGAAGGGCGGGGACCCTGTGGGCGCCTTCGCGAAGTTTCAGGAAGCGCTCATTGTCGATCCCAACCTTCAGGTTTCGCTGCTCGGACTTGCAACAGCCGGCGTCAAGATCGGGCGCAATAAGGAGGCGGCTGCGGCCGCGGAGACGATCCTGAAGACGGATCCGACGAACGAGGCGGCAATACGGGTTCGGTACAACGCATGTCTGGCGCTCGGCGAAAAGACGAGGCTCATCGACGCGCTGCTGGGTCTGGCAACCTTCGAGCCCGTCGTTGCGCGCGACGGCCTCTTGCGACTGGCCTTCGAAGCCTACGACGCCAATGACCTGGCCGTATCCAAGGAGAGATTCGGCAAGGTGCTCCAGGTCGATCCGAATTACCCGCAGGCCTACTACTACCTGGGTGTCATCAATGCAGGCCAGGGCGCCATGGCAGAGGCAAAGAGAGACATCGAGCGGTTCCTGCAACTCGCGCCGAAGGATCCCGAGGCCAGTTCCGCCCGCGATATGCTCAAGTATTTGAAAAAGCCCTGAAGCGCAGGTGATATTCGCCACGTCAGCCCTTCATGTGTGCTGACGGCGATCAGGTCGGCACCGGCATCGAACTTTTTGCCAGCCGCTGAAGGCGGCGTGATCCGCACCGCGAGCCGGTCCTTCGGTCCGATGGTGAGATGACTGGATCCGCCGCGGCGCGGAACATCTTGATACGCCCGACATCGCTGGCGGCCCTGCCCAGGACGACAAGGAAGCGGAAATCCTCGGCTATTGTGACTCCATCTGCGCGAGTGCCTTCCGTGCGGCAGCGATATCCGCCGCGTGGCTCGATTTTGGCGCCGTTTCGATGAATTGGGTGAATGCCCGGCGTGCCTCTTCGCGGTGGCCCGCGCGGGCTTCGACCAATCCGATGTTGTAAAGCGCGTCGTACTGGCGGGCGTCGACCTGTACGGCACGATTCCATGCATCGACCGCACGGCTGAAATCGTTCGACTGCGCATAGACGACGCCGAGAGTGTTGAGCGCCAGCGGCAGCTTTGGATTCAGAGCAAGAGCGCGAGTGAGATACGACAACGCCGCGCTCGCATCGCCCTGACGCAGCGACAGAATCCCGAGGTTCTGCAGAGCGGGGGCGTTGTTGGAGTCGAACGAGAGAACGCGTTCGAACTGCTCCCGTGCCTGCTGGGCTCTTCCCTGGTCCGACAAGGCGACTCCGAATGCGTTGAGCACATCC
>JBGPFD010000085.1:0-13699 GCA_041483175.1 Thermoanaerobaculia bacterium | reverse complement strand
CGGTCTTGTTCGCCCTGATCGCATCCAGCTCATTCTTCGGTGCGTCGAACTCGCCCGAAGCGGTGTTCTTCTGCACGATTCCGCTGACCGTGGTCTGCGGGTTGTACCAGACGGCGTCGCGGGGCGCGTAGCCCTCCACTCTTCCGAAGGTGATCCGCAGCGTCCCGTTGGCGTCGGGATAGAGACGGCCGCCGGTCGAGGCGCGCAGCGCATCCATGTAGAGCGGCCGCAGGCGCGACATCGCGCCGGCGAACTCCTTGTCGCGGCGCTCGTTTTCGAGCCGCAGCGGCGAAAGCGCGGCGGCCAGCTCGAGCATCGAGTCGTGCCGCGCCTGAAGCTGCGCCGTCGACTCGGTTTGCATCGCCTTCCGCTGCGCAAGATCGGCGATCTTCGTATTGCCGTAAAGCTGATCGAGAAACTTGTCGACGCCGCCCGCTTTGGCGATCAGATCATCGAGCGCGGCGATGCGCTGGTTCGCCGGAAGCTTCTGCGATTCGAGGAGGAAGTAGCGCAGCCCGGCACGATCGCTCTGCGGCTCGAGCGATTTCTGGGCGCGCACGATTCCCTCGCCGATCCGCGGCCAGTCGCGCTCCTGGAATCCCTGATTGCGATCGATGTCCGCCTTCGGCCTTTCCACCGAGAGCCGGTACAGGGTCGCCGACTGCGCCATCATCGGAGAGCTGCGGAGGATCCACTGCAGCACCGTGTCGCGCTGCTCGGTCGCCAGTCGCTGCTGCTCGAGCGCGTTCATCTTGTCGAGCGCGCCGGCGTACTTCTGCGCTTCCGGATGCGATGCGATGTACGCGGCCAGATCGGCCTCGCGCTTCTGCCGCTGGGCGACGATGCCAAAATTCTGAAATCCGGTCAGCGTGCCGGTGTAGTTCTTCAGCACGTTGTCGTTCCCCTTGATGCGGCTGGCGTTGGCGATCTCCACCGCTTTGTTGTTCTTCGACATCTCGCGGAGGATGTTGTTCAGATCGGCCGCGTACTTGATCGTGGTCGGATAGACAACCTGCTGCATGTTTTGCACTTCGGCCGCGGTGCGATAGCGGAACGTCCGGCCGGGATAGCCGGCGACGATGACCAGATCGTCCTTGCGCACACCCTCGTGCGACACTTTGAGGATGTGCGCCGGGTGATACGGCACGTTGTCCTTCGAATAGTCGGCCGGCTTGCCGTCCTTTCCGACGTAGGCCCGGAGGTACGACCAGTCGCCGGTGTGGCGCGGCCACATCCAGTTGTCGGTCTCGCCGCCAAAATCGCCCACACCGAGGGCCGGCGCGTACACCAGGCGCACATCGCGGATCTCCATCTGCGTCGTGCGGAGGTATTGCGAGCCTTCGAAGAATGACGCTACGCGGCAGCGGACACCGCCCGGCTTCTCGCACTCCTCCACGAGCTGTTTCGTCGCCCGGTCGATCGCCTTTTCGCGATCGAGATCGCTCATCCTCGGCTTCAACCCGCCGGTCACGCGGCCAGTCACATCTTCGATCTTCGTCGTCACCAGAACTCGCGACCCGGGGCCGGCCGGCAGCTCTTCCTCACGCGTCTTCGCCAGAAAACCGTTGGTGATCAAATCCCGCTGCGGCGTACTGTTGAACTGCAAGGCGCCGAATCCGCAGTGATGATTCGTCACCACAAGACCGTCGGGCGAGACAAACGACGCGCTGCACCCGCCGAGCGAAACCACGGCCCCCATCGGATCGCCGGTGAGATCGGCGAAGCGGTCCGGATCGATCTTCAATCCCATCTTCTGCAGCTCCGCCGCCAGCTGCGGGATCTGCTGCGGCATCCACATGCCTTCGTTGGCAACCACACTCGTCGCTGCGAGGGCCATTAACGCAATCAACATCTTTTTCAAGATTTCTCCTCTTGCGGGTTAACAGTTAACAGTTAACGGTTAACAGGCCCACCGCCCGCTGTTAACTGTTAACTGATAACCGTTAACTGTTTACTGTTAACTGCTTCAGCACGGCCTCCCCCGCCGCTCTCGTGCCCAGCTTGCCGCCGATGTCTTTCGTCGTCTCCCCGGCGGCGAGCGCGGCGATCACGGCGGCTTCGATGGTGTTCGCTTCATCCGCGTGGCCGAGATACTCGAGCATCATCGCGGCAGTGAGGATGGCGCCGATCGGGTTGGCGACGTCCTTGCCGGCGTACTTCGGCGCGCTGCCGTGGATGGGCTCGAACAGCGACACTTTTCCGGGATGGATGTTTCCGGACGCCGCCATCCCCAGTCCTCCCTGCAGGGCGGCGCCGAGGTCGGTGACGATATCGCCAAACATGTTGTTGGTGACGATCACCTCGAACATCTCCGGCGCGCGCACCATCTGCATGGTCAGCGCGTCGACGAACAGATGGAAGTGCTCGATTTCGGGATACTCCTTCGCCACATCCTCGAATGTCCGCAGCCACAGGTCGCCGCCGAAACGCATGACATTGTTCTTGTCGGCCATGCAGACCGACTTGCGGCCGCTGCGTTTGGCGAAATCGAACGCGTAGCGGATGATCCGCTCCACTCCCTTGCGCGTGGAGATGTCCTCCTGCACGGCGATCTCCTCCGGCGTTCCTTTCTTGAAAATCCCGCCCATGCCGACGTAGGCGCCTTCGGTGTTTTCGCGAAAGATGACAAAGTCAATATCTTGACTTGTCTTTCCTTTCAGCGGGGAGAGGCGATCGCTGAGCAGCTTAACCGGCCGGTAGTTGACGAAGAGATCGAGCTGGAAGCGCATGCCCAGGAGGATGTCCGCGGCGTGCTTCATGTCCGGAATGCGCGGGTCTCCGAACGCGCCGAGATAGACCGCGGCGTATTTGCTGCGAATGTCGTCGATGGCGCCGGGCGGGATGGAGACACCGCTGCGCAGGTACTCGTCGGCGTTCCAGCCGAAGTGCACGAACTCCAGGCCGAGCCTGCGCGTGGCGTTCACACGCTCCAGAACGCGCATCCCTTCGGCGATGACTTCCGGGCCGATTCCGTCGCCGGGAACTACGGCGATCTTCTGCGCCATGGCGCGCGGATTATACGTGCGATGGCGCGATCAGCCGGATGGCGCGCGCTTCGATCGCCTCGCGCACGCGTGGATCGCATAACGCGCGCGTCTCGCTCTCCCACTCGTACCGCCACTGACTGTATCCAGTCACGCCGATGCCGGGATGCGCGACGAGCTCGGTCAAATCGCCGACCTGGTCGAGCAACTCGATCATTCGCTCCGCCGTCAGATGCCCCGCCTCGGCGACTCCGATGGTGGTGTTGTAGGGGCGGCCGTCCTCGGCCGCCCGGCGGGCGGGGCCGCCCGCCGCTACACGCTTCAGTGCCGCCATGGCCACGCGCCGTTTCCGTCCCCCGCGGTCGTTGACCACGCGCACGTAGTCGATGCCGTACTCGCGCGCCAGCCGCTCCACGACCGCGCGGATACGCGGCAGCATGTGGAGATGTTGATGCCCATTGAGGTGTGTGATACGAAGGCCGGTGGCCCGCACTTTCTCGATCTGCGCGCGCAGTTCTGGTTCGACGTCCCGCGGCAGCGCGAGCAGAAACCGCGGCCACGTCTTCGGCATCGGCGTTCCCGTCGTCAGCGCCCGCTCCTCGACCAGCGTGAGATGCACGCCGATTTCGAGATTCGGCACCTCGCGCAAACGGACGACCGCATCATCAAACTCGCGGCCATTGGCCACGATCGAGCAGGCGGTGACGATGCCGTTGCGGTGCGCCTCGATCGCTCCGGCGGTCATTCCGCGATCGAGGCCGACGTCATCCGCCGTGACGATGAGTCGCTTCACGGATCTCGCTGACGTTCGCAATGACAGCCTTCGGCCGCGGCACGCGCCTCCGCATCTCCGGGTAGAGCTTCACCAGCTCGGCGAAGATCTTCACAATCACGCGCGGCGACGAGAGATGCGAAGTTCCCCGCACCCGCGGGAAGTAATCGAGGCCGATCTGCTGGATGGTAAAGCCGTGGTTCTTCGCCTTCACGATCAGCTCGGCATCGATGAGCGAGCCTTCAGACTTCAGCTCGATGGCCTCGAACACTTCACGCTTCATCAGTTTGAACGAGAAGTTGATGTCGCGATGGGGCCAGCCGAACAGCACGCCGATCAGCGCGTTGTAGACGTATGAGTAAATCAACCGCTTCGGACCTTCGATGGTGCGATCGTGTCGGTAGCCGGCGATGACGTCCGCGCCGGTCACCTGCAACGCGCGCATGGCGCGCCCGAGCACGTCGGGATCGAAGGGAAGATCGGCGTCCATGTAGAGAACGAGGTCTTTCGTCGTGGCAGCGAATCCGGAGCGCAGCGTTCCGCCGAGCTTACGATTCTTCTGATGCCGGATCATCCGGATGCGCGGATTCTCGGCCACGCGCCGCGCGACGAGCACCGGCGAGGCATCGGTCGATGCGTCGTCGACAATGATGATTTCGTAGTCCTCGGTGTACTTCGTCAGTGCCTCGACCGCCGCGTCGATGGCGTGCTCGATGTTCTCCTCCTCATTGAACATCGGAATCACCAGGGAAACTGACGGACGAGTCATCACTGGCATTGTAAGTCGACAAGCTGTACCGCGAGGATTCGCGGATCCTGGTTGTGGAGGACGGTCGCGGGGGTGAAGGCCTGATCGGAGCGGATCGTAATTTCGACCGGGCCCGGCGGAACCACCAGCGCCATGGACGACGCATCGCGCCGGGCGCTCGCCTCCCCTGCCTTCCGCCCGTTGATGGCCACGTGCACCGCGTTCGCGTCATACGGCGCATCGGGCGAAAGACGGAACCTGAGCGTCACACGGCTGCCGTGCCGCTGCGGCAGGCGGATCGCCGCGTCGCGTGTCAGCCAGCGCCACTCGTCGCCCGCCGGCGTCCGCTCCAGCGCATACACGCCGCGCAGCGGCAGATAGCGCTCCTGCGCACGCAAAGGGTCGAGGGTCACCACGCGATAGTGATTGCGCGTCAGCTTGCCGTACGCATCGCATTCCGGCCAGGCGAAGACCTTCGCCTCGGGTGATCGCGATCCGCCGTCACCGAGTACCACCACCGAAACTTCCGGCCGGTCGTAAAACTCAGCAAGGGCCTTGTCGGCCTGAATCGACTGGAAACGCGAAAAGAGATGCTCCGCGTGCGGGCGCAGGGAAAGCTCGTACGCGATCACGGTATCCGGCGAGAAATGTGCGTTGGCGTACGCCACGGCTGCAGCCGGAGGCGACGCCTCCCTGGCCCGCGTTCCGATGATCGGCCAGGCGTAGGCGAGCGACGCGATAGCGAAAATCACAACGGCGATCCAGGGAGCGGCGCGCATGTGAGCGATGCGGCGGACGAGATCGAGTCCCGCGGCGACGAGCAGTGCGACCAGGATCATGTGCGGCAGGCTGTATCGCGCTCCATCGGCCGGATCCATGACCCAGATGGCAAGAGCGAATTGAAAAAGCGCAAAGAGAACGATCGCCACGGCCGGCCGCTTCGGCTTTCGCGCCAGGACGAAAATGCCGACGAGCGCAAGCAGCGCCAGCGGAATGGAAATCCACTTCGGACCCCACGGATGCGCGAGGAATCGAGAGACAATCACCCCGGTGGAAGCGGCGCCGCGCGACATCGCCGCGTCGTGCGTGGCAACGTAGGTCGCCTGCTGCGTCTCCCACAGCATCAGCCTGTCCCATCCTCCCGCCGCGCGCATCAGAGGAGCAAACCAGGCCATCGACAAAATCGTGAAGCTGATCAGGCCCGCAGCGATCTTGCGCAGGTCGCGCGTCCAGAAGAGCATCAGCAGAAATACGGGGAGCACGCCGACAACGAGCTGCGGTCGCGTGCCGATGGCCGCCGACGCGGCGAGGCCGAAGGCGATCGCCCTCCACTCGGTGGCGCGATCGGGAAAGCCCGTCGCCGCCCACAGCATCAGCGCCACGAACATCAGCGACGGGCCGTCCGACAGCGGCAGCGCGCCGTGCACCAGCATCGCCGCGGAAAAGTAGTAGAGCAGCGCGCCGCACACTGCGAGATCGCGATCGCCCAGCACATGGCGGAAAACAATCGACAAGGCGATGAATCCGACGACGGAAGCAATCACGCTCAGCGCGAGCAGGCCATGGAACGGATCGGTGAAGAAGGCGAAAAACTTGCCGAGGCCAACGTAGAGCGGATAGCCGGGAGGATGCGGGCGCGAGCTCCACGGATCGAACTTCTGGATTGCGGCCGCAAAAAGAAGCTCGTCCCCCTCCCAGAACGTCTTCGGAAGGGTACAAAGGCGGGAAATCAATACCGCGACGGCGCCAAGAATCTCGCGCCAGTGCCGAGTGCCGAGTGCCGGGTGCCGAATCACTTGCTCCAGCTCGAAACTCGGCACTGGGCACCCGGCACTTCTACAATCGGTGGCGTGGGCTTCATCAGTGCCTTAATCGTACTTCACCGCGCCTACCAGAAGTTCCCTCTGCGGTCGCGGGTGCACATTCTGATTCGCTTCCTCACCTGCCCCTTTCTGCGCGTCGTGAAGCACGTGCCGGCGGGCGCGCGCGTGCTCGATGTGGGCGCGGGTCACGCCATTTTTTCTGTGCTGGCGCGCGAGCGCGGCGCGCACGTGACAGCCGTCGATCCCGACGCGCGCAAGGTGCGCCGATTCGATCGCATCCGCACGGTCATCGGATTCGACGACTGCATTCGCGGCACATTCGACGTCATCGCCCTCAATGACGTGCTCTACAAGATTCCGATCGCCGAGTGGGATGCCCTGCTCGATCGCCTCAAACGGCGGCTCGCACCGGGCGGAACGCTGCTGATCAAGGAACATGATCCGACGGCGCGTGTGAAGCAGGCGTGGAACCAGATGCAGGAGCGGATCGCCTCCGCGCTGCACCTGACGCTCGGTGAGTCCTTCAGCTACGAAACGCCGGCCGACTTCGAGCGCCGCCTGCGCGCGCACGGCTTTGAACCGACGCACGCGCGCATCGACCGCGGCTACCCGCACGCGCATGTGCTCTACATTGGCCGTGCGATATCATCCGCGCGCTAGAAGGAGACTCTCGTGGCCAGCTTTCCCGGCGTCGATTACATGGACATCGATTCGCTCTTCACCGAAGAAGAGCTGATGGTGCGGCAGACAGTGCGCGATTTCGTTGATGAGCAGGTCATCCCCATCATCGAGCATGCCAATCGCGAAGAAAAGTTCCCCAAGCAACTCATCCCCAAGATGGCCGAGATGGGGCTGTTCGGACCGACCATCAGCGACTACGGCCTGCCCGGCCTGAACAACGTGGCCTACGGCCTGATCATGCAGGAGCTCGAGCGCGGCGATTCCGGCCTCCGCTCGTTCGCCTCCGTGCAGTCGGGGCTGGTGATGTATCCCATCTACACCTTCGGATCGAAAGAGCAGAAGGACTACTGGATCCCGAAGCTCGCGGCGGGCGAGAAGCTCGGCTGCTTCGGCCTGACCGAGCCCGATTTCGGATCGAATCCTGGCGGCATGCGCACCAACGCGCGCAAGAGCGGCGATTCGTGGGTGCTCAACGGCGCGAAGTCGTGGATTACCAACGGATCGATCGCCGACGTCGCCGTCGTGTGGGCCAAAGCCGAGGGAACGGTCCGCGGATTCCTCGTCGAGAAAGAGACGCCCGGCTTCACCACCGCCTATCACATGGGGAAGTTCTCGCTGCGCGCGTCAGTCACCTCGCAACTCTTCTTTGAGGACTGCCGCATCCCGGCGGCGAACGTTCTGCCGGAAACGAAGGGCCTCAAGTATCCGCTGTCATGCCTCACACAGGCGCGTTACGGCATCGCCTGGGGTGCCCTCGGCGCGGCAATGGCGGTCTACAACACGGCGTTGCAGTACGCGAAGTCGCGCATCCAGTTCGGCGGACAGCCAATCGCCTCACATCAGCTCGTGCAGAACAAGCTCGCCTGGATGATCACCGAGATCACCAAGGGGCAGCTCCTCGCCCTGCAGACCGGCCGCCTGAAGGATCAGGACAAACTGAAGCCGCATCACGTCTCGATGGCCAAGATGAACAACGTGAACATCGCCCTCGAGTGCGCGCGCATGGCCCGCGACATCCTCGGCGCCAACGGCATCTCGGACGAATACCCGGTCATCCGCCACATGCTCAACCTCGAGTCGGTAAAGACGTACGAGGGGACGCACGACATCCACAATCTGATCATCGGCGAGGCGGTCACTGGCGTCCCGGCGTACAACCCGCCGATGAGCGCCCAGGCGGAGAAGGAAGCGACCGAGCGCAGGGCGGCGGAGACGGCGAAGAAGTAATCACCAGTCGAGGCGCCACAGAGTGATCCGGCGGACCGTTCCGAGCGGCGTCCACTTGCCGGAGAGATTTCGCATCTCGCCCCGCTCCCAATCGGGAAGCAGCGCGTACCAGTGCAGTCCGGCGACTCCGGCGTAGGCGCGAAGAAGTTGAAATTGATCGTTGTCGAGCTGGTCATAGCGAACAGTGAATCGCCCCGAATAGTAGAGGAACGCGCCGCTGAACAGTCCCGCGAGGACGATTGCGTCAGGCGGCAGGCGCTGTTCGGACCAGCGGATCACCTCCGGAAACGTCGATTCGTCGTGCCCTACATCCAATGCGTGCCGCAAACGGGCTTCTTTGCTTCCGACGATGACGATGCCGATCACCAGAAGCGTCGCGACGACCCGTTGCGGACGCAAATCTCGCAGCAGCAATAGGAACGCGATGATGAGCGATGGAATGGCCGGTAGGAGGAACCGCGTGTACCACCACGCATCGTAGGGACCGTAGAAGCAGTAGAACGCGAAGAAGACGAAAAACCACGATAGCAGCAGCGCGCGGCGGAAACGCTCGATGCGGCGATCAAAGGCGATGAAGAGCGCGCAGGGAAAAACGAGCGGCGTGAGCTGCACGGCGAGCCACCAGGAGTAGAGCGGCAGTTGCGTGCTCAGGTTCCTCCACTCGAGAACGCCGGCAAATCCGCCGTAGCCCGTTCTCAAGGCACTTCCGTACAGAGCCCTCTGCCAGAGAAACAGGGCCGCGCCGAACGGCAGCGCGCCTGCAGCCGCGAGCGCGAGTGGCCGCAATCGCCATCGCAGCGCAAACGCGAGCGGAATCGCAACCAGTAGATTCGATGGCCGCACGCAGACGCTGATGCCAAACGCAGCGCCTGCCGCGATTGCCAGCGCCGGACGCCGCTCCGCCACGATCGCGCAAAGGATGGCTGCCAGCGTCCACGCCGTGGCTACGACATCGCTCATCGGCTGGATGCCCATGAAGATGAAAATCGGACAGGCCGCGAGAATCGCCGCCGCGCCGAGACTCCACCCTTCGGACAACCCGAACTGCCGCGCAAGGGCGTAGATGAGGAGCAGGCAGGCGATGGCCATGAGCGGCACGACCACGAACGGCGCAGTCGACCATCCGCCGATCGCCGCGGCGACCGCGAAGTGCGTCGGCAGCCCTGGCGGATACAACGGCACCATGGTTCGCGAATCCGCCACGGGCGTGAATCCGAGCGGGGTAAAGACGTGCGCCCAGTCACGCCCGAGGTGCAGCGTCTGCAACGGAACGATGGGCAGGCGCGTCCGCCCCTCGGTCATCAGGCGCGCCTCGTTCACGTATCCGGAGCTGTCGGCCCCTCCAACCGCGAAGGAGGTGTGGCGGAACAGCATCACCGCGTATGCCGCGAGCACCAGGCCAAGGGCCAGTCGAATCGAGGCCTTCCGCATTGAGCGATCGTACACATGTTTCTGTTACAGTTCGCGCGACATGGAATCGAGCTTAGAGATCGGATTTCTACGCGTGTCGGAAAAGGCGGCCATCGCCGCCGCGCGCACGATGGGCTACGGCAAGCGGAAATACTCCGACCAGGTGTCAGTGGAGTCGATGCGCGAGGAGCTGAACCGGCTCAAGATGCGCGGCACGGTGGTCATCGGCGAGGGGGAACGCGACAAGGCGCCGATGCTCTACGTCGGCGAGCCGCTTGGACGCGGCTGGACGGAGGGGGAAATTTATCCGGAGATCGACATCGCCGTCGACCCGCTGGAGGGGACGAACCTCTGCGCCACCGGCTCGGCAAACGCCATCGCCGTACTGGCGGCGGCGGAAAAAGGCGGCCTGCTCAACGCTCCAGACGTCTACATGGACAAGATCGTGGTCGGTCCGACCGCGGCCGACCACGTCGGCCTCGGCAACTCCTTGCAGGAGAATCTCAATCAGATCGCCGAAGCGTTCGATCGCGACGTCGACGAGCTGACCATCGTGGTGCTCGACCGCGAGCGGCATCACGATCTGATCGCGCAGATCCGCGAGGCGGGAGCGCGCATCAAGTTGATCAGCGATGGCGACCTCTCGGCCGGCATCGCCGCCGCCGTCCGCGGCACCGGCATCCACGCGGCGATTGGCATCGGCGGCGCGCCGGAGGGTGTGCTGACCGCCGCCGCGATGCGCTGCCTCAACGGCCGGATGCAGGGGCGCCTCAAGCCGCTCGAAAAATGGCAGGAAGAGCGGCTCAAGTCGATGGGATACGACGACACCAACAAGATCTACGACACCGCCGATCTCGCGTCCGGGAACGACATCATCTTCTGCGCCACCGGCGTGACCGACGGCGACCTGCTCCGCGGCGTGCGCTTCTTCGGCGGCGGCATCCGCACCTCGTCGCTGTTCATGTCGCTGAAAAACAACAGCATCCGCTTCGTGGACACGATTCATCGCGAAGAGGGAACGAGGCTCGCAGTCAGCTTCACGTAGAGAACAATTTCCGAAACACCGACGGCAGCGGCGCGGTGAAACTCATCCTCTTTTCGCTGACCGGATGCGTAAACGCCAGCAGCTTTGCGTGAAGGCCGAGACGCCCGAGAGGGTTGACGGTGCTGCCGTAGAGCTGGTCGCCCACCACGGGATGTCCCGCTTCCGAGAGATGCGCGCGGATCTGATTCTTCCGCCCGGTCTCCAGCGTCACCTCGAGCATGGAATAGCCGGGCGTCGTGGCCATCGTCCGGTAGTGCGTGACCGCGAGCTTCGCATCGGGATGCGCGCCGACGCTCTGCATCCGGAGATCGCTGCGTTCGAGCAGGTGCGATCGGATCGTGCCTGACGGCGGATCGATGGTCCCCTCGATGATCGCGACGTACACGCGATCGATCGCGTGGGCCGCGAATTTTTCCTTCAGCGCCTCGCGCACAGCGAAATTCTTGGCGAACACCAGTACGCCCGACGTCTCGCGATCGAGGCGGTGGACGACGTGGATCCGCCCCTCCCGCTTTTCACGGAGGTAGTCATTCAGATAAGCCTGTGCCGTATTCTCGCGTTCGCGTTCCGTCGCCACGGTCAGCAGCCCGTGCGACTTCAGCACCACGATCACGTCCTCGTCCTCGTGAAGAATCGACAACCCCTCCGGCAGCGTGCAGGCCCTCGATTTCGAAATCACCTCGATCGCATCATTCGGCTCCAGCGGACGTTTCGCATCTTTCTCCAGCTCGCCGTTCACTCGGACGCGTCCGCTCTGCAGCATCTTGCGCAGTGAGGTTTTCGACGAATCGGGAAACCGGCGCTGGAGAGCGTCGAGGAGAATCATTGAGGGATGAAGGATGAGGGATGAGGGATGAATCTCCAAGTCGCTCGCTTGAGGATGCCGTACAATCGCCCGACCCAGGGCAAGATGCACGAAACAGAAATTCAATGACGGAGATCGATGGACCTCATGGACCTTAGCAAAGCTTTCAAATGGATTGTTGTGATGCTCTTGGCCTGCTTTGTCTCGATCGACGCAGGCGCCCGGAATCTCGAGGAACAGTCGACGACCGATCCACCGTTGATGCAGCCCGCCGACCTGATGCGTATCTTGAAATCCGACCGCCCCAAACCGCTCATCATTCAAACTGGCTTTCATGTTCTGTACGTGCAGGCGCACATCCCGGGATCCGAATACATCGGTCCCGGCTCCAAAGCGGATGGGATCCGGCAGCTACACCAACGCGTCGACGGGCTGCCGCGCACGCAATCGATCTTGCTGTACTGTGGGTGTTGCCCCTGGAATCGATGTCCCAATGTGAATCCCGCGTACCAGGAACTCCGTACCATGGGTTTTACGAATGTGGAGCTCCTCTACATCGCCGAAAATTTCGGCAAGGACTGGGTCGAAAAAGGTTATCCGGTGGCGAGGGGGGACGAGCCCGGCACCATTTGAGAGCGGGACCGCAAGAATGCTAACGGTGCTGATTTCGGCGTTCGCGTTAGCGCTCGGTCCCCATCTCACAGCGCTCAACGCAACGGAAAGGCATCCGTTGGCACCCGAATTTTCTCTGGCCGACTTACGCGGGCAGAAGCTCGACCTGGCCGCGTTTCGTGGTCACGTGGTTTTGCTCGATTTCTGGGCAACTTGGTGTGCGCCCTGCCGGAACGAGATTCCACGTTTCGTCGAGTTGCAGAACAAATACCGGGACCGCGGTTTCCAGATCATCGGCGTTTCTCTCGACGACGACGCTAAAGCTGTCCGCGATTTCTACGCGCAATTCAAGATGAATTACCCTGTCATCATCGGTAACGCCGATCTTGCCGAACGTTACGGCGGGATTCTCGGCTTACCGGTCATGTTTCTCATCGATTGTGATGGCCGGATCGATTCCAGGCACGACGGCGAAACCGACATCGCGTTGATTGAGAAGGAACTCGAACCCCTGCTGAAGGCGGGACGATGCGTTGGGAAACGGCACGGACATTGAGCTCCGAGCGTCTCCGCCAATCGAGGTAACGGTCTTTTATAGAATCCGGGCTGGAGGTGCGCATGGAATACAAGATCGTCGGCGATGTGATGCAGGCGCTGCGACTCGACCTCAAGCAAGGCGAAGAGGTGTATGCCGAGGCGGGGACGATGCTCTACATGGGACAGGGCATCGACCTGCAGGCGCGCATGCAGGGCGGCCTGATGAAGGGCCTGATGCGGAAGTTCCTCGCAGGCGAGACGATGTTCATGAGCGTCTTTCGATGCGATGCGCCGGCGGGCCACCTCGCGCTGGCGAATCCGATCGCCGGGAAGATCTTCCCCGTCGAGCTGAAGGGCAACACCATTCTCGCCGAGCGCAACGCCTTCCTCTGCGCCATCGGCAATGTCGATCTTTCGGTCGCCTTCACCAAGCGCTTCGGGGCGGGACTGTTCGGCGGCGAGGGATTCATCCTGCAGAAGATCAGCGGGCAGGGGCTGGTCTTCCTCCATGCCGGCGGCAACATGCTGGAGTTCAATCTGGCGCCTGGAGAGCAGCTCCGCGTCGACACCGGCTGCATCGTCTCGCTCGCCGATTCGGTCAACTACGACATCCAGTTCGTGGGCGGTTTTCGGAATGCGCTGTTCGGCGGCGAAGGGCTCTTTTACGCGACGCTCACCGGCCCGGGACACGTGGTCCTGCAGACCCTGCCTTTCAGCCGGCTGGCAAACCGTATTGCCGCCGCCGTTGGGAGCCGCAAGGAAGAGTCGAAAGGGATCGCCGGGCTGGCCGGCAACGTCCTCGGCGGGATCATCTCCGGCGACGATTAGGACTTCCGTCCATCCGAAAAGATCGATCATTCGGCACGCAGCCTCAGCAGAGGGCAATCATGTCTTGCGTGCCGATCCAGTCTTCTACGAAATCTCCGACATCTCCAGAGCATCGAACAGCCGCTGCAGCCGGGTCGTAATTTCTCCGCCGCGGCTGTTGCCGATCAGCCGTCCATCGATCTCCGTCACCGGCATCACTCCCATGGTCGTGCTGGTGATGAACGCCT
>JBGPFD010000084.1:0-13771 GCA_041483175.1 Thermoanaerobaculia bacterium | reverse complement strand
GTTCGGGAAGTCATCAAACTTCTGATTCGCGCGCAAGAGCAACCGCCGGGATCCCCGAACAGATCATGACCGTGACCAGATCGAGCAGGATGTAGAGGATCCCCACGCCGCCCGGCGGATTTGCGGAGTGCAGGCCGAGAATGGGGACCTCCGCCGCCCACTGCCAGTTGCCGATCGCCGTTCCCAGCCATTCGAGAAGGATGGTGTAGGTGAAGGCGGCCGATAGCATGAGCTGGTTGCGGGAACGCATCAGCAGGATCGCGGCGGCAATCCACCACAGCAGACCCCACTGATCCCGAAGGAAGACGAAGCTGGCCGCGGCGACGATGCTGCCGGCGACGAGCGCGGCGCGCGTGATCGGCCGCGCGTAACGGCGCAACGCCGGCTGCCGCGCGGTCTCGACAGCCAGCGCATAGAAAATGCCGTGGCCGAACGGGACATATAGCGGGATGAGAGCGTTGCGATAGCTGTACAAACCCCAACCTAGGGAGAGAGCGACCTCGCCGGTCGTGGCGACGAGGATGGCGCAGACGATCTGTCGGGTCTCCACTTCGGATCGGAGCGCGAAGACAACGAGAAATGCGAGGGTCGCCAGCCCCAGGGCGAGCTGCGGGATGAGGCCGCGCGTGTCAACGAGCAGAAGGGCCGGGATGTAGAGACCGGCGGCGATGACAAAGAACACGAAGCGGCGCTCCATTTCAACCGCTATTGTCACCGATCAGCGATCGAAGTCCTCAATGGAGCACCGGCATGGAGCACCGGCTTCAGCCGGTGTAGCGGCGGGCGTCCCGCCCGCCGGCGCTTGACGGCCATGCCGCGCACGCATCAACGCGCGGATCCGTCATTGTGGCCATCTTCCTCCTCAATTTCCTCGCGGACGGCGGAGAGGATCTCGACCTCGATGAGATCCTTTGGCCTGCCGGCGGCGCGCTTCATCTGGATGAGGTCCTCGAGCGAGGCGACGAGAACCCTGACACCACCAACGTCCATCTTCGTTGCCGTGCGCGCCAGCGCCTCGTAGCCGCCCGATCCCTTCGGCGTGCCGAGGCAATCGAGATTTCCGGCGATGGTAGTGAAGGTGAAGTGATCGCCGAGTTCGAGCGTCCGCGCGTCGGCGATGAACGGGAGATCGCGAGCGGCACCGCGCAGCTTCACTTTCAGCTTCCGCAGGGCAGCGGCGAGCGCCTGCAAGTTTGCGCGATCCCGGCCGCAGCAGATATCCAGGTCGTTGGTCACCGTGGTCGAACCCCACAGGCGGCCGGCGATCCCTCCGATGATGACGAAACGCACCTTGTGCCGATCGAGCGTTTTCAGGATCTGCAGCGGATCGAACGGCGCCGCACTCATGGTCGTCTCTTCGGGCGCAGTTGCGCGAGGTTGCGCGCCTCTTTCGCCGCCAGCGCGAGCCGCCGGCGAGGGGAGAGGGCGAGCATGCGGCGGATGGTCGTCCGATCGACCCCGTGACCAGCGCGCGGCGTCGGCTCGAGGCGCATGCCGCATTCGCGCAGGACGCGGTCCGCCGTATCAAGGCGCGGAATGACATGCCCGCATTCAATCCGGGCCAGCGCCGGCTGCGAGATGCCGGCGCGGCGGGCCAGCTCCTGCTGCGTGAGCCCGGCGCGCAGACGGCCGAAGCGTATAGCATTCATGATATAAAAATAATACCATAAATATCCAATGCCGTCTTCGCTCCATGCGCCGCCTTTTCGCTCCTCTGCTTTTCGCGGCCGTGGGCGGCGGCGGCGGGCCTGCCCGAGCTGACGAAGGGGCAATCGATGCTGACGATCATCGATGGGCGCGTGGCGTCCGGCGCGTGATTGAAACTTGAGGTCACAAATTGTGACCTCAAGTTTGTGGGGCGCTTCCCCCAACCGGCACGCCTACACGCGGTAGAAGTCTTCTCTCGCCGCTCCCGGCCGAGGTACCCTCGGCATCATGAGAATCAAGTCTGTGGCGGCGGCTCGCGAACGCATCCTCCGCTCCATCATGGTCATTCGTGCTCAGAAGGTGATTCTTGATCGTGACCTCGCTGCGCTTTACGGAGTGGCCACGAAGGCGCTCATTCAGGCGGTGAAGCGCAATGCCGTCCGCTTTCCCACGGACTTCATGTTTCAGCTCTCTTCGCGCGAGTTCAGAAACTTGAGGTCACAAATTGTGACCTCAAGTTTGTGGGGCGGACGGCGAACCGCGCCGTATGCGTTCACGGAACAGGGCGTGGCCATGCTCTCGACGGTGCTGCGGAGCCGCCGGGCCATCGCCGTGAATGTGGAAATCATGCGCGCCTTTGTCCGGCTCCGCAGGATGATCTCGGAGTACGAAGATCTCGGTCGCAGGATTGATGAATTGGAGAAGCGAACCGACGTCAATTCGAAATGGTGTTCGATGCCATTCGTGCCCTGATCGGTTCCGAAACGAAACCGAAGAAGCGAATCGGCTACCTTTCAGCGGCCACCGCACTTCAGGCGTGACGCCGCTACTCGTCCGTGGTGCGCAGCGTGGCGTTCCAGTCGCCGTCGCGGTCGCGAGTCAGATCGACCTGCCAAGGCTGGCAGCAGACCGGGCAGTCCTGCACGTACGACTGCCGGCTCCAGCCGTCATCCTCGACGTTCAGCTCCACTGTCTCGCCGCAGTATGGGCACATCACGGGGATGAAGTCGGCCACGGCTACGGCTTGGCGACGCTCAGTCGCGCCAGGAGCAGAATCAGCTTGCGGTCCTCTTCGCTCCCATTGAGATAGCTCTCGCAAAGCTGATCGACGCTCTCCGCCGGTTCCGAGGCGGAGAGGGTGAAGCCCTCGGCAGGCTGCTCTGCCGTGCGGCTCCATTTCTTCTCAAAGTAGGTGCCGCCCACCAGCGTGCATCGAAGATATCCGCGATCGACGGTCAGGTCGGAGCGCGGGATCAGTTTCTTTGCGTTTTCCTGATTCGGCTCCAGTCCGGCCGCGGCGACCACGCCGGAGCGAAAGACCGGCATGTTGCGCTCCCTCACCGGTCCCAGCCCGCGGGCGTTGGCCACCTGCTCGGCAAGCGAGCGCGCCACGACGGTGGTGGTCAGTTCGCGCAGCCTGGCCGCCGCGTCTCCAACGTAATCGGTGAAGAAGAGTCCCGACTGGTAAACCGTCGCTCCGTCTTCGCCGGCCGCGAAGCGGTGAATCTTGCAGGACATCACCTGCGCCGTGGTCTCGATCGGTTTCTCCTGCCACTCGAAGCGGAATGATGCTTTCCTGCGAACATCGAGCCGCTCGAAGTGCTCGATCCTCGCGCCGGCGTCGGTGATGTCCAGGATGACCACCCCCATGATGCCGAAGCGCCCGATCAGTCCTCGGGTGAGCTGGATCCGCTTTTTCTTGCGCCGCTCGTCATTCCGTGGCATACCGCCGCGATCTTACGCCACGGCATGGCGTGACAAGTGGTGTCAAACGGCGTATGGTAGTAGAGGCGAGGAACGATCCTTGCCCTTCAGGCTGCCTGAGCTAAGTCAGTTTTCCTGAATCTAACCTCTTAGCAAACCAAATCCCTTCGAAATCCTGCTGCGCGTTGCGTTACAGGTCCATTTCGAGTGGGGCAGGGAGTTTTCGTGAAACTTTATGTAGGCAATCTTTCCAAGCAGACCACCGACGCGCAGTTGCATGACCTGGCCAAGGCTTTCGGAACACCCAATGACGCACACGTCGCCAAGGACAAGGCCAGCGGCGACTCGCGCGGCTTCGGCTTCGTCGAATTCGCGAACGATGACGAGGCGCGCGCAGCGATCGCCGGGCTTCATGGCAAGGAAGTCGGCGGCAAGGTGCTGAAGGTCAACGAGTCGCACCCGAAGACGGCGCAAACGCCGGGACGATAAATGCCACGCGCGACGCAGAGGAAAGCAACCATTCCCGTGTCGGAGGGCAACATCGGGAGAGCGGCCGTCCGGCTTTTGGGCCAGCGTCTCGTTTCCCCCGAAGTCATGTTCGTGCAGCGCGCCCTTGGCGCGTCGGCAACGCAACAGGAGCTCGATGACAAGATTCTCGCCGTGCGGAAGATGCCGTGGGCGAAACTCGTCGCGGAGTAAGAGTTGATGAGGAGGACAGCCGAAGGCGGCTGTCCTTCACTCATCCCATCGTGATCCACTTCATGGTGAGAACGAGGCGGACAGTGTTCTCGGGCCACGCCGCGACCGCGAGGTAGAAGGTTCCGTCGCCCTGGTTGCGCACTTTTCGGGACAGCTCGCTCACGGTCTTGCAGACGCCCTTGCTCCTGCGCACTGTGCTTCGATCGCACGTGTTCCCAGTCCGCTCGCCGATTCCTTCGAACACCCGTACTTCGTCGAACTGCTGGTGGGTGGGGACCATTCAGAACCTCGGGCGCCGGACTTTCGCAGCCAGCCCCAGGGATTCGAGCAGCACGATCGCGTACCAGCCGAAGTCGAGCTGCCACGGCTTCCAGCCGAAGCGTGCCGACCACGGCTTCGCATGATGATTGCCGTGCCAGTTCTCCCCCTGAAACATGTGGAGGGGTGCCAGCCAGGTGATGTTCTGCGACGAATCCTCGCCGGCGTCGCAGCCGGGCCGCATGTGGGCGATGCTGTTGATGAAGCACTGGATGTGCAGCGACGCGGCAAGGCGCATCGGTCCGAGCCAGAAGAATGCCGGCCATCCGAAGGCCAGCCCGCCGAAGAGCGAGACCGCGAGCATGGGGATCTGCATCCGACTCCAGAAGCGGTATTCCGGTTTGTCCAGATCGGGGCACCAGCGGCTCAGCGGCACGTTGCCGGCCTGCCACAGCCATCGCAAATGCGACCACCAGAAACCGCCGATGGAAGGGCTGGAAATGTCCTCCGGCGTCTCGACTTTCGCATGGTGCTGGCGGTGATTGGCGGTCCAGGAGTCGGGCGCGCCCGATCCGTTGAACATGGCGAAAAAGATCAGCGCGTGCCGGACGAGCGGATGGAGCTGAAGCGAGGTATGCGCCAGAGAGCGGTGATAGCAGATGGTGATGCCCATGCCGCCGAGCCAGGCGAGGCCGAAGGTAGCGACGGCAACTTTCCAGCCGGGGATCGGGAAAAAGATCACCCCGATCACCGCCAGCAGATGGATGGCCATCAGATAGAAGAAGGTGCTCCGGTCTCCCTCAGCCACCTTCCACCAGGGAGCTTTCCACGGCTCGGGTCCAAGGCTGGAGAGGATCGGGGCGCTTCCAACAACTGGAAACTGAGAAACTTCGAGTGCAGATTCGGTAATGGTTGCTCCACTTTACCCCAGATTTCGATTTTGTCAATTCAGCAATTTTGATCGAAAAATTGACAATTAGGCAATGGCCAACCATGATGGCGGCCATGTATGGCCAGGTGCTGCGCAAACTCCGGGAAGCGAAGGGGCGGGCACAGGCTGAGGTCGCACGGAAGGCGGAGATCTCGCCCGCGCAGCTCGCTCGCCTGGAGATGAATCAGCGTGGTCTGTACGTGGAGGACTTTGTCAGGATCGCCGAGGTTCTGGGCGAGAAACCCGGCAATCTCCTTCCCAACGATCTCGGCTACATCGGACATCTGAAGCCGCTCATCGACCGTCTGGCCAGCCTGGAGCCGGAGTTTCTCGGACGGGTGGAAGCCGTCCTCGACCAGATCGTGCTACTCACCGAGGACGTCATGACCACGACCCGACTGCAAATCGTCTCCGGTACGCACCCCGACGGAGACGAGCGCCGGAAGATGTCCGCCCGCGCCATCGCCCGGCTGGACACGATTCTTACACGCTCCGGATCTCGACATTTTTCCGGAGTGGTCTGCGTGGAGAAGGGCATCACCATTCGTTCGCAGGGCGGCGCGATTCCGAAGTGGGCCGCGGAGTCGGGTGCTTGCGGCGTTCTCCGAGCGGCCGGAACATCGATGCGCGACGTGGGCATCTTCGATGGCGATATGCTCTTCGTCAGGCCGGATGCGAATCCGCCGAGCGGAAAACTGGTGATCTGCACGATCGAGGACCGCGTCTTCGTGAATGTCGTGAAACGTGACCGGGGCGGCCATCCCACCCAGCTCGGCTCGAAGAGCATTCGGCTCGGCGACCACGTGAAGTTCTATTTCGTCACCGTAGGAGTCTCCAGCCAACGGTAGGAGGCATCAATGTGGTGGCTTCTGATGCTCGCTTCGCTGCTCCCACTTCTGGGTTGGATGCTGTGGCGACGTTTTCTTTCCGATCGCCTTCAGCTCTTCAGCGATCGCCGGCGCAGCTCCTCCCAACTGGTCAGCCGGGGAGAGTTTGTTGACGGAAGCCGCCATCTGGAGGTCGCGCTCGCTCTGACCGATGTAGCGTTCTATTACGAGAACGAAGACATGGAGGCCTCCCTGGAACGGCAGTGGATCCACGAGGTCGAGTACGACGATGAACTCTCGACCGGACAGGGCGTTGGCGACGGGACGGTCCTGCGGCTGCGCTGCTTCAGCCAGATGTTCGAGTTCATTCTCCCGCACGACTCCGTCCGGCAGTGGGAAACCCTTCTTCCACCGCATCGCATGGCCGTCTGACGCTTCAAAAACGCGCTCCGCGACCTTGCGAGGGAGCGCCGTGGTGCGGTGGGAGTTTCGTCCCGGCTCGGCGCTCTATGTCGCCTGGAACGAGAATCGCGCTGCGGTCGCGTCACTCGGCGACTTTCGCTTCAGCCGCGACATCCACTCCATACCCATCGGGCAATCGGGCACTGAAGTGTAGGAGCGGCCGCCCCCGGCCGCTCAGCGGCGGGCGAGGGCGCCCGCCGCCACACGTGCCTGTGGCTCTACGCCGAGCAGGTCACAAATGTGAAGTGTCAAACAGCTGTCGGCCGGTTCCACCAGGTCGTCGTGAGCCGTGGCAAACTGTTCGCGGTGACTGTGCTCGAAATTCTCCGCCGCACGTGGGGATACGAGTCGCTCCGCCCCCTGCAGGAACAGGCCATCGAGGCGGCGCTCGCCCGGCGGGACTCGCTGGTGGTGCTGCCGACGGGCGGGGGGAAGTCGCTCTGCTACCAATTACCGCCTCTGCTGACGGGAGAGTTGACGGTGGTCGTGTCGCCGCTGATCTCCCTGATGAAGGACCAGGTCGACACTCTCCGCGACCTCGGCGTCGATGCCCGAGAGTTGAACAGCACGACCACGGAGGTCCAGAAGCGCGATCTCGTTCGGGCCGCACGCGAAAGGAAACTGCGGCTGCTCTTCGTCTCGCCGGAGCGGCTGGCCATCGATCAGTTTCAGGAGTTCCTCCAGACCCTCGACGTCCGCACGTTCGCCATCGACGAGGCGCACTGCATCAGCCATTGGGGCCATGACTTCCGGCCCGAGTACCGCCAGCTCGGTGCGTTGCGCGAACGGTGTCCGAATGCGACTCTGCACGCCTACACCGCGACGGCCACCGCGGCTGTCCGCCAGGACATCGCCGCGCAGCTGCGCCTCCGCGATCCCGCCACCCTCGTCGGCAGCTTCGACCGGTCGAATCTTTCGTATCGCGTCCTGCCGCGCGTCGAGCCGCTGCGACAGACGCTCGAGGTGATCGAGCGCCATGCCGGCGAGGCGGGCATCATCTATTGCATCCGCAAGAAGGACGTCGACGAGCTGACCGCCTCGCTGCGCAAGCGCAGCATCGACGCGCGGCCGTATCACGCCGGCCTTCCCACGTCGGAGCGCACGGCGACACAGAACGCGTTCGCCGATGAGTCATGCAATATCGTCGTGGCCACCGTCGCCTTCGGCATGGGCATCGATCGCTCGAACATCCGCTTCGTCCTGCACACCGGCCTGCCGAAGTCGATCGAGCACTATCAGCAGGAAACGGGGCGGGCGGGACGGGACGGGCTGGAAGCGGATTGCGTGCTGCTGTACTCGGCGGCGGATGTGCTGCTGTGGCGGTCGATCGTGGAACGATCGGAAGGGGATCCGGAATACGTCCGCACTTCGCACCGCCATATCGATGAGATCGATCGCTACGCGCGCGGCGCGGTGTGCCGGCATCGCGCGCTGGTGAATTATTTCGGCGAGGAGTATGCGAAATCGAATTGCGCGGCGTGCGATCTCTGCCTCGGCGATGTGGAAGAGGTCGCCGACGCCACGGTGATCGCGCAGAAGATTCTGTCGTGCGTGGTGCGTGTCGAGCAGCGGTTCGGGATCGGGCACGTGATCGCCGTGCTGCGCGGCGAAACCGTCGAACGCGTTCGAAGGCTCGGGCATGACCGGCTCAGCACATACGGCCTGCTTGCGGATCACGCGCAGGCGGAGCTGCGCGACTGGATCTACCAGCTCATCGGCCACGGGCTTCTGGCGCAGGAAGGCGATCGTTATCCGGTGCTGAAGCTGACCGAGACATCGCGGGGCGTGTTGCGCGGAGAGGAGAGCGTGCGGCTGGTGCAGATCGCGCGCAAGGAGCGGCGGCGGAAATCGACGAGTGAGAGCCAATCGTGGGAAGGGGTGGATGCGGCGCTGTTCGAGTCGCTCCGCAAATTCCGCCGCGAGCTGGCCGCGGCGCGCGGCGTCCCGCCGTACATCATCCTCGGCGATCGCTCGCTGCGCGAGCTCGCGCGATTGCGGCCGCGGACGCTGACGCAGTTGCGCGAGGTGTACGGGATCGGTGAGAAGAAGCTGGCGGATCTGGGAGAGCGGATTCTCGCCGTCGTCACTGCCAAGTGATCGCGGCGGCTTGCCGCGAGAACGTAGCGCCGGCTCTCCAGCCGGCGCCGAGCCGGCTGAGAGCCGGCTCTACGTGCGTGCCAAGGCACCGCACTCCGAAGGCGTCACTGCGCCGCCGAACCCATCTGCGTTACGATCCGTCGCATGAAACGCGACATTCGATTCCGGCTCAACGGGCGTCCGGTGGCCATGGAAACGGACGACCAGCGGATGCTGCTCTGGGTGCTGCGCGGTGATCTCGATCTGACCGGTACGAAGTACGGCTGCGGCGAAGGCGTCTGCGGCGCGTGTACCGTCGCCGTCGACGGCCAGGCGGTGCGCTCCTGCCAGGCCTCGCTCGCCAGCGTGCAGGGGAAGAACGTCGTCACCATCGAAGGTCTCGAGCGCGACGGAAAGCTTCACCCGCTACAGCAGGCATTCATCGATCACGGCGGGTTTCAGTGCGGCTACTGCACATCGGGGATGCTGATGAACGCCTGGGCCTTGCTGCAGAAGACGCCGCACCCCTCGCGCGACGCGATCGTGCAGGAACTGGACGCCAATCTTTGCCGCTGCGGCGCGCATCAGAGGATTCTCGCGGCGATTGCGGAGGTCTCGCGATGAGAGGCCTTGATCGTCGCGACTTCTGCAGACTCCTCGGCGGCGGCATTGTCGTCCTGGTCACGACGAAGCCGACGGAATTGTTCGCGCAGCAGCGGCGCGGCTATCCCGAGGATTTGAATGCCTATCTGCGCATCGATGAGAACGGCCGGGTCACGCTCTTCTCCGGCAAGATCGAAATGGGGCAGGGCGTGCACACCTCGCTTGCGCAAATGGCGGCCGAGGAGCTCGGCGTGTCGCTCGACTCCATGCACGTGGTCATGGGCGACACCGATCTCTGCCCGTGGGACGCGGGCACGTGGGGCTCGCTCTCGACGCGGATGTTCGGCCCCGCGGTGCGGGCCGCTGCCGCGGAAGCGCGGACGGTGCTGATGAACCTCGCGGCGCAGAAGCTCGGGACTTCGAGCGACCGGCTTACGGTGCTGAACGGCGTGGTGTCCGACGGCTCGCGCAGCGTGACTTATGCCGAGCTGGCGAAAGGAAAACAGATCGCGCGCCTCGTCGATGAGAAAGCGGTCCTTCGCTCGGTCAAGGAATTCAAGATCATCGGGCAGTCGCCGAAGCGGCTCGATGCCAGGGAGAAGGTCACCGGACGCGCGAAGTACGCCGGCGACATGCGCCTTCCCGGGATGCTCTACGCGCGCATCCTCCGTCCGCCGGTACACGGCGCGACGCGCAAGTCTCTCGACACTTCCAAAGCGAAAGCGATGCGCGGCGTGACGGTCGTCGAGAACGGCGATCTCGTCGCCGTGCTGCACGCCGATCCGGAAGCGGCCGGCGAAGCGCTGGCCCTCATCAAGGCGCAGTGGGACCGGCCGGCGGCGGCGTTCGATACCGAATCAGTCGGCGATTACTTTCTGAAACATGTGGCGGGACCGGAGGCGAAGGGGCAGTTCGAGTCGACGTTCCGCACCGGCTATCTTGCGCACGCGCCGATGGAGCCGCACACCGCGGTGGCGGCGATGAAAGACGGCAAGATGACCGTCTGGGCGGGGACGCAGAGTCCGTTCGGAGCGCGCACCGCGATCGCCCAGGCCCTCGGCGTCGAGGAGGCGAAGGTCCGGGTGCTCACTCCATACGTGGGCGGCGGTTTCGGCGGGAAGAGCCGCACCCAACAGGCGACGGAGGCGGCGCGGCTGGCGCAGATCACCGGAAAGCCGGTCATGGTGGCGTGGACGCGCGCCGAGGAATTCTTCTTCGACAGCTTCGGCCCGGCGGCGGTGGTGAAGATCGCCTCGTCCGTCGACGCCGACGGAAAGATCACCCAGTGGGACTACACGACCTGGGCGAGCGGCGGCCGCTCGAGCGAGGTGCTGTACGACGTGCCGGGCGCCAAGGTCCGCGCGCTGATGACGCGGGGCGGGGAAGGGGCGAATCTGCATCCGTTCGCCACCGGACCGTGGCGCGCGCCGGGCGCGGGAACGAACGCGTTCGCGCGCGAGTCGCACATCGACATCATGGCCGCCGCGGCGAAGATCGATCCCCTGGAGTTCCGCCTTCGCAACATGTCGGACAAGCGCGGGCGCCGCGTGCTGCAGGCGGCGGCCGACGCGTTCGGATGGAAAGCGGGCGCCGGACCGTCGGGACAGGGGCGTGCGATCGCGCTCGCGGTCGACGCGGGGACCTACTGCGTGCTGGCCGCGGAAGTCACGGTGGATCGCGCGACGGGCGAGGTCAAAGTAAAGCGCGTTCTCGCAGCGCAGGACATGGGGCTGGTCATCAATCCCGAAGGGGCGAAGATGCAGATGGAGGGCTGCATCACCATGGGTCTCGGCTACGTTTTGAGCGAGGAGCTGAATTTCCGCGGCGGAGAGATCCTCGACGACAACTTCGATACGTACAGCTTGCCGCGTTTTTCCACGCTGCCGCGCATCGAGACGCTGCTGATCTCGAATGATGCGCTGGCGCCGCAGGGCGGTGGCGAGCCGGCGATCGTCCCGATGGGAGCGGTGATCGCCAACGCGGTATTCGATGCGCTGGGCGTGCGGTTGTACCGGCTGCCGATGACGGCGCCGCGCGTGCTCGCGGCGTTTAACGCGTAGCATGTCACGGCGGCGGCAAGCCGCCGCACTCCACAGGCTCCCTTCGCCGCGTTCTGCCTTCGGTGGGCGGCGGCTTGCCGCCGCCTTGAAGGCGGTGCCAGGCCACCGCGGCGGGCGGGGACGCCCGCCGCTACACCGCTTCAGCGCGATTGGTGTAGGGGCCGGCGTCGTCGCCGGCCCGGCTCCGAAGGCCACTCGCCAGGATGGAGGGCGAAGATCGGCGATAATCATGACGATCGTGGAAGAAACGGAGATCAAGCCGCCCGCCGGTGGCGCGCGGGGGCGTGAGTCGCGCTTTACGCCGGGGGCGATGCTCGCGGATCGATTCCGCATCGTGGCGCTGCTCGGGAAGGGCGGGATGGGGGAGGTCTACCGCGCCGAGGATGTGAAGCTCGGGCAGCAGGTCGCGCTGAAGTTCCTGTCGGTCACCAACGCGGCCAGACTCGATCGCCTCTATCGCGAGGTCCGCCTCGGCCGTCAGGTGTCGCATCCAAACGTCTGCCGCCTCTACGACGTGATGGAGTGGGAGGGACATCACTTCATCTCCATGGAGTACATCGACGGCGAAGATCTCGCCTCGCTGCTCCGCCGCATCGGAAAGCTCCCGCACGAAAAAGCACTCGACATCGCACGCGACCTATGCGCCGGACTGGCCGCCGCGCACGGGCTCGGAATCATTCATCGCGACCTGAAGCCGGCGAACGTGATGATCGACGGGCGCGGCACCGCGCGCATCACCGACTTCGGTCTGGCAGGCCTGGCCGACGATCCGCGCCACGGGGAAATTTCCGGCACTCCGGCCTACATGGCCCCCGAACAGCTCTCCGGCGGGGAGGTCACCGCGCGCGCCGATCTCTACGCCCTCGGCCTGATTCTGTGCGAGATCTTCACCGGAAAGCGCGGGCTATCGTCGTCGGATGTCATCGACCCCGCGATGCAGCAGGTGATCGTGCGCTGCCTCGAGCCGCGCGCCGAATCGCGCCCCGCGTCGATCCACTCGATCATCGCCGCGCTTCCGGGCGGCGATGCGCTGCAGGCGGCCGTCGACGCAGGCGAGACGCCGTCGCCGGAGATGGTCGCCGCGGCAGGCGAGACAGGCGAGTTGCGGGCGTCCCGCGCGTGGGCGCTGCTCCTCGCAGCCATCCTTCTGCTTCTGCTCAGCGCGGCGTTGTCGCAGCGGACGATGCTGTACGGCCGCGTCGCGTTTCCGAAAAAGCCGGACGTGCTGGCCGAGCGGGCGCGCGAGATTCTCGCCGGTGCCGGTTATACGAAATCGCCCGCAGGCGTGGCCTACAGCTTTGGATGGAACAACGATTTTTTCGAGCGCGGTCCGAAAGAGAAGGATCTGAATCGCGTCATCCCGTCGCCGGTGGTTTTCTACTATCGCCAGAGCCCTCGCCAACTGCTGGCGCTGGGGCCCGAGCGGCGCGTGACGGCCATCGATCCGCCGCTGACGGTTTCGCACATGGCGAACGTCGAGCTCGACGCCACCGGGCGGCTGATCCGTTTCGCCGTCGTCTCGCCGCAGGTCGAGGATCCGCCCGCGGCGCGAAAGCAGGTTGACTGGTCGCCATTCATCGCCCAGACCGGAATCGAGACCGCGGCGCTGCATCCGGTGGCGCCGAAATGGCGCGTGCCGGTCGACTCCGACGAGAAAACTGCCTGGGAGGGGGGCGGGCTGCGCATCGAGGCGGCGAGCACGCACGGCAGGCCGGTGTGGTTCTCGGTGATTCCGCCGTGGCAGGAAGCCGATCGGACGACATTCGTCGGCGGATTGGTCACCTCAAGACTGGGACCCATCTTCGAAGCCATCATCGGCGGCAGCTCGCTGCTGGCGGCACTCTTCCTCGCACGCCGCAATCTCCTCCGCTCACGCGGCGATCGAAAGGGAGCACTCCGGCTCGCTCTCTTCATGGTCACGCTGACGTTCTGGATGCGCGCGTTTCGTGTCGATCACGTCACCGATCTTGGCGATGAAATGCCGCTTCTCGCGCAGCTCCTCGGCGAAGCGCTGCTCGCCGGAACCGTCGCCTTCCTCCTGTATCTGGCTGTGGAACCGTACTTCCGCCGCCGCTGGCCGAGATTGCTGATCGGCTGGACGCGTCTTCTATCGGGCCGGCTTCGCGATCCAATGATCGGACGGGATGTGCTGATCGGCGCAGTCGCGGGCTCGGTCTGCGCGACCATCATGAAGTCGGCATACTTCGCGCTGCCGCCGATTCGAACGTCGTTCACCGCGCTGACCGAACTCCGCCACCTCGTCTATCTCATCCTCTATGCCGTGCAACTGGCGATTGCCTTCGGTCTGCTCGCCGCATTTCTCTTCCTGCTGCTGCGAATCGTGTTTCGTAACTCGACCGCTGCGACGATCCTGCTGATCCCCACGCTGGTGGCGCCGCTGTCAGCCAACGGCGACGCACCGATGGCCATCGCCGGCGACGCGGTCGCGGCGGTCATCATCGTGCTGCTGTTCCGGCGGTACGGTCTGCTGGCGTTGGCGGCTC
>JBGPFD010000083.1:0-13899 GCA_041483175.1 Thermoanaerobaculia bacterium | reverse complement strand
TGCCGTAGATGCCGCAGCGCGTCGTCGAGCCGGCTGCCCTGATCTTCTCCGTCGCTGATGACCACGACGTCGCCCTTCTGCGCCGGGTCGGAGTCGAGAAGCCGCAGAGCGGCGAGGAGGCCCGCGCCGAGGTCCGTTCCCGGTACGGAAACCTCGCCCGGCCGAATCGAATCGACGAGCGCGGCGACCGCCTCGCTGTCGCTGGTCAGCGGCGAGATCACGTCGGCGCGTTCCTCGAATGCCACCAGGCCGACGCGCCCCGAATTGGAGGCGATGATCCGCTTGGCGATTGCTTTCGCGGCGTCGAGACGGGAGGCGCCGACGTCGGGAGCGGCCATGCTGTCCGAAACGTCGATGGCGATCACCCGATTCGTCTCCCGCTCTTCGACCGGCATGACGGTGAATCCGGCGCGTGGACCAGCGAGCGCCACTGCGGTGGCGAAAAGTGCAAGGGCGATGACGTACGGCCGCGCCGCGCGCGCAGGATTGGCCACGCCGCGCAGCCTCTCAGAGATGAAGCGGCGACCGAGTCGCGTGCGGTGACCCTCGCGCGCAAGGAGAAGGAGCAGCGCGACCGGCGCGAGGGCCGCAAGCGCGAGAAGCGGCGCAGAGCGAAACGTCAGGCCGAGAGTTTCTGCCATAGCGTTTCTCCCGCGGCCAGCGCCAGCGCCAGTGCGCCGAGCGCCGCCGCCAGCGGTTCGGTGTAAAGCTCGTCGACTTTCTCGCTCTTCGGCGCCGTCAGCCGCGTCTTCTCCAGTTTGTCGATGCGGTCGAGCACCGCGCTCATCGTGCGCGCGTCGGTCGCCCGGAAGTACTCGCCGCCGGTCGCGCGCGCGATCGCCGACAGGGTCTCCTCATCGAGATCAGCGCGGATGAGCTGATACGACGTGACCACTTCGCCGCTCAGCGGGTCCTGCCGCTTGATCGGAATGGGGACCGCGCCCCGGCTGCCGACGCCGATGGTGTAGACCTTGATCCCGTACTTCGCCGCGAGTTGCGCCGCGGTCACCGGCTCGATCGATCCGGCGTTGTTCACGCCGTCGGTGACCAGGATGATGATCCGGCTGCGGGTCTTCGATGTCCGCAGGCGATTCACAGAGGTGGCAATGGCATGACCGATGGCCGTACCGTCGCCGTTCTCGCCGACCTGTGCCTTGTCGAGGATCGCCTGGGCGATATCGCGATCGTAGGTGATCGGCACGCGCGTCGCCGCGCGGACGCCGAAGGTGACGATGCCGATGCGATCGTCCTGCCGGCGGGAAATGAAATCGCCGATGAGGTCCTTGGCCACGCTGAATCGGTTGCGCGGCCGGAAATCCTCGGCGGCCATGCTGCCGGAAGCATCCAGGGCCACGACGATGTCGACGCCGTAGCGCTCGTTCGTCGCCAGATGCATCACTCGCTGCGGCCGGGCCAGCGCCACGACCATCAGCAGCGCCGCGGCGCATTCGAGCGCGAACGGCAGGCCCGCCAGCCGCGCGCGCAGCGGCAGCTTCGTAGAGACCAGCGCAAGCGAGGAGATGGTGAACGCGGCGAAATTCCGGCGCCGGTCGCGAATCAGCAGCGCCACGCGCGCGATCACCAGCAGCGCCAGCAGCAACCACAGCGGCGAGGCGAAATGCGTCACGCCGCGGCCTCCCATTTGTCACCCCGAGCGTCAGCGAGGGGCCTGGGCGGGCGGGCGGAGTGCAAAGGCAGCTTCCTGGCGCCGCCCATCACACCCAGGTCCCTCGCGGAGCCTGCCCTGAGCGAGCGCGAAGCGCGAGTCGAATGGCTCGGGATGACAGCTCTTTTCACTCCGCACCTCGTTCCGTGTCACCCCGAGCGTCAGCGAGGGGCCTGGAGGGGCGGGCGGCGCGCGAAGGCAGCTTCCTGGCGCCGCCCACACCTCCAGGCCCCTCGCTCACGCTCGGGGTGACATTCACGCGGCGGCCTCCTGCTCCTCGGGCACGAGATCGAGCGCCCGATTGGCCAGCGACGCGAAGTCTCCCGGACGCGGCCCCCACGGCGAAAACTTCTCCAGATCGCCCTGGCGGAGGATCTCGGCAATGACGGACGATCCCGCGCGTGCGATGACCTCCGTGGTTGTCAGATCCCTCCCCGACTGCGACGTGGCCGCGAGGTAGTTGCGCAACGCATCGGCGAGCCGCGCCCATCGCCGCGGCGCCGCGGGATGATCGCGCAAGGCGATCACCACAGCGCGGAATCGATCCGCGGGAGGAATCGCCGGCTCGGGCGCGCTCGCCGCGGCGGCGCGGCGGGCCAGCATCCACGCCGCTCCCCAGGCGAGCAGCGCCACGAGCCCCGCGACTCCGATGGTCACGAACGGCGCGCGCGGATACGGCTCGGCGAGCGGCGGTTTCAGCGGCGCCGGCGCCAGATTGTCGTGCGGCGGCAGCACGGAGTAGGCAGGAATGATCAGATTTCGAAAAACGACATTCCCGACACGCCCGCTGATGGGAAACGGCCGCGGCTCGAAGGTGCGGATCACCACGCGCGATCCTCGCTGCGACACGATTTCATATTGTGGCGAACGATCGAGCGTCACCGGCTGCTGGAAATCGACGGTGATGCGATCGCCGACGGTCGGATGGGCCGGCCGGAAAGTGGCGGTGACCAGCAGGAGAACGATTGGGATCATGGCACCCGCCGCACGCGGTCGCCGAAGAACCGCAACAACTCTCGATCGTACGGCACCGCGGTGGAAATCATGAGCGCGTCGATGCCGGCGGCGCGGAAGCGGCGAACGATCTGCTGCTGGCGCTGCGTCGCACGCCGGGAAACGTCGGCGCCGCCGAGGTCGATAAGGCGCGCGCTTCCGCTCTCGGCATCGACGACGCGGGCGAGCCCGCCGGCCGGAAAGCGCGCCTCGCGAGGATCGCTGACCACGAGGGCGATCACGTCGTGTCGCCTGTTGAGCCGCTTCATGGCCCGCTCGAAGTTCACGTTCAGATAGTCAGAGATCACCAGCACGACAGCGCGTTTGCTGCTCACGCGCTCCAGAAAGAGCGCGGCGCGATCGAGATCAGCGGCGCCGTGGCAGCCGCGCATCGCCGCGTCGACCGCGGCGTGCACGATCACCTGCGCGTGCCCGCGCCCGCGCCTTGGCTGCAGGAATGCGCGGATGTTGTCGGAGAAGAGCAGCAGCCCGACACGATCGGAGTTCTCCACCGCCGAAAATGCGAAGACCGCCGCCAGCTCCGCGGCGATGTCGCACTTGCGCCAGTCCACCGATCCGAAGCCCATCGATCCTGAAACGTCGACGGCGATCAAGACCGTCAGGTCGCGCTCTTCGATGAACTCCTTCACGTGCGGCAGGCCGGTGCGCGCGGTCACGTTCCAGTCGATCGCGCGGATGTCATCGCCCGGCTGGTACTCGCGCACCTGCGAGAACTCGATCCCCCGCCCGTGAAACGCGGAGTGATAGTCGCCTGCGAATCCGGCGCGGATCAGCCGCGATGAAAGAATCTCCAGGTCGCGGACTCTTCTGGGAACCGGGATTCGGAATTGCGGCGGTTTCGGTCTAAACATGCTCATTCGTGCGTAGGGCACGACCGCGTCGTGCCGTTCCCCGAAGGGCGCGGCACGGCGCAGCCGTGCCCTACGGAACAGCGACGGCCCCAAGAATCTGCTCGATGATCCGGTCGGCGGTCATGTTTTCGGCGGCGGCTTCGTAGCTGAGCACCAGCCGGTGCCGCAGCACGTCGTACGCCACTGCCTTCACATCTTCGGGGATGACGTACGCCCGCCCCTGGATGAAGGCGTGCCCCTTGGCCACGTGCGCCAGCGCGAGGGTGGCGCGCGGCGACGCGCCGAAGGCGAGGTATGGAACGAGCGATGGCAGCCGGAAGTCGGCCGGATGGCGCGTGGCGCTGGCGATCTGCACGATGTAGCGGCTGATCTTTTCGTCGACATGCACCGAGGCCGCCAGTTCCGCGATGCGGTGCACCTCGTCCAGCGGCAGGACGCGCCGGACCACCGGCTGCGCGGCGATCGGATCGAGATAGAGGCCGAGCATGCGCAGCTCTTCGTCGACGGTCGGATAGTCGACTTTAAGCTTCATCACGAACCGATCGACCTGCGCCTCCGGCAGCGCGTAGGTTCCCTCGTGCTCGATCGGATTCTGCGTGGCGATGACCACGAATGGATCGGGCAGCGCGTACGACGTGTCGCCAATGGTCACCTGCCGCTCCTGCATCGCTTCGAGCAGCGCGCTCTGCACCTTGGCCGGCGCGCGATTGATCTCGTCGGCCAGGACGAGGTTGGCGAAGATCGGACCGAGACGCGCATTGAACGTCCGTCCGGCGGGATCGAAGATCAAGGTGCCGGTGATGTCCGCCGGCAACAGATCGGGAGTGAACTGGATGCGCCTGAACGAGGCGTCGATCGCCGCGGAGAGAGTCTTGACCAGCAGCGTCTTGGCCAGACCGGGCAGCCCTTCGACCAGCACGTGACCGCGGATCAGCAGCGCGATCACCAGCCGGTCGACGATCGCCTGCTGACCGATTACCACGCGGCCCACCTCAGCGCGCAGCCGGTCGATCGTGCCCTGCGCGGCGGCGATTTGATTGGTCACTGCGTTTTGTTCGAGAGCCATTGGGAAAGGTTAACAGTTAATAGTTAACAGTTAACAGCGTCCGCGCCTTTCCTGTTAACTGTTAACCGTTAACTGTTAACTTGTCGTTTGATGCGACCCAAGAAGCACCTCGGGCAGCACTTTCTGCGAAATCGCGGCGCGGTCGAGAAAATCGTCGCGGCGATCGAGCCGCGGCCCGGAGAGGTGATCGTGGAAATCGGCCCGGGTGAAGGGGTGCTCACGGAAAAGTTGGTCGCGCTGGGGAACGAGCTGCAGGCGATCGAGATCGATCCGCAGCTCGCTGAGCGGCTGCGTCTCAGATTCGGCGACATCATCCTCCATGATGACGCCCTCACCGCCCCCCTCCCCGGCCGCCCGTTCCGCGCGGTGGGCAACCTGCCGTACAACGTCGGGACGCCGATCCTGCGGCGGGTGATCGCCGACCCGCACTGCCAGCGCGCCGTGTTCATGCTGCAGAAGGAAGTGGCCGATCGTCTGGTGGCGCGACCGGGCAACGAGCAGTACGGATTCCTGACGCTGGTCACGAATCTGTTCGTCCAGGCGCGCATTCTGATGAGGCTCGATCCCGGCTCGTTCCATCCGCGGCCGAAGGTGCGCAGCGCGGTAGTGGTGCTCGATCCCGAGCGCAAGCCGTTCGCCTCCGAGGCGTTGATGGACCTGATCAGCGCGGCGTTCCGGATGCGGCGGAAGAAACTAGTCAACAACTTGACCGGTTGGCGCGGCATGGCGCGCGACGAAGTCCTCCTGGCTATGGAACGCGCGGGAATCGATTCCGGAGCGCGCGCGGAGGAGATGGATCTCGACGATTTTGCGCGGCTCTGCGAGGCGATCGGTTAAAATCGCTCTCACTTCAGGAGGCCTCGTCCATGCGTCGCTCGATCCTTTTCCTCTCCCTCTCGCTCCTTCTTGCGCTTCCCGCGGCCGCGCAGAACGCGTGCAACCTCGGCATCACATTGAGCTGCGACAGCGAGTACCACTGCTCGTCGACCGTGACCAACAACGGCCGGAACACGTGCAGTGGCGACTACGTCGTCGGATTCTGGGTCCTGGGGCAGGGTCAGAATCAGGCCAGCGTCACGGATTTGAATCAGAACCTCGGGTTGAGCCAGTGCTTCGATTCATCGACCATTCCAGTCGGCTTCGGATTCGCCATCTGCACGGGGCCCGCGGCGCTCGGACCGGGCGGCTCCTTCAACATGAGCAGCCATATCCAGTTGAACGGCGCCGCTGCGTCGGAGATCCTCGCCGCGGCCCTGGTGAGCGATCCCGTCACCGGCGACGATCTCGGGTTCACCTACATCTTCAACAACGCATCGACGACCCTTACCTGCACACCGCAGCCGCGCGTTCCACCGGTCGCGCAATCGGGCGTTCCCTACACCGTCACCTGGATCCCGGTTACTGATCCGTCGGCGTCGTTCACCATCGACGAATCAACGGCCGCCGATTTCTCCGCGAACCTCGTGTCCACACCCGTATCCGGGCTCTCGATGCAGTTCCAGCACACTGTCGGAAGCGCTACCACCTACTTCTACCGCGTCCGGGCAAACAGTTGTAGCGGCGTGCCGGGAACGAATTCGCCGCCGGTCGTGATCATCGTGCAACCCGTTCCGACGGTGACCGGACGTTCCGGCGACGTGGTCACGTCCGTCGGCAGCACAACCCCGGTCAGCATAAAGGTTTTCATTCCCGGGCAGAGCGGCAAGCAGGCGCTCGACGTTCCCTTCACCGCGTCGACCGACAAGCCGTACCTGACCGTGACGCCGTCATCGGGAACGATCCCACCGGGCGGAACGACGGTCACTGTCACCGCGAATCCTTCCAACCTTCCGCCGGGTGCAAACACCGGCACGTTGCAAGTCACCACGAACGGCGCGGCGACGAAAACCTCGGTCTCGGTGAGTCTGGTCACGCCGGTGGCGCCGGGATCGAAGTCGCTGCCTGCGTCGAACGCGCTGATCATCCCCGCCGCAGGCCACACGCCGGGAGCGAATGGTCCGTTCCAGTCGGACGTCCGTTTGACCAACGGATCCTTGGGACCGATTGCCTACCAGATCACCTACACGCCCACGAAAACCGACGGAACGAAGAATGGAAAAACGACGACGGTGAGCGTCGATCCGGGGCAGACGATCGCGATGAATGACATCGTGAACGATTTCTTCGGCATCGGCGCTGCGGGCGACTCCGGCTTTGGGGCATTGGAGATCCGGCCGCTGAACACGTCGAGCAACGCGAACTACGCTTCGAGCCGTACGTTCACCTTCAACACCAAGGGGACGTTCGGGCAGTTCATCGCCGCGATTCCCTTCTCCACATTCGCCACGAAAGCGTCGCTGGTGCCTCTCCCGGGTTCGCCGCCTCCGGCCACGCCGGTCCTCAGCTTCCAGCAGGTCACGCAATCGGCCGACCCGACGAAGGGGTTTCACACGAACCTCGGGCTGCTCGAAGGATCGGGATCGGCAGCCAGCGGCAACATCAAGCTGTACAACGACGCAGGCGTGCTTCAGACCACCGTTCCGTACAGCCTGCAGCCGGGCGAGCACAAACAGCAGGGTTTTGGTGACTGGGGACTGCCGAACATCGACGACGGCCGGATCGAGGTCTCCGTCGAATCGGCGACCGGCGCGGTGAGCGGCTACGCCTCGGTGCTTGACAACATCACCAACGATCCGCTCGCGGTGATGCCGGTGCAAGTGTCGCAGGTCAATGCCACACGCTACATCCTCCCCGGGATGGCAGCGCTCCCAGGAGTCAACAACTTCCACTCCGACATCCGCGTTTACAACGGTGGAGCGAGCACGGCAACCGTGAACGCGACGTTTTATCCGCAGAACAACGGCACGCCAGTCCCGGTGGCGCCGTTCTCCGTCGCGCCCGGTGAGGTGAAAGCGTTCGATGACGTGGTCGCGAATCTTTTCAGTTCGCCCGGTCTCGGCGGATCGATCGTCATGACGACCAGTGCCGCGTCTTCGGTCGTAGCGACCGGTCGCACCTACACCATCGACTCGAGCGGGGGCACGTTCGGCCAGTTCATCCCCGGCGTGACTCCCACGCAGGGAATCGGTCTCAGCGACCGTCCGCTGCAGATCCTGCAGCTCGAGCAGTCGGACAACTTCCGATCGAACCTCGGGATCGCTGAGCTGTCTGGAAGTCCGGCGAATGTCACTCAGTGCGGCGGCCCGCTGCCGAACCCCGCAACGGTCTGCGTTCACGTCACGGCCTACATTCCGGACTCCAAAATCACAACCGCGACCGACGTGCCGCTGGGACCGAACCAGTTCACCCAGCTCGGCCGTGTGCTCGCCAGCCTCTATCCGGGTCAGAGCATCTATAACGCGCGCATCAGCGTGGAGGTAACTGCCGGCACAGGTCGCGTGACCTCATACGGCTCGGTCATCGACAACTTGAGCCTCGATCCGACCTACGTTCCGGCGCAATGAACAAAGGCATCAGGAACGCACCTGTCATTCCGAGCTGCGAAGACAGCGAGGAATCCCCCCGCGCAGGCACGGGCGTCGCTCCGTCGGAAGGGGATCCCTCGCCGTCGGAGCCTGCCCTGAGCGAAGCCGAAGGGCGGCTCGGGATGACAGTGCGGCCATAACGCCTGACGCCGCAGAATATAGCCGCGATCCGCTCGGACGACGCGGCGCGCCGTCAGGAAATGTACGACGAGTTGTCCGATCTCTACTTCAAATATGCCCGTTGAAATCGATCCCATCTGCGGCATGACCGTCGATCCGGCGACCGCGATCTCGTCCGTTCGCGACAACGAGACGTTCTACTTCTGCTCCGAGCACTGCAAACAGAAGTTCGAGTCGGGAACACCACCACCGGCTGAAGCCGGTGCTCCATCTGCGGTCGAGTACACCTGCCCCATGCATCCGGAGATCGTCCGCGACGCTCCGGGCTTCTGCCCGATCTGCGGCATGGCGCTCGAGCCGCGCGTGGCGACGCTTGAAGATCGGCCGAACGAAGAGCTGATCGACATGCAGCGGCGCTTCCTCATCAGCGCGATTCTCACCGTGCCGCTGGTGGTCGTCGGCATGATGGAAATCGCGCCGTGGATCCAGTGGATTTTGGCGACGCCGGTGGTGCTGTGGGGCGGCTGGCCGTTTTTCGCGCGCGGGTGGCAATCGATCGTCAATCGCCATCTCAACATGTTCACCCTGATCGCCATGGGCACGGGGACGGCCTACGTCTACAGCATCGCCACCACCATCCTCGGCGGACCGGTCTACTTCGAGGCCGCCGGCGTCATCACCACGCTCGTGCTGCTCGGGCAGGTGCTCGAGTTGCGCGCTCGCGAGCGGACCTCGGCGGCGATCAAGTCGCTCCTTGGTCTGACGCCGAAAACCGCCCGCATCGTCCTCGTCGATGGCAACGAGGTCGACGTGCCGATCGAGCGCATCACGCCCGGCACCCTGATCCGCGTCCGCCCCGGCGAGCGGGTCGCCGTCGACGGCTCGGTGGTCGAAGGAACGACCTCCATCGACGAGTCGATGATTACCGGCGAGCCGATGCCGGTCGAAAAAACGGAAGGCAGCAAAGTCACTGCCGGCACGGTGAACGCCACCGGCTCGTTCATCATGGAAGCGGAACGCGTCGGCGCCGATACGCTGCTGGCGCACATCGTGCGCATGGTGGCCGAAGCGCAGCGGAGCCGCGCGCCGATCCAGAAACTCGCCGACGTCGTCGCCGCCTGGTTCGTGCCGATCGTCATCGCCGTCGCCGCGATCACCTTCGTGGTCTGGATGGCAGTCGGGCCGGAGCCGCGCCTCGCGCACGCCCTGATCAACGCGGTTGCGGTGCTCATCATCGCCTGCCCCTGCGCGCTCGGACTGGCCACGCCGATGTCGGTCATGGTGGCCACCGGAAAAGGAGCGACCGCTGGGATCCTGATCAAAAACGCGGAAACGCTGGAGCGTCTCGCCTCGGTCGACACGCTGGTGATCGACAAGACCGGCACGCTGACTGAGGGGAAGCCGAAAGTGACAGCCGTCGAAGGGGACGAGGCGCAAGTCCTCTCACTGGCGGCCGCGCTGGAGCGCGCGAGCGAACATCCGCTGGCCGCCGCGATCCTCGCCGCGGCGCAGGAGCGCGGCGTTGCCGTCGCCACGGCGACCGATGTGCAGATCATGCCCGGACGCGGCGTGAAGGGCAGCGTTAACGGTCACGAAGTCGAAGTCGGCCGCGACGGAGTGATCGTCGATGGGAAATCGATCGGCCGCATCACGTTTGCCGATCCGATCAAGGCGACCACGCCCGAGGCCATCCGCGCGCTGCACGCGAAAGGAATCGCCGTCATCATGCTCACCGGCGACGCGCGTGCGACGGCGGAGGCGGTGGCGAAAGAGCTGGGAATCGATCGCATCGAAGCCGAGGTGCTGCCGGCCGACAAGGACGCGGTGGTGCAGAAGCTTCAGCGCGAAGGCCATCGCGTGGCCATGGCTGGCGACGGGATCAACGACGCACCCGCGCTGTCGCGCGCCGACGTCGGGATCGCCATGGGAACGGGAACCGACGTGGCCATCGAGAGCGCCGGCATCACGCTGGTTAAAGGCGACCTGCGCGGCATCGTGCGCGCGCGCAATCTCAGCGAGACGATGATGCGGAACATCAAGCAGAATCTCTTCTTCGCCTTCATCTACAACATCCTCGGCGTGCCGATCGCCGCCGGCGTGCTCTACCCCTTCTTCGGCATCCTCCTCAGCCCGATGATCGCCAGCGCGGCGATGACCTTCAGTTCCGTCACCGTGATCGGCAACGCGTTGCGGCTGCGCCGCGCGCGGTTATAACGTATGCGAGCGGCCGCCCTCGGCGGCTCAGCGGCGGGCGCGGGCGCCTGCCACCACACTTCGTCTGTTACGATAGCCCGCTCATGATCGGCGCGACCCTGTCTCACTACCGCGTGACTTCGAAGATCGGAAGCGGCGGAATGGGCGTCGTCTACGAGGCAGAAGACACCACGCTCGGCCGTCACGTCGCGCTGAAGCTGCTCCCCGCCGAGTTCGCGCAGGACGCCTCGATGCTGGAGCGATTCCAGCGCGAGGCGCGCGCCGCGTCGGCGCTGAATCATCCCGGCATCTGCACGGTCTACGCGATCGACCAGCACGAAGGGCAGCACTTCATCGCCATGGAGCTGCTCGAGGGGCAGACACTCTCCGAGCGCATCCGCCGCGGTGCGTTCGATCTCCCGCAGTTGCTCGACCTCGGCATTCAAATCGCCGACGCGCTCGAGTCGGCGCACTCCAAGGGCATCGTGCACCGCGACATCAAGCCGGCGAACATTTTTCTCAACTCTCGCGGCCAGGCGAAGATCCTCGATTTCGGCCTGGCGAAGATCGAGATCAAACGCGCCCCTGGCGGCGGTTCGGAGGCTCCCACCACCGCGCGCGCCGAGGAGCTGACCAAAGCCGGCACGACGCTCGGGACGGTGTCGTACATGTCGCCGGAGCAGGCTCGCGGACAGCTCACCGACGCGCGCTCGGATCTGTTTTCGCTCGGCGCCGTCCTTTATCAGATGGCCACCGGCGCGCTCCCGTTCGAGGGCGACACATCGGCCGTCATCTTCGACGCAATCCTGAACCGCGATCCGATTCCGCCCGGTCAGGTGAATCCCGCGTTGCCTGCCGAGTTCGCGCGCATCATTGGACGCGCGCTGGAGAAGGACCGCGCACTCCGCTACCAGAGCGCCACGGACTTCAAGACCGAGCTCATGCGGCTGAAGCGTGATCTCGACTCCGGCGGGCGCCGGGTGGGCGACGCAGTGGAATCCCGCGGCGAGGCCTCGACGACCGGGCAACGGGAACAATCGATTTCCGTGCTCTACTTCGAAAACCTGAGCGGTGTGAAGGAAGACGAGTACTTCCGCGACGGGATCACCGAGGACATCATCGCGGAGCTTTCGAAGATCAAAGGGTTAAAGGTCTTCTCGCGCCCCACGGTCCTGGCCTATCGCGACAAACCGGTGACACCCTCGCAGATCGGCCAGCAGCTCGGCGCGGCATACGTTCTCGCGGGGACGCTTCGCCGCGCCGGAAACCGGCTGCGGATCAGCGCGCAGCTTGTCGACACGCATACCGACTTCCCGCTCTGGATCGAGCGGTACGACCGCGAAATGCAGGACGTGTTCGAGGTCCAGGACGAGATCGCGCGCAAAATCGCGGAAGCGCTCCGGATCACGCTCTCGCCGGGTGAGCAGCAGGCGATCGCGGCCAGGCCGACGGAGAATCTCCAGGCGTACGATTTCTTCCTCCGAGGCCGGAGCTACGCGCGGCGGCGCACGCGGCAGGACTTCGAGTTCGCGCTGCAGATGTTCGAGAACGCGGTAGGGCTCGACCCGAACTTCGCGTTGGCTTACGCCGGCATTGCGCATGTCTGCGCGCTTTACCATTTCGACTACGACCGAACGGCAAAGTGGACCGAGAAGGCCATCGCGGCATCGCAGCGGGCGACCGCAATCGGACGAGACCTGCCCGAGGTTCGGGTCGCCGAGGCGTGGGTGCTGCACGGCGATGGACACAATGCGGAGGCACAGGCCATCCTCCGAAAGGTCGTCGCTGTCAAACCCGATTGCGAGGGCGCGTACTACCTTCTGGGTCGTTCGCTTTTCAGCTCGGGCAACTATCAGGATCTCGCGGACATTGCGGACACGGCAGTCGAGGCCGCGGGAGAAGACTACAGCGTCTTCGTTCCGATCGTGAACGCGCTGAACTCGCTGGGAAAGGAAGAGCAGGTCCGGAACATCCGTCAGCGCGCCATTCTGACGCTGGAGAAGCAGGTCTCGAAGGTTCCGGAAGATGCGCGTGCCCGGTCGCTGCTGGCGAGCTATTACTCGCAGATCGGCCGCGCCGAGGACGCGGTTCGCGAAATGCAGTTCGCGGTGATGCTGCGCCCCACCGATCCGACGCTGCACTACAACTGCGCCTGCACCTACTGCAGCCTCGGAAGGAAATCGGATGCGCTCGACTCGCTGAGGAAGGCGTGGGAGTTCGGATACCGGGACACGGTCTGGGTGCGGCGTGACGCGGATCTGGAGATTCTGCACGGAGATCCGGAGTTCGAGAGGCTGTACCCTGGAGACGAGGCGAAATGATCGGCGAAACGATTTCCCATTACCGCGTGATCTCGCAGCTCGGAAAGGGCGGCATGGGCGTGGTCTATGAAGCGGAAGACACTACGCTCGGCCGCCACGTGGCGCTGAAGTTCCTCCCGGCGGAGTTCGCCCAGGACGCCTCCATGCTCGAGCGCTTCCAGCGCGAGGCCCGCGCGGCGTCGGCTCTGAACCATCCCGGCATCTGCATCGTTCACGCGATCGACCAGCACCAGGGACGGCACTTCATCGCCATGGAGTTGCTCGAAGGTGAGACTCTTGCGGAGCGCATTCGCCAGGGTCCGTTCGATCTGCCCCAGCTTCTGGACCTCGGCATTCAGATCGCCGACGCGCTCGAGTCGGCGCACTCCAAGGGCATCGTGCACCGCGACATCAAGCCGGCGAACATTTTCCTCAACTCTCGCGGCCAGGCGAAGATCCTCGATTTCGGCCTTGCCAAGATCGAGATCAAGCGCACCGCCGGACACTCGGAAGCGACCACGGCACGCGCCGACGAATTGACGCGCGCCGGCACGACCCTGGGAACCGTTTCGTACATGTCGCCCGAACAGGCACGCGCGCAGCTCACCGACGCGCGCACCGACATCTTCTCGCTCGGCGCGGTGCTCTATCAGATGGCCACCGGCGTGCTCCCCTTCCAGGGCGATTCATCCGCCGTGATCTTCGAAGCCATCCTGAATCGCGATCCTGTCCCAGTCCAGCAACTCAATCCATCGTTGCCGGGCGATTTCGGCCGCATTCTCGCCAAGGCGCTGGAGAAGGATCGCAATCTCCGCTATCAAAGTGCGACCGAGCTGAAAACCGATCTGCTGCGGCTCAGACGGGACATCGATTCCGGCGGCAAGCACGCGGCAGAGAGCGGCGGGAGGCGGGCGGTGCCGGGCGCACAGCCGGAGAAATCGATCGCCGTCCTCTATTTCGAGAATCTCAGCGGCATCAAGGAAGATGAATACCTCCGCGACGGCGTGACCGAGGACATCATCACCGAGCTGTCGAAGATCAAAGGTCTCAAGATTTTCTCGCGCGCGACCATATTGACGTACCGGGACAAAGCGGTCACCCCGGCGACCATCGGGCAGCAAATCAACGCGGCGTACGTGCTCACTGGAAGCCTGCGGCGTGCCGGCGCGCGGCTGCGCATCAACGCCCAGCTCGTCGACACGCACACCGATTTTCCGCTGTGGTC
>JBGPFD010000082.1:0-14098 GCA_041483175.1 Thermoanaerobaculia bacterium | reverse complement strand
GGTCGTTACGCAATCCTGCTCCCATCGTTCGCATTTCACGAGCTCAACCCGGCACACCGTGCTAGGTCGATCTCTCAGTTAGCGGCAACGAGAGCTGCCTGTTCCCGTGCATGTCCAAGAGCAGCCGAACCGCGTATCGTACGGCGTGATTCAGCGAAACCGGCGGCCGTTGAGATGCAGCCAGAGCCTGGATCGCGTCGTAATCGTCCACCGGAAGCGACACCGAGAAGCGCTTCACTTCCTCTTTTTTCCGCATGGAGTCTCCGTGAACCAGTTTGACACCAAGTTGCACCACGTGGACTCCGAAGTCAAGCGTCGCGTTCGAAGGGCCTTCGGTCACGGCCTTGGGCGTCGGGCACCAGCCGCAGTTGCTTGTCCTTCGGAGATCGTGATCCGCAGCGGCGCTCCTTCCCGGCATCGCGCTCTACCGGTTGAAGAATCCCGAGTCGGCAGCGTCCCGTCGTCCGACGCTTCTTTCAATGCACGGATAGGAGAAAAACGGCGACCCTGCCGTCGAAGTGTCTTCCCTGCAAGCCTTTTCTCGCGCTCGCCCAGTCTCACATGGATGCCTGAAGTGCCTGGCGGGAACCACGTGGGTGATTAATCGCCAGCACGGCGCTACGTGAGTGCTACGCTCAGTACTTTCGAATGCCAACTCTCCAACGACAAATAGCCGAGAAGTTTCTTGCGAAGCTCGCGAAATCAGCGGCGCTCGATGTCGAGAAGATTGACCAACTTCGCATTTTGCTTGCTGACAGCAAGAAGCTACAGCCTGATGACCTCGTAAAGGTCTTCTCCCAGCCGACAGGTGGTTCCCTCAAGTGATCAAGCTCGAGTCCATTCACATCGAAGAAGTCAGAGGCATTCGAAAGCTCGATATCGATTTCGGAAAGGAACGGTTCGCGATCTCTGGTCCTAACGGGTCAGGGAAGAGCGGTGTTATTGATGCGATTGAATTCGGCCTTACTGGCCAGATCGGCCGCCTCACAGGTAGAGGAACGAAGGGTCTGTCGGTTTCCGAACATGGCCCTCATGTTGACAAGACCAAGTTTCCAGATGCTGCGTTTGTCACGCTCCGCGTCTTTCTGACTGATATCGGCAAGTCCGCGACTATCACCCGAAAGCTGTCATCCGCCAAGAAGCCCAGCATCGAGCCCGCTGACGACGATGTACAGGCTGCTCTCGCTGAAATAGCGGATCACCCTGAAATCACGCTTTCGCGTCGTGAGATCCTTCGGTTCATCCTCGTAGAGCCGACTACCCGATCGGAAGAGATTCAAACCGTCCTCAAGCTCGATGAAATTGGCAAGACCCGAAGCGCATTCAACACCGCGCAAAACAAGTTGCATAACGCATATAAAACCACTACTGCTCAGGTTCAGGCGGCCCTTGACGCACTGCAGCTTCACCTTCAGATTGCCACGTTGCACTCCGAAGATCTTCTGGCCGCAGTAAACAAGCGCCGCGACGTACTTGGCTTGCCGTCGATCGCCGCGCTGACTCCAGATACAAAGCTTGATGGTGGCCTCTCTGATACTGTCGCGCCTTCCGAGTTCAACAAGGAATCTGCCCTTCGTGACCTCGCGGCGCTCGCAGCCGCGCAGAAAGGCTTCCCAGACCTGGCCACAGCAGAAGCGGCAGCGGTCATTGCCGATCTCGAAAAGCTCGAGGGCGATCCCGCGTTGCTTGCGGCGCTGCAGCAGCGGTCGTTCCTCGAAAAGGGACTCGACCTGGTTGATGGTCCTGACTGTCCGCTCTGCGATACACCGTGGAGTGACGAGCAACATCTTCGCGAGCTCCACAAGGCGAAGCTGGCCAAATCGGAAGAGGCCCGACAAATACAGCAGTCGCTGCTGAACAACGCTACGGCTATATCCGAGAAAGCTGTACGGGTGGTGGCGCTTCTCACTCCCGTACAAAAACTTGCGGAACGTCAGGCCGCGGCCGGCTTCGCCCAACTTCTAGGCGGGTGGAAAGCCGATCTGCAAACGCTCAAGAGCAAGCTGGTGAGTATCGACGGCATTACGGGATTGAAAGGCCGTCTCGCAGACGGCTGGCTGGAAGCGCCGAGCGCGCTTCTGACGGAGCTATCCACGTTTACCGCCGACGTGAACGCCAAGCGTGATCAGACCTCAGCTATCGACGCGCAGACGTTCCTCACTACTGCACAGCTTCGCCTCGCCGACTACCGCGAGGCTACGCGCAAAAACAAGGCTGCGGAGATCGCCTGGACTGCCGGAAAGGCGGCGTACGACATCTACTGTGAAGTCCTGGAGCATGAGCTGAACGCCCTTTACGACGAGGTGCAGAAAGACTTCAGCGCGTTCTATTGCGCTATCAATGAAGATGACGAGGCGACTTTCACGGCAAAGCTCACCCCAAACGAAGGCAGTCTTGGACTCGACGTCAATTTCTATGAGCGCGGTCTGTTTCCTCCCGCCGCTTATCACAGCGAAGGCCACCAGGATGGTATGGGCGTCTGCCTGTATCTCGCGCTCATGAAGCGGCTCTTTGGTGATCGGTTTACATTCTCGCTCCTGGACGATGTCGTGATGTCCGTGGACGCCGCACACAGATATCAGTTCTGCAAGCTTTTGAAGGCCCAATTCCCCGATACCCAATTCATCATTACAACTCATGACCGGTTGTGGGCTGAGCAGATGAAGTCCGCCGGCCTCGTCACCGCAAAAACGTCAATAGCGTTCCACAGCTGGACGATCGACACCGGCCCGCTAGTTGAGTCGAACCTCGAGATTTGGGAAGAGATCGACACCGCCTTAGGGAAGGGGAAAGTTGAGGCCGCAGCTGCCGCGCTGCGCCATCATCTTGAGTACGTCTCGCGCCACTTGGCAGACCAACTCGGCGCGACGCCCCAGTTCCGCGCGGACGGAAACTACGAACTCGGTGAACTCCTCCCTAGCGTGTTGAAACGCATGAAGGATCTTTGTGGCAAAGCTACGGATGCTGCGCAATCGTGGGGTAGCGCTGCTGGCAAAGAGACCGCAGCCAAGCTCAAGGCCTTGCTTTCCAGCTCGAACGCCGCGACGAATGTTGAGCAGTGGGCAGTCAACAAGGCGGTTCACTATAACGAGTGGGCCAACTTCGGCAGGAAGGATTTCCAACCCGTTGTCGCCGCATTCAAGGAACTTCTCGGGTGCTTCACCTGCAGTTCCTGTGAATCATGGCTATACGTGACACCACGTGCAACTCCTGAATCTCTGCGATGCGCCTGCAACGCGATCAACTTGAACCTGAAGCAGAAGGGGAAGTAGCAGCTTGCCTTGAAGAACCACTGCCTAGGGGACATTGCGAGGGTCTGGTCCACGGAAGCTATTCTCCCAATCTCAGTAGACTGAAACGCCGATCCCATGGCTGCGCCCCGCTGATCCAGGCACCCAGCTGGAAGGTGGCTGCTGCGTCGACATTTCGTTGAGAACGTCGATGACGTTGCGACACAACTCCTTGTTCATGAAGTAGTCCTTCTTAACCTGCTTGAAGTGCCCTGACTGCAGCTTCTCCCACGCGAAGTACTCGTCAGGTCGCGTCGGCGGCCGTGAGGGCGATACGGAACGCTTGGCCGGCTCGTTTTGGCAAGCCCCGATCGTCAGGACTGCGATGAGAGCTAAGGCTAGCGTTCCTATTCGCACGACGAACCTCTCGTGACGTGGGTCCCCGGATCGCACAGCCTGCCGCGCCGCGCCGTCCCGTCGTGCGGCGTTAGGTCCGGAGCACGCCGGCGCGCTCGTAGACCTTCGCTTCGATGAACACGTTGACCAGCGACGGATCGAGCAGTCCGTCCTTGACTTCCATGGTCAGTATGTCCAGCGCGCGGATGGTGGAGATGGCCCGCTTGTACGGGCGGTCGCTCGCGGTGAGCGCGTCGTAGATGTCGGAAACGGTCATCATCCGCGACTGAATGGGGATCTCCGGCGCGGTCAGCTTCCGCGGATAGCCTCTGCCGTTCAGCTTCTCGTGATGCGCGTAGGCGATGTGCGGCACGCTGACCAGATCCTTCGTCCAGGGGATCTTCTGCAGAAAATTGAACGTGTGCGTGACGTGACTCTCGATTTCGCCGCGCTCCGTGGCGTCGAGGTTCCCCTTGCGGATGGACAGGATCTGCGCCTCCTCGGGCTGAATGAGCAGCCTCCGCTCGCCGCGGATGTCCAGGAAGTCGCGCCCGGATAGCTGCTGCAGATACTGAAAGTCGCCCTCCGGCAACACCGTCGGCTCGTTCGAATGCGCCACGAGGGTAAAGTCTTTCTGCAGCCGCTCCATCTCCTGCTGCGTTTCGGCGTCAATCCGCGCGCTGAATTCGTCGAAGTCTTCGCGGCCGTACTGCAGCAGGTACTCCATCTTCCGGCGGTACGAATCGCTCTCGACCGCTTTCATCACGAAGTCGAAGCGGCCGCGGATGCTCTCCATCTGCAGCGGATAAAGCTTTTTCTCCTTGACCAGCACCTGCTCCCGCACGCCGACTTTGCCGAAGTCGTGCAGCAGAGAGGCGTAGCGCAGCTCGCGGATCTGCTCTACGGTGAAGCGGATGTGGCGGTACTGCCCGTCGTCGAGCCGATCGACGACCTGCGCCAGATTGACGGTGAGATCGGCCACCCGGAAGGAATGACCGGACGTCGTCGGATCGCGTTGCTCGATCGCCGTTACCGCCGCGGTGACGAACCCCTCGAACAGCCGCTCGATCGATTCGTAGAGAAGGTTGTTCTCCACGGCCACCGCCGCCTGACCGGCGAGAGAGCGCATCAGCTCCACAACTTCGGTGTCGAAGGGGATCACCTCGTCCGGAACGGTCGCCGCGCTCAGTCGGGCCGGCGCTCCGGCGCGCTTGCGGTTGATCAACTGCAGCACGCCGATCAGATCTCCGACGTGATTGGTCATCGGGAAGACGAGCATCGAGCGCGTCAGATAGCCGTTGTCCTCGTCGAAGGAGCGGTTGATGGTGTACTCGACATTCTCCGGAAGGTTGTAGGCGTCATCGATGATCAGCGTCTCGCCGGTGAGCGCGACGTATCCGGCCAGGCTTCTGCGGGTGATCGGCAGGACCTTTTCTTCGAACGACATCACGTCGATGGAGTCGTTCTGCGCCAGCTTCCAGCGGAGGACGTCCTGCCCGTCGACCTCGTCGAGAAGATAGAGCGACCCGGCGTCCGCACGGGACAGCTCGCGCGCCTTCAACAGGATCATCGTCAACAGCGCGGAGTGGTCACGCTCCGCGGAGAGCGCAATCCCGACCTCGCTGACCTCGCGCAGCTCGCGCGTCCGATCGGACAGTTGCCGCTCGAGCTGGTCCGCGCGCATCTTCTGATAGAGGACCTGATAGGCGCGCTTGACCGCGTTGAGCAGAACGGCCGTTGACGGATCCGCCGGAAGATCGAAGTACACCGAGTCGTCTGCGAGCCATTTCGGCTGTTCCAGCAGCCCGATGCCGACGATCGCCGTGCGCGGATCGGCGATGCTGAACGACCGTCCGTTGCCGTTGATGTCCGCGTCGACCAGCAGTACACGGAGAGAGCCTCCGTCGGTGCCGACGTGCTCCAGGTTGTCGACCCGCCGCGAAGCAATCGATTCCCGCGTCAACGCATCCACGTAACGCCCGATCGGGAACGTATCGGAATGGATGAGCGTCAGCGTCTGCATAGCACCGATCGAGGGCTGGAACTGTTCTCGGACCCGCGTGCTTTCACGTGCCCGCGGAGTCCGCGTACAATGTCGCGCCCGGTTCCCTAATTATTGCACTGAACGCAAAGAGAATGTTGCTCAGGGGCCAAATGTTGTCGCCGGTACAACCCCGGAGGAGGTGCCGTTTTGGCCGCGTACACCACGCAAACGATTACGCCTAAATATCATGAGGCGCTGGTCGCCTGGCAGCAGAAGAACTTTCCCGAATTGGAGTTTCTGCAGAAAAACTGGGCCCGCTTCTACCCCACCCAGACGCCGTACCAGCTCTTCGCCAAGATCGGCAAACTGAACTCCGACAGCATCAATTTCGGCCGGATGGCCGGTCAGCCGCGCTTCGAACAGGCCGGCAACATGGTCGGCAACATGTTCTACACCGCGCGGGACATCATCCGCGCGCAGGCGTCCACCGAGCTCGGCTCCATCCAGCAGCATCGGCTCACGCTCGAAGAGGCGCCGACGGAGCAGATGAAGGTCTCGGTGCTCCGGATCATGGCCGAGGAGCTGCGGCACGGCTACCAGATGTTCTGGGTCTTCGATCACGACATGTCGTGGAAAAAGCCGGGACACCCCGACGTCGCCAAAGACACGATGGACTAGCTGTTGTCGATGGAGCTCGGCAATCACGTCCTCGACGCGTTCAACATCCCCTTCCACAACTTCCTGGACAACGTCATCTTCGCCACGGTGATCGATCTGGTCGGGAAGTACCAGCTCGAAATGCAGAAGGTCTTCTCGTACGCGCCGATGGCGCGCTCCATGGGACCGATGCTCTCCGAGGAGGGGTATCACATCGGCTCGGGACGGGCGTTTCTGAAGGATCTCGCGGTCGCCGCGACCAGGAACTCCGGACGCTACTCGATCGAGGACATCCAGAAGGCGTTGAACGTCTGGGTGCCGCGCGGCCTGGAGATGTTCGGCAACGAACGCGGCGGTGAAACGGCGATTACGTTCGGCTTCAAGGACCGCAACAACGGCACAGCGCAGAACGAGTACCACAACGAGGTGCGCGAAGTGATCGAGCTGGCCAACGTCGAGGTGGCGCGCACGTTGGTAAAGGACATTTCGGCGCCCGACGCGCGAAGCCTCGTGCGCGAGGTGCAGGACACCGGCGACACGCTCCAGGGTGTCTCGCCGAGGGATCTGCTGTTCGTTCCCGACACGAAATTCTTCCGGCACCGCGGAATGGAAGAGATCATCTTCATGCCGTACGACGTCTACGGAAACCTGATCGCGGAGGATGGACGGCCGGTCAACGGCGAGAAGTACCTCGCCTACCTCAGCACGGTCCTTCCTGACTCCTACGTGCAGACGAAGGACTTCGCCAAATACCGGCAGGCGCTGCTCGAACGCGAAGCGCCGCAGCCGGGCAGCAGCTACGGCTGGTAGGTGTGGAGGCGGGTGCCCTCGCCCGCCCGTGAGGTTGCGTTTCGGTAACTGTGCCACGGCGCACATTGCGCGTCTGCAATCGCGTGCTACCCTTTCGCGCCCATGTTTCGCAAGTCAATCCTTGTTTGTGTCCTCGTTCTCGTAGCTTGTGGCAAGCTGAAGGAGCTTCCGACGGCTCCCGAAGGAGGCGGCGAACCGATCGACCCCACCGCCACCTTCACGCGGGTGCAAAACGAGCTCTTTACCCCGACTTGCGCAGCCCTCGGCTGTCATGACCCACTCGGCCGGCAGCAGGGAATGATCCTCTCGCCGGGCCGCGCGTACGCCCTGATCGTCGGAGTCCCGAGCACCGAAATGCCTTCGCTGCACAGAATCGCGCCTGACGACGTCGCCAATTCGTATCTCTACCGCAAGATCACCGGCGCCGGAATCACCGGGGCCCGGATGCCGCAAGGCGGCCCGTATCTTTCGGACGCGCAGATCAGGCTGGTGCGCGACTGGATCCGGCGAGGAGCGCCCAATGATTGAAAGCAGAAGGCAGAAAGCAGAAAGCAGAAATGGATCGCGTACACCGTGGGGCTTGTGCTATTTCTGCTTTCTGCTTTCTGCTTTCTGCTTTTCGTTGCAGGCACAGAACGGCTACACGCCCGTGACTCCTCTCCCCCTCGGCGACGTGCTGCTGTCGCTGCCGACGTCGCATATGCCGCCGCAACGAACATGGGAGATCCGCTTTACGCATCGCTTCAACCAGTCGATCGATCAGGGCAGCTTCAGCGACCGCGTCCATACGCTGTTCGGGCTCGACAGTAACGCGGACGTCGGCATCGGATTGTCGTACGCAGCGCGCCGCGATCTGCAATTCTCGGCGTACCGCAGTAACGCGCTGGACGACATCGAGCTCGGCGCGAAGTACATCGTCGTGCAACAGGCGGCGGCCATTCCCTTCTCAGCGGCGGTGCGCGCAGGCGGCGACTGGCGGACCGAACGCGACGTGACGAACCGCGCTTCGCTGTTTGCGCAGGCGCTGCTGTCGCGCCAATTCGGACGGCGCGCGGAGATTACGCTCGTCCCGACGTTCGTGACCAACGCCGGCCGGATCGTCAACGGGACCACCTCGACGGCGCTCTTCGGGCACGCCTTCAACGTTCCGATCGGCGTGGCGCTGATGGTTCAGGAGAGCCTCAGCGTGATCGGCGAAGTCATTCCCACAAATCGGGACCTCCCGAAATCGATGCGCGGAGATTACGCCTGGGCGATCGGCATCAAACGGGTCATCGGTGGGCACTATTTCGAGATCCTGCTGACCAACAGCAACGCCACGCACGCCGATCAGTACGTCACCTCGACGTACATGGGCTCGCCGCTCCGCCGCGGCGATCTGCATCTCGGATTCAGCATCGAGAGGCGCTTCCACAGATAGCCATAGCCAAAGATAGGGGAACAGCTTCATCGCTGTGGCAGTTACATCAGTCCCGCCAAATTCAGTTCGCGCTCCAGGGCAAAGCTGTCGCGAAACTGGAACGCGGTGATCCCCAGGGCACGCGCCGCGAGGACATTGTCGAGCATGTCGTCGACGAACGCTGCCTGCGTCGGCGGCGCACCAATGACTTCCAGCGCGCGGCGGAACATCTCCGGATCGGGTTTCGCGCAGCGGAAGCGGTGCGAGAAGATGAAGCGATCATCTTTCTGAAACAGGGTGGCGAACTTTCGCGGAATCAGTTCCGCGTGGACCTCATTCGAATTCGACAGAAAGGCGATGCGATACCGCCGGCGCAGCCGGTCGAGCAGGTCCTCGATGCCCGGCAGCGGACCATCAAAAAAATCGGACCACGTCTCCTGCAGCTCCTGCTGCGAGCCGCGGTATCCAGCCTTGTCGCAGAGAAAATGGTAAAACTCGGCGAAGGAGACCGCTCCGCGCTCGAGATCGCGATACGCACCCGGCGCCTCGAAGATCTCGACCAGCTCATCGCGCTCAATCGCCGCGCGTTTGCAGATGTTCTCCAGGACCCGCTCGTAAGCGACCTTGATCACCGTGTTGCCGACGTCGAAGAGGAACCAGTTGATTTCGTTCATCGTTGCCGGTTACCGCGGAACGCGCCCCTCGACGGACCGAGATGCGTTTCGAACGGCTCCATGGGTCAGCGTTCAACCGCCTGACGGATGGCGTTGACCGCGGCCGCGGTGGGCGTGCCGGGGAGAAAAATCTCGCGGATGCCGATGGCCTTCAACTTCGGAATGTCCTGCTGGGGAATGATGCCTCCCGCAAAAACAGCGATGTCCCCCGCCCCCTGCTCCTGCAGCAGGCGCATCACTTCGGGGAAGAGAACGTTGTGCGCGCCGGAAAGAATCGACAGTCCGATGGCGTCGACGTCTTCCTGCACCGCGGCGGAGACGATCTGTTCCGGCGTCTGCCGCAGCCCGGTGTAGATCACTTCCATCCCCGCGTCGCGAAGGGCGCGGGCAATGATCTTCGCACCGCGATCGTGGCCGTCCAGGCCCGGTTTGGCGATCAACACGCGGATTTTTCGTTCGCTCACGGTTTCTCCCGAAAGACAGAATAGATCACCAGATCGTGCCAGGCCCCTTCGCGATAGAAATCGCGCACCAGTTTCCCCTCCTGCACGAATCCGAGCTCCTCCAGCACGTGCTTTGCGCGCTCGTTGTAATCGAAGACGTTGATGCGCAGTTTCACCAGGTTCATCTCCTCGAAAGCGAAGCGCACCAGCGTGCTGATGGCATCGGCGCCGAATCCGCGGTTCCAGGCCGTCGGCTCGCCGATGAACAGGCCGAACCAGCCGGCGCGCGAGATCCAGTCGATGTCGTGAATCGACGCATTGCCGATGTGCGTCCGATCGTCGCGCCGCTCGATGGCGAAATGCCGTTCGTTCGGCGTTGAATGCATGGCCCGCTCCAGCCACTCCAGCTCCGTGGAAAATGCCATCGGGTAGCGCGCCTTGAGCGTGCGGACGATGTTCGGATCATTCATCCAGTGGTAGCAGCGCTCGGCATCCTCCCGCTCGAAGGCGCGGAGAATCACGTGCTCGCCGGCGATCATGAATCGACGGCGGGACAACTCACGAGAATCGGGCGAGAGCTCGCGGTCGGTAGGCATCCGGCCGGCGATTATAGTCAACCAGCCAGAACGACTTTGGGCCGCACCTCGACCGGCCCGCCCTCGCGCAGCACGTTGACCACCTCGCCGATGGCCACCAGTTGGTCGTGCGGGTTGCCGAGGGCCAGCAGGTCGCCCTTCCGCACAGGCACGGAGGGCGTCATGATCACCCCCTGCCCGCGCATCATCTTCCCCTGTTGCGACCAGTCGATGCGCAGCTTCTCGAGCGGGAGATCGACATCGGAAAGCGATTGAAAGTGGGGGCGCTGCAGCAGCTCGTCAACAGGCGATGATTCGAGCCGGTCGAATGGCAACGCATCGGCGACAAGGAACTTTCCGATCGCCGTGCGCCGAAGATCCTTCAGATGCGCCGGCACTCCGGCGGCCGCGCCGAGCTCGTGGGCCAGCGAACGGACGTAGGTGCCTGCCGAGGAGCGGACGCGGAAGCGGACCGTCGACCCGCTCACACCGAGGATCTCGAATTCGTAGACCGTCACGTGCTTCGGCGTCAGCGCCGCGATCTCTCCCTTCCGCGCCAGCTCGTAAGCGCGGACGCCCTGCACCTTTTTCGCCGAGAACTGCGGCGGCATCTGCTCCATCTCGCCGACAAATCGCGCCACCAGCGGCGCGAAGTCAATGTGCTCCACGTTGACCTCGCGTGGTTCCGATGCCGGCGTGCCGGTCGCATCGTACGAGTCGGTGGCCCATCCGAACTGAATGGTCCCCTCGTACGTCTTTTCCATCCCCATCAGATATGCCTGCAGCCGCGTCGCCTTGCCGACACAGAGGACCAGCAGGCCGGTGGCCAGCGGATCGAGCGTCCCGGTGTGCCCGACCTTCTTCACGTGCGCGCGGCGGCGAAACTTCTCCACCACGTCGTGAGAGGTGATGCCTGTGATCTTGTCGATCAGTGCGACGCCGTCGATTTTGGGCTTCGATTCCATACGAGTTAACAGTTATCAGTTAACGGTTAACAGAAGGGGGCGGGCGGCCTGTTAACTGTTGACTGTTAACTGTTAACGCTTCCCTCCAGGATGGAAATCAGCTTCCGTCTCGCTTCGCTCAGCGGAAGCGGCATCGTGCACCCCGCCGCCGCTTTATGTCCCCCGCCGCCGAACATCGAGGCAACGGCCTGGACGTCGACGCCGGGCTTGGCGCGCATGGAGACGCGCGTGGACTTTTCATCGACTTCCTTCAGCAGCGCCGAGGCCAGGACGCCGGCGATGGTACGGCCGTAGTTCACGATTCCCTCCGTCTCTTCCGGTGAGGCCCCCGCCTCAACGAAGAAGCGCGTCGGCAGCTCCATGGTGGCGATCTTGCCGTCGTCGGTTACCTGCAGCGTGCCGAGGCAGAGGCCGAGGAGTTTGATCGAGCCGCGGGAGTTGCTCTCGTTGATCCACAGCGAGACGTCGCCGGGAACCACGCCGGCGCGGACGAGCTCCGCGGCGGCCTCGAACGCGCGCAGCGTGGTGTTGTGATAACGGAAAAATCCGGTGTCCGTAGCCAGCGAAACGTAGAGCGCCGTCGCGGCCTCGCGGTCGAGCGGCACGCGAAGATAATGCCGGTTGAGCTGCAGGACCATCTCGCCCACCGACGGCGCTTCGAGATCGAGGTAGTTGATCTCGCCGTACATCTGGTTTCCCAGGTGATGATCGATGTTCACCACCGGGCCGGGCAGAACCGGATAGCCGGTCCGCTCCACTTCGGGACACTCCATGGTGAAGACCGCGTCGAAGCCGGTCGGGTAGCCGGCCGGCAGCGAATCGGTGATCGATACATCGCCGGCGCCCGGGATGTTGGCCAGCGCGGGATGGAAGCCGTCGCGCACCTGCATAACGGCCGACTTTCCGAGATGGCGAATCAGGCGCTGCAGTCCCAGGCCGCTGCCGAGCGCGTCGCCGTCCGGATTGCGATGCGAGGTGATTAGAAAAGTACGACCGCCGCGGATGCGTTCCGCTACTTCGCGTGCTGCGCTGTCAGGAGTGGTCATCGTTCTTGATATCGCTCAGCAACTGCTCGATGCGCCCGGCCCGCGCCGCGGTCTCGTCGTACCGAAAGTCGAGCTCGGGAGTGTAGCGAAGATGGATCCGCTGGCCGAGAAAATGGCGGATCTTCCCGCCCTGGGCATTTAGCTCCTTCGCAATCTGCTTCGTGCTGTCTTCGTTGAGACCGCTGACGAAGACACGGGCGAAATGAAGATCGGGACTGATGTCCACGCCGGTGACGGTCACCATCGTCAGGCGATCGTCTTTGAGATCGTGGCGAAAGACGTCGACGATCGCGGCGCGCAGGGTCTCGCCCACGCGTGAGGTTCTGCGGGTCTTGCGCATTCTACGCGAGCATAACAACTCAGGAGCCCGGCAGCATCCCTCTTTTCTTTCTTTTGATGGCCCTCACCCCGCTGGCCTTGAGGCAGTCGAACCACCGCGGATCTGTGGTACAGATGGTCCGGACCGAGGTCGCGTCCTTCCCACCATGATGATTCGACTGCAATTTCTCGCGCTGCTGGCGATGGGAGTGCTGCCTGCCTGCACGCGCGCCCATGCATTCCCGGGCAACGCCGCGGCTGTTCATGTGCCGCTTCCACGCGGATTTCGTCCCCAGACCGTGGCCACTGCCGATTTCGATAGCGACGGCCACATCGATGTGGCCCTTTGCGGAAATCGCGAGCAGCTCCTCGTGCTCGCTGGTGACGGGCACGGGGGGTTGCGTCCCATGCCGCAAGATGCGCGATGCGGCGCGAATCCGACACAGATGATTGCCGCGGACATCGACGGTGACGGTCGCATCGATCTGGTCGTGGCGAATCACGCCACCGACTTTCTGACGGTGTTGCACAATGAAGGCGGTAGTCGCTTCACGTCACGTCCGGTGCAGGTCCACTCGAATCCGCATCCGCACACCGTCGCGGTCGCGGATGTCAACGGCGACGGGCATGCCGACCTGATCACCGACAGTTGGGCCGAGAACAGGCTGACGCTGCTTCTCGCCGATGGTCACAGCGGATGGCAGACTCCCGGCACACCGATCGAAATCGGCCGCAAGCCGTACATCAACATCGTGGCCACCGATCTGGATGGCGACGGTCACGCCGACCTGGTCATCACGAATTTCGGGTTCGAAACCGTATCGATTCTCTTCGGCGACGGTCACGGGCACTTCCAACACGCGGCGCAATCCCCGATCGTCGCCGGCCCGACTCCATTCATGATTGCGGTCGCCGACGTGAATGGCGACGGACGGCCGGACATCCTGGTGGCCAACTATTCCGGCCATATCAGCGACACCTCGCGAGACGGTCCGACGTGGGTGCGCAATGACGGTGGGCGGCATTTCACTTCGTTTCCCGAACGCCTGGCCATTGGACACGGCTGCTTGCGTATCGCCAGCGGGGATCTCAACGGCGACGGCTTCGTCGACGCGGCATTCATCAACGCCGCTGACGATACCGTCAGCGTGGTCTACGGATCGCGGAGTGGACCGCGGCCCGGCCCAACGGTCGCGGTCATGCACGAGCCGCACAACGTGGCAATTGCGGATCTGCGCCACAACGGTCGCGCGGAGCTGTTGGTGATCACCGAGGAACGCGATGAACTGTTGATCCTGGCACTTCGCTGAGGCCTCTCAGGTCAGGGCAACGGTTTCGTCGAAATCGAGCTTCTCGCTCGTCCAGCCAGTCAGCATGCCGTCGCTGTTCGAATCGACGAAGGCCTGAATTTTATTGAGGATGCTGTCGGCCGCGGCGCCGTCCGCCGTAAGAAACGAAACCGCGAGCCGCGCGCGCTGATGCAGGTCCTGCAGGGCCACCTCATTCGCACAGGCGTCGAACCGGCTCCGCAGCCTGTCCCGCAAACTGCGAACGACCATCCGCTTTTCCTTCAGCGACTGGGCGTGGGGGATATGGATTTC
>JBGPFD010000081.1:0-14124 GCA_041483175.1 Thermoanaerobaculia bacterium | reverse complement strand
CGGTTCCGACGACGTCGATCGATTGATGAACGCTTCGCAGAAGAAAGGCCGATGCACTGACGACGAGCTCGGTAAACGGGACGACGACGTAATCATTCACCGGGCCGAGAGCACCGAGGACATAGAAAACGATCAGCGCCGCGAGAAACCGGGCCACGAAGAGAAGGCCCGATTTCCGCGGTGTTCCGATTCCCATTGTGGCGTCGAGACGCGGAGCTACGAACTGAAGCGATGGACGGCGAACAGACCGGCCACCGCGAGCAGCACCAGAAGGATCGCCAGGCCGACCGAATCGAGCGTCGGCCCGCCCGAGGCGGGTGCGGCCCCCGCTCCAGCGACGAAGAACGCGCATATGACCGAACCACCAGAGGTCGTCGCAGTGATCGTTACGGATCCCGGCGTGGCGCCGGGCGTTACCGTAAACGTGACGGACGTGGCGCCGGCCGGAACGACGACGCTGAAGGGAACGGATGCCGTGCCCGGAGCCGACGATGTCAGAGTGACAACTGTACCGCCAGCCGGTGCAGGGGCGGCCAGAGTCACGGTTTCTGTTCCGGGCGCGCCGCTGGCCGTGAGGACGGCTACGCAAGCCAGCCCTGCCGGAGGCGGCACGACGGCGCCGGCGGTGCATCCTCCGATGGTGTTACCGCCAGAGCCCGACATCGTCACCGCGGCGACGATCCCCACCGCTCTCCCGGTCAGAGTGTCGGCGGATGAGACCGTGACGCTCTGATCCGCGATGACAGTTCCCCAGAAGTTGTTTCCGTCGAGCACCGCCGAGCCGTTGATTCCCATCCGCCAATAAATGTTGCAGGGGTTGGCGGTACCCACGACCTTCGAGCCGACATTCGCGGTGAGCGAGCTGCCCACGTCGAAGATGAAGATGCCGGGTCCGTTGAGGGTCAGCGTTCCAGTGGCTGCCAGGTCGGCCGACGAGGAAAAAGTGTAGACGCCGCTTGTGAGTGTCACTCCATCGAGTTGCGCACCCAGCGCGATCGCGCCGGGTAATGTTCCTTGAGTGCCCATGTCGACCCACGCGGCTCTGGCGTCGATGAGAGCCTGGCCCACCACCGCAGCTGCAGGGCTAACGATGAAGGGTGCAACAGTACTTGAAGGTGGGAAGTTCGTGACCGTGCCAATCCCGGAACCCACATCTCCGTTCACGGTAGTGCCCGTTCCCGTGGATCCGGTAACGCCCGCGCCCGCCAGCACTCCGAATTGCGGGAGGCTAGCACCCAGAGGGGGTTGCGTCGCCGCGCCCAGTGCCGGATAGACGCAAAGAAGCGCCAAGAACCCCACGCCGATGAGACGGAAGTGCATTCGTTGCATTTGAAGACCCCTTTCAAGACGACTGATCGCGGCACTCAGTCCCTGTGCTGAACGCCGGCATTAAACTCTGCGAAGTACCGACCAACGGCTACGATCCCGATGCCAGGAACGACTCATTTCTCGAGGCATTCCGGCAACCAAGTTTGACTATATCTCCAATTCGATCAATTCGGCCCGCAATTTCGGAATCCTTCTCGGCCCTCCTAACCAGGCTCAGCCAGGGATGGCATTGCCGATTTGGCAATAGGTTGTCTCGCCATTGCCAGATTGGCAAGTAACGTGCAGCCTGTCGCTGGCATGTACGGTCGAATCCTGCGGCAACTCCGTGAATCGAAAGGTCGAGTCCAGGCCGAGGTGGCCAGGAGCGTGGGGATCTCTCCGGCGCAGCTCGCCAGGCTGGAAGCGAATCAGCGCGGGCTCTACGTCAAGGATTTCGTCAGCATCGCTGAAGCTCTCGGCGAAAAGCCGGGCAATCTCCTTCCGAACGACCTCGGCGACATCGGCCATCTGAAGCCGCTCATCGATCGTCTGGCGGCCGTCAGGCCCGAGTTTCTCCCCCGCGTGGCCACGATCGTCGGAAGAATCGTCCTGCTCACGGAAGACGTAACCGCGGCGACGCGGCTGCCGCCGGCGCAGAGGCCGGCCGATAAGCATCCACGCAAATCAAAACCGGCGGCGCAACGAAAAGGCCGTCAATGACTATGATTCGTCAAGATCCCGAACTACGACAAGAGCGGCCATCCCGGCGCAGCTCGGTCCGAAACCCTCTGAATCACCACGATTGCGATTCCGTCCGGCGACAAGCGACGTTCTGCTGCATGGCCGCCGGAGTTTCGAGCTACTGATGCGCATCAAGAAAGGCTGCAAATGAAGAAGACACTCCTCGCAATTTCGGTCTCCGCACTGACGCTCGCAGGCTGTACGTCTGCAATGAACGTGGCCCTCCCGCCCGGTCGCATGAACGAAGCGGGAACGATCCGCCCCTGCCACCGCGACCACCGCGATGCACAGGCCTGCGGTAACGCCCTCTTCAATCAAACCGTGATCGGCCAGATCCATACGGGACAGACACTGACCGACGTGCGCGCCATCATGCGTCACGACGCGGAGCGCCGCACCGTCGACGGCCTGAATGAGTCATGGGGCTACATCACCAATTACAACGACAAGGTGATGACCTGGATCGCCTTCACGGACCGGAAGGTCAGCTCTGTCACGCAGCAGCCGTGGGTGCGTGACTAACGCTTTGCTGACCAACCGCTGTCGTACAAACTTCGAGAAAGAAGGACTCCATGGAATTACTTTGGTTCGTTGTGATCGGCGCGATCGCCGGCTGGCTTGCCGGCCAATTCATGAAAGGCAGTGGCTTCGGTCTCCTCGGTGACATCATCGTCGGCGTCATCGGCGCATTCATCGGGGGCACCCTCTTCCGGGCGGTCGGAGTGGAACTCGGCGGCGGGCTGGCGGGCAGCGTGATCATCGCCTTCGCCGGCGCGGTGCTCCTTCTCTTTGTGGTGCGACTCTTCACCGGCCGCCGGACCGGGCGCAGGTTTTCGTCGTGAGCGCCCTCAAGGTTGTGGCCATCGTATTGATCATCGCCGGCATCGTCGGACTGGTGTATGGGAAATTCACGTACACCAAGGCAACGCACGAGGCGAAGATTGGCCCGCTCGACCTGACTGTGAACGAAAAGCAGACGGTCAACATCCCGCTTTGGGCGGGCATCGGCGCGATTGTCGCCGGCGTACTGCTGCTCGTCGTGCCGAGACGCACATGAGCCGCTCGATACTCCGACGCTAACGGCGGTTCGGTCAGCAACCGCTGCCGTGCGGAGTTCGCACTGAAGACACGCTTTTACGAAGGCCGGCTCGCTTTTCGGCGCTGCCGGCCATTACGGACTGGAGGTCCACAATGAATCGCAACGTCACTCATGCTCCTCGAAACGCGATGCTCCTCGGCATCGCGACCACGCTGGCCGGTGTTGGCGCGTTGGTATGGAGAAATACGAGGCATCGGCGCGAAACGCGCGCACTCCGCTCATTACGGCCGGAACGGCCCGGCACCGTGCCGGTCTGGGCCCAGGCTTCAGCGATTGTCGCCAGCTCGGCCAGCGCGCTGCTGCTACTTGTGCGAAACAAAGAGTAACCAACAAGAGTAACCAACAATGGAAGACGCCATGGCACACGATCCGCTCTGTCATCAGTGAGAGGTTCGCATACCATGAGCCACCCTACCCTACCTTCATTTCGCTCAACGCTGTTGAGTCTGGTCGTGGCGACGATCGTTTTTCCGTTTGCCGCGTTTGCACAGACGGACGTTATTGACCTTACCCCTGCATTTATCAAGACCGGTCTGGTCATCGACGGGCTGGCCGTGTCGCAGATCAGCGATATCGTCGTGATCCGCGGCAAAACCAGCGACAGAACCAGGGCCGAAGAGGCGGGACGCGTCGCCATGACGCTTGGATACCGTCGCATCGCGAATCTCATCGTCGTCCGCGATGATGTGACAGCCGATGCGGCAATCGTGTATACGGGCCAGCGACGTCTGGAGCTCGAGCGGGCCCTCGCGGGCTGCAGGTTTCGTGTGGAGTCAAACCGCGGCGCCATACGCGTCACGGGCAGCGTTGATGGGGATGCCCAGGCCAGTTTGGCCGTCCAAATCCTCAGCAGAATCGACGGGGTGAAGGAAGTTCACTTCGATCTGGCGCGGCCGTGATCGCCCGGCAGCATCGCGGACGAAACCAGGCGAAGCGACGAGCCCGCCGATGAATTGTCGCGCCAAATCCACGACCACAGCGCCCGCGCATCGACGAAAAGCCGGCTGACAGGGCTGCGATCGCCTGGTCGAGGGCGGGGTTTCGACGCCAGTCAGAATTGCGGTATGCTGGCACACAAGTAGTACGCGCCTGAATCGGCAGGTCGCGACAACCTTTATCTTTATAGCGGTAATCGGCCATGACTGCGCTCGTTTTGACACCTCCACCCCTCCAGACGGGCCGCCCGTGAAGGAGGGCCTCAATGGCCAGACTGAAGTCATCTCCGCAGAAGAAGAATCCACCTGAACGCGAAAAGACGCGCAAGGCGGAGCTGGCGATTGCCGCAGCTCGCGTCGTCGCGGTGGGAGCCTCAGCCGGAGGCCTCGACGCCTTCATCGATCTCCTTTCGGGGATCCCGGCGCAAACCGGGTTGGCGTTCGTGCTCGTCCAACACCTCGACCCGCATCACGAGAGCATGCTGGCGGAGATCCTGAACCGGGCGGCGACGATTCCGGTGCAGCAGGTCACGGAGGGCATGCGCATCGAGCGCGATCATGTGTATGTCATCCCACCCGACCGGGAGATGACGATCTCGAAAGGGATTCTCCGTCTCGCCCCGCGCACATCCGAGGTGCCTCATCGGCCGCTCGACAATTTTTTCCGCTCTCTGGCAACCGATCAGGCGAGCCGCGCGATCGGTGTGGTGCTCTCGGGTGCCGACGCTGACGGCTCGGCGGGCCTGCAGGCAATCCGGGATGCCGGAGGAATCACGTTCGCCCAGAACGCCGAGAGCGCAAAGTTTGATGCCATGCCGCGAGCGGCGGCGGCCGCAGCCGACCTCATTCTGCCGCCACGAGAAATCGCCCAACAGCTCGTGCGCGTCGCGCAGCAGTACGACGTGCCGGCAACCGAGGCAGACGCCGTTCCGAAAGTTGGTGAAAATGCCGAAGCACTCGAGCGCATCCTGCTGTTGCTGCGAAAGCAGTACCAGACCGATTTCCGTCTGTTCAAGCAATCGAGTGTTCAGCGGCGCGTCCTGCGTCGTGTTCTCCTCGGCGGATTTCCCGGTCTGAGCGGCTACGCCGAGTCTCTGCAGGGCAACACCCTCGAGCTCGAAACTCTCTACCAGGATTTGCTGATCGGCGTAACGTCCTTCTTTCGCGAACCGGAACGGTACGAGGCACTGAAGAAGAACGTTTATCCCGAGCTGGTGAAGAACAAGGGGCCGAACGACACGATCCGCATCTGGGTGGCCGGCTGCTCAACCGGCGAAGAGGTGTATTCCCTGGCGATCAGTCTTCTCGAATTTTTCGATGAACGTACCGATGCGCCAAAGATCCTCATCTACGGGACCGATATCAATGAGAAGGCGCTGGAGAAGGCGCGGGCGGCTTTCTACGGCGAGAAGATGAGCGCCAACGTATCGACGGCGCAGTTGAAGCGATTCTTTTCCGAGGCAACCGGCGGCTACAAGATCTCGAAGAAGGTCCGCGAGCTCTGTGTGTTCGCCAGGCAGGACGTGACGCGGGATCCGCCGTACTCGAGGATCGACCTGGTGACGTGCTGCAACGTCCTGATCTACTTCGACCTCTCTTCGCAGAAGAAAGCGATCTCGCTGCTTCATTACGCGCTCGTGCCCGACGGTTTCCTGATGCTGGGGACGTCCGAGAATCTACGCAGCTCGACGAACCTGTTCAGGCCGTTCGGAACGAAGCCGGTGATTTACCGGAAGGTGTCATCCGGAAGAATGCGTGCGAATCTCGATTTCGTGCCGAAAACGCGTCGGTCATCTGTCAGCGCATCTCCGAATGTGAAGGGCTCCGCGGAGACGAACGCCCACGACCGCGCGGACAGCTTTCTGGTGACGCACCTCGCTCCCTGCGGGGTGCTCATCAACGACCAGATGGAGATCATTCGATTCCGCGGAGATGTCAGCGCCTATCTGACTCTCATCGCCGGAGAAGCGACGTTCAACGTGTTCCACCTCATCCGGCATCGCGAGGTACTGGCCGCGTTGCGGCCGGCAGTCCGCAGCGCCGTCCGCGAAGGCGTCCCGGTCAGGAGCAAGGACACCATCGTGACGGACGGCGTGAAAGGACGCCGGATCGTTTTCGAGGTCGTTCCCTATTCGCCCGGCGACTCCGGGCCGGATCTGTACTGGATTTTGTTCCATGACCGCGGGGCCGCGTCCGGGCGCAAACCGAAGGGACGCCGCGGCCGCGCCAAGCATGCAGATAAACAGAGCGAGACTCTTGCGCTGCGTCAGACGCTCGCAGCAGTAGTTGAGGATCGCGAGCGGCTCGCAGACGAGGCGACCGCAGCCGCGGAGGCAGCGCAGTCGAGCGACGAGGAGCTGCGAAGCACGAATGAAGAACTGGAGACGGCAAAAGAGGAGCTGCAGTCGGCAAACGAGGAGCTGGGCACGCTCAACGACGAGCTCAGTACCCGGAATTTGACGCTGACCAGGATGAATGACGATCTGGAGAACCTCCTCGCGGCGGTGGAGATCCCCATTCTGTTCGTCGGAGTCGACTCGCGCATTCGCCGATTCAACACCACCGCGCGCACGCTGCTCAATCTCGACACGGATTCTGCGGGCTGCCTCCTGGTGGAAGCCAAATCGTCAAGAATCGACATTGCCATTCTCGATCGACTGGTGAACGACGTGATCCAATCCCGTACTGAAGCGGACATCGAGATCGAAGAAGCGGGCGGGCGCTGGCGCCTGGCACGCATCCGGCCGTATCGAACCAGTGATGGAGACATCGACGGCGCGATCGTCGCCCTGGTGGACATCGATGCATTCAAGCGGAGCGTGCTCACCGCGGAGAGGGCGGCCACAAACGCCAAAATGCTGGCCGGCGCGAGCGTTCTATTGGCGTCGTCACTCGATTATGCAACCACGCTCGAGTCGCTGACTCGCCTTTCGACCGCCGAATTTTCCGACTGGTGTGCGGTCGACCTGGTGAATGACGATGGGACGATCCGGCACCTCACGGTCACTCACGCCAATCCGGTCATGCGCGACCTCGCGCTGCAGTTCCAGGAAGCCGCATTCAGTGAGCCCGACAGCGCCCCGGGCGCACCGGAGGCGCTGCGACGGCGCAGCTCGGTGCTTCTCTCTGACATCGCCGAATCGAAGCTCACCGATCTGCGACCGAACGCAAAGATCACCCAGCTCATCGACGCGCTCGGTGTCAAGTCGCTGATCAGCGTCCCGCTCATTGTGCGCGGAAACATCCTGGGCACGACGACATTCGCCTCATCGCGTCGGCGGTACGAGCTCGTCGATTTGCAGCTCGCGGAAGAGCTGGCGCGACGCGCGGCGACCGCAATCGACACCGCGCTGCTCTTCCGTGAAGCCGAAGGCGCCAACCGCTACAAGGACGCCTTCCTGGGAACGGTCGCTCACGAGCTCCGAACGCCCCTCACCTCCATCCTCGGATGGGTGCAGTTGGCCAAGCAAGCTCCAAACATGAGCGAGGAAGCGTTCACTCAGGTCGAGCAGAGCGCGAACCTGCTGCGCGTCTTTATCGAGGACCTCCTCGACCTGTCGCGAATTCGAGAGCAGAAGCTGCGCATGGACATGGGCCAGGTCGACCTCGCCAACGTGATCCGCTCTGCGATCGACATGACGCGAGTGAGTGCCTCTCTGAAAGGAATGCAGGTGGTGTCGGAAATTGCGCTGTCGCCGGCCATGGTGGTCGGAGACTCCGTGCGACTGCTGCAGGTCGCCTGGAACATGCTGAGCAACGCCATCAAGTTCACGCCGCCGCAGGGCTCAATCGAAATTCGCCTCGACCGCGAGGGGAATGATGCCCGCCTCTCGGTACACGACACGGGCGCGGGAATCAGCACGGAGTTCCTTGCGCATGTCTTCGAGCTATTCCGTCAGGGCGAGGACACCGAGGGGCATTCGCCGGGACTGGGAATCGGCCTGGCGATCGTTTCGCAGATCGTGAAACTCCACGGCGGAACGGTGCGCGCCGAAAGCCCGGGGCTCAGTCAGGGATCGACGTTCACCATGACACTGCCGTTGGCCTTTCCGGAAGCAACGCAGGTCGCCACCGGTCCGAGGGTAAAGTCAGGCCGGCGTTCGCGAGTACCGGGCCAGGACGACGAATCGTCAGAGACCTAAGGAACCTCTGCATAACCGCTTCGTGTAGCGGCGGGCGTCCTCGCCCGCCGGGCCGGCGGGGACGCCGGCCCCTGCACGCGGAGGGGTGCACTTGTGCAGAGCGGATCGACGGATCGCGCGGCATGGCCAGCGCGGTACGCCACTTTCGCGTGAATGCGGCGGCCATCTTGCATTGTCCCTGTTCATGCTTGTAAACCAACGCTTTGACGAGATCCGTGTGTATGCAGGCGTTGCAGAGCGCACCGGCGAGCACTTCGAACGGAACCTGGTGCGTCGCAGCGGTGGATGCTGCGGAAGCCTGACCGAGCTGATCAGGAAAGCACGCGCCTCCGGCGATGGCACCTTCTATCTGCCGCTCAATATCTGGCCCGCGGACACGGAACGTTTCGAACTCCAGAAACAATGGGTTGTCCTCTCGTCTCTCCGGCGAACCGATCTGTCAGAGTGATCGAACCGCAATTCCGATCGTTTGAACCCTGCGACTTCGTTGGCACGAGAGCCGCGTTGTTATGGTCGCCTGCCTTCAGGATCAGAGAGGGATAAGAAATGGGTCTCCCGGGTAACCGCCGCGTCCTGGTCGTCGATGACGATCCAAACATTCGACTCTTGCTCGCTACGTTTCTGCGGCACCAGGGCTTTCAATTGCTGGAAGCATGCAACGGGAGGGAGGCGCTTACGGAAATGCGAGCCGGCAATGCTGATGTCGTGGTCATGGATCTGATGATGCCCGAAGTATCCGGCTGGGATGTTTTGCGCGAGCGAGCCGCCGACCCGTCGCTGCAGCGGATCCCGATGATCGTCGTCAGCGCAAGCAACAGTCCCACAATGACAGCCGATGTCATCGACAAGCGCGTCTCTGCAGTGCTCAGGAAACCGTTCGATCTCGATGCTCTTCTGACGGCCGTGACAACGTGCCTGGAGCATCCAAACGTCCTCGCCCAGGCCGCCGCATAAGGATCTCAGACGGGCAGTAACTCGAATCCCGCCACTTGAGCTAAGCCATTGCGAGGCTTGGCGTTCTGTGAATGGCACGCGATCCGCTCCTGATGGATCGGAGGTCCAAATAAAATGAACCGCAAGCCGGTACGCCGCTTCGAGGCCGCGCTGTTTCTGCTGCGGGTCTATCAGATTGGCGCCATGGTCCCGATGCGTGGCGCCACCACCGACTGCATGACGGCGGCGGTGCTCTGATGCGCGCGGCCGCTGTCAAACGGGCGCGGAAAACGGGAGCAACGAAAAAGTCTCCGTTGCCGAGCGAATCTCGCGCGCCGAAGAAACTGCGCGCGAAAGAAATCGTGCCTCAGCCGCCAGGGCGGCTTGTGCAACTGTTGCAGCGCATCGCGCCACTGTGGCCATTCGGCCGCAAACGCATCCTGCTGCTCGAAGACGACACTTCGATGCACAAACTCGTTGAGAAGCTCTTGAGGCCGCTCCATGTCAAAGTCGAGCTCTTTGGGAACGGGCGTGCTGTGATCGCCAGAATCGCGACCAAGAGCGATCGATACGATGGACTCCTGCTCGACCTGATGATGCCGCACGACGGAGGTTTGACCGTCCTGAGAAACCTGCGCGACCAGCACCCATCGCTCCTCGGAAGAGTGATTCTGGTGACTGGAAGCGGAAGCGGGATCACCGATCCGTGGTCCGACCTCGTCTTTGCCGTCGTCCACAAGCCATTTGATGGATCGGCGCTCGTGACCACCGTACAAGCGTGCATCAAGCAGCCTGTCAGCCAATGACCATGATCTTCCCGGAACGCAGGCGCAGCAGGCGCTACCTGACGCTGAAGAATGCGGCCATCACCGGCATCGCGCTCGTTGCTGCCTTCATCCTTCTCTCGATCTGGTCCCAATGGCGCCCCGCCCATTCCGGTGCCTCGGGCAACTTGTTCGAGCCTCGTGTCCTCTCATCCGATTCGCCATCCGCTCATCGGGCGAGGGTTGCCATCGTCCACGAGGGATCGATTGATGATCACCCGGGAGCTGACTCGATCCTGCTCGATGCAAGAACCACCCTTGCCGCGGACGTGTCCACGGCGCCGACATCGACGTCCAGTGCCCTTCAGGAAGCCTTCGAGCACCGAGAATCGCAGCTCGGCAAGGGACAGCGGATCATGATTTCGCAAGGGACCGACGGCGTTCAGATGCAGGTTGAGACGGGATCAACGGGCGTTCGCCTCACACGAAGCCTTCATCGCGGACCGGCGATCGCGCCGTAAACAGAGAGACTCCTTGACTGACACGAACCAGCTCGAACCCACCCACCGTGTCGCTTTGCTCGGCAATCACCTTCCTCGTCAATGCGGGATCGCGACGTTCACCACGGACCTCGCCGACGCACTCAGTGCGCAGGCCATCGAGTGCCTGGTTCTGGCCATGAACGACGCCGGATATCGGCACCAGTACCCCTCGCGCGTGCGGTTCGAGATCGCCGAGAGCGACATCGCTTCGTACAGGCGGGCTGCCGATTACCTGAACGTCAGCGCCATTGACGTTCTGTCGATCCAGCACGAGTACGGCATCTTCGGCGGCAAGGCGGGAAGGCACGTTCTGTCGCTCATGCGGCAGGTGCGCATGCCTATCGTGACGACGCTGCACACGATTCTATCGAAGCCCAGCATCATGCAGCGCAGGGTGATGGACGAGCTGACGGAGCTGTCGGATCGGATCGTGGTCATGACCGAGCATGGTGCGGCGTTGCTGGGCACCGTTCATCGTGTGCCCGGAGAGAAGATCGACATCATTCCTCATGGCATTCCGTCGGTGCCTTTCACCGGCAGCAAACGGCGGCTCGGCGTCGCCGGCAGACCGGTCATCCTCACGTTCGGCCTGCTTTCGCCCGACAAGGGGATCGAGTACGTGATCGACGCCTTGCCGGCCATCGTGGCGCGATACCCCGACGCCGTCTACATCGTCCTCGGCGCTACACATCCGCACGTGAAGGAGCACGACGGCGAGACCTATCGCCTGATGCTCGAGCGGCGCGCGCAGCAGCTCGGAGTGGACGGGAACGTCATCTTTCACAATCGGTTCGTGAGCCAGGAAGAGCTGACGGAATTCCTGGCGGCGGCGGACATCTACATCACGCCGTACCTCAATCCGGCGCAGATCACTTCCGGCACACTGGCGTACGCCGTCGGTGCCGGAAAGGCGGTCATCTCCACGCCGTACGAGTACGCGCGGGAGCTGCTCGCCGAGGGTCGCGGCATTCTGGTACCTTGGCGCGACGCTGCCGCCATCGCCACGGAAGTCATCGATCTCCTGGGCGACGACGCGAAACGCCTCGCGCTCCGCACGCGCGCTGCCGCGCATGGCCGAAGCATGCGATGGCCGGAAGTGGCGACCTCGTACATACGCACATTCGAGCGGGCACGCGTCGAGCAGCAGGCACGCACGCGTACCGCATCGCCGGCCCTCACACTCGCGGCGCGGTCCGCGGAGCTGCCCGAGGTGAATCTCGACCACGTCATGCGCATGACCGACGACACGGCGATGCTGCAGCACGCCTTCTTCAGCGTGCCACGCTATGCCGACGGCTACTGCGTCGACGACAACGCGCGGGCGCTCATGCTCATTGCCCTGCTCCAGGAAGCGGGATGGGAGGACGGCCGCCTCGTTCGCACGCTGGCGTCGAGGTATCTCGCCTTCATCAGCCACGCATTCAATCCGGGCCTGGGGCGATTCCGCAACTTCATGTCGTACGAGCGCCAGTGGCGCGAGGACTGCGGATCGGAAGACAGCCATGGGCGAGCGCTGTGGGCGCTGGGAACCGTCGTCGGCCGGAGCGCTGATCCGGGCCGGCCGAGCCTCGCCCGCGATCTGTTCTACGCCGGGCTTCCCGCGGTTGCCCACTTCAGCAGCCCGCGCGCATGGGCGTTCGTACTCCTCGGTGTTGATGAGTACCTCCGCGCGTGCGAAGGCGAAACGAGCGTACAGGCGTTCGGCCGCTCGATTGCCACTCGCCTGTATGATCTGCTCACGCGCACAGCGACGCCGTCGTGGCCCTGGTTCGAGGACAGCGTCACGTATTGCAACGCACATCTGCCCCAGGCGCTCATCGCCTCGGGCGCGTGGATGGGCGCCGACGACATGATCAAGGCCGGAGTGCGATCGCTGGAATGGCTGCTGACCTGTCACGGTGCCTCCGATGGTTGTTTTGCGCCAATCGGTACGAATGGCTTCTTTCCTCGGGGAGGATCTGTCGCACCATTCGACCAACAGCCGGTCGAAGCCTACGCCATGGTCTCAGCGGCACTTCAGGCGGCGCGCGCGACGGGTGAACGCCGGTGGCTCGGCGAGGCACGACGCGCCTTCGACTGGTTTCTCGGTCAGAACGACTTGCAGCAGCCGCTCTACCATGCGGGATCCGGCGGCTGCCGCGACGGACTGCACAGCGATCGTGTCAACGAAAACGAAGGGGCGGAATCGACGCTGTCGTTCCTGCTCGCGTTGATGGAGATGCGCGGCAGCGAGGATATTCGCATCAGCACGACGGCCCGAATCACCGAGGTCCTCGCTGTCGAGCCGGCGATGCGAGCCGAAGTCGTCGCGCACCAGCGGTAGGGGGTGAACGCGGTGTATCCGATTCTTCTGCGGCGCCATCCGGCCAACCCCATTTTGAAGGCCAGCGACTGGCCCTATCCTGTTCACGCAGTGTTCAACGCCGGCGCCACGCTGCTTCGCGACGGCACGACGCTCCTGCTGTGTCGCGTGGAGGACCGCAGGGGCCTGTCGCATCTGTCCGCGGCGCGGTCGAAGGACGGCGTCACCGGTTGGGTGATCGATCCGCAACCCACCCTCCGCGCGGAGCCGGACAAGTATCCCGAGGAACTTTGGGGCATCGAAGACCCGCGGATCACGTGGGTCGAGGAGCTCGGCAAATACGCAATCGCGTACACAGCGTTCGGCCGAGGCGGCCCGGGCGTGTCGCTCGCCCTGACGGACGACTTTGTCCATTTCGAGCGCTGCGGACTGATCATGCAGGCCGACGACAAGGACGCCGCGCTGCTGCCGCGCCGCATCGACGGCAATTTCGCCTTATTGCATCGCCCGATGAGTGACTCCGGCGCCCACGTCTGGATCTCCTACTCGCCCGATCTGCGCAACTGGGGCGGCCACAAGATCATGCTGAAGGCGCGCAAGGGCGGCTGGTGGGATGCGAACAAGGTAGGGCTCTCACCTCCGCCGATCGAAACGGAGCGTGGCTGGCTGATGCTGTATCACGGCGTGCGCAACACGGCATCCGGCAGTCTGTATCGCATCGGGCTGGCGCTGTTCGATCGCGACAAGCCGGATCAGTGTCAGCTGCGCGGCGACGAGTGGATCTTCGGCCCCGAGGAAGAGTACGAACGGAGAGGTGATGTCGACAACGTCACGTTTCCGTGCGGCTACACGATCGGACCGGACGGCGACTCCATCAATGTCTACTATGGCGCCGCCGACACCTGCCTGGCGCTCGCGACCGGGAGCATTCGCGAGCTCCTTCAATGGCTCGACCAGCACGGTTCAAGTGAACCGGTGTAGCCCACCGTCCAGCGGATTGGTGGAGCTGATCGAGGTCGAACATCGGTAAACGACATCGATCGGCAACCGTTGGACATGGATTCGCCGAGAAACGGTAAGATCCGCTCACAGTGACCGCCCGAATATGAAGAGTCCCGGGGGGCTAGCGCAGATCCGATGAACGAATACCGCCTCAAACAGACCATCGTCCGTGTCGCGCGACGTCTCGATGAGAAGGGAATCCTCACCTCGACGGACGGCAACCTCTCAGCGCGTCTCGATGATGGTGGGACGCTGATCACGCCGAGTGGTTCCTGCAAGGGAGAGCTGGAGCCGGAACAGATCGTGCGTCTGTTTCGGGATGGCTCGGCGCGAGCCGGCCGTCCCTCTTCCGAGAT
>JBGPFD010000080.1:0-14193 GCA_041483175.1 Thermoanaerobaculia bacterium | reverse complement strand
CGGCGACGCCCTTCGGCGCGCGCCCTTCGGCGATGGCGGTCGTTTCCGGCGGGATGTTCCAGACGACCCAGTGATCGAACGTGCCGCCCGGCGCGTCGGGATCGTCCATCACCAGCGCGAGACTCTTCGTCTCCGCCGGAAGGCCCACGAACTCGAGCGGCGGGATGGTGTCGTTGCCGTCGCAGGTGTACTTCTTCGGAATCGATTGACCATCAGCAAATGCGGAGCTGGAGATTTTCATATGGGCCTCCACGAATCTACAATCGAACGATGCCGACCTTTTTCGAGGCGCTGAACGAGCTGATGGCGTCGGAGACGCCGCTGGTCACGGTCACCGTCGTCGATACGGCCGGAAGCGTACCGCAGGATCGCGGCGCGAAGATGATCGTCACATCCGGCGGTTTGCATTTCGGCACCGTCGGCGGGGGCCGGGTCGAAACGAAGGCCATCGCCGAGGGGCAGCGGATGCTCCGCGGGGAAATCGCGGAGAGCACGCGCTTCGTGCAGTGGAACCTGGCGAAAGACGTGGGCATGACCTGCGGCGGGATCGTGAAGCTCTACTTCGAGTCGCACAACGCAGGCCGCTGGCGCATCGTCATTTTCGGCGCGGGACATGTCGCCAACGCGCTGATCACATTATTGGTGCACTTTGACTGCGCGATCATTTGCATCGATCCGCGCGAGGAGTGGCTGGCGAAGCTGCCGAAGTCTCCGAAGCTGACCACGATCCTGACGCCGGACATGCCGTCGATGGTGAAGAAGCTGCGGGAGGACGCGTTCGTCATCCTGATGAGCATGGGCCATGCGACGGACAGCCCGGTGCTGATCGAGATCCTCCGCACGCGCCACTTCCCGTACCTCGGTGTGATCGGCAGCGACGCGAAGGCGAACATCCTGCGGCGGGACATCGCCGCCGCCGGGTTGCCGGAGGAAGCGCAGCGCGCGTTTCACTGTCCGATCGGCATCGACATCGGCACGAACCATCCGTACGAGATCGCCCTCAGCGTGATCGCGCAGCTGATCGAGACCCGCGACGCGCTGCAGCGCGCGCTCGCAGACGCCCTAAGGAACCTCTGAACAGGTTCGTGTAGCGGCGGGCGTCCCCGCCCGCCGGGCCGGCGAGGACGCCGGCCCCTACACTTATGCGGCAGTGCGCGACGTCGACGTTGCCGCAGAACATCATCGGACAACCGCCGATGATCGAGTGAATCCCACGCCGCCGGCGCTGCGCTGCCCGCGTCTTCATGTAACTATCTGAAAGCATTGGTGGAGTAGATCGGGATCGAACTGACGACCTCCTGAGTGTGACTTCCGCATCTGTTTCCTCGAAAGATTCCGGCAAGAAACACAAGTAATACTTTTGAAAATGTTGCCAAGGCTACGCTCAGCGCCTGGGAATCGGCGCTATCCTTAATCACACCGTACGGGTGCGTTCGTCGTCGAGAAGCACTGTTTGATGTGGAGCATCGCGACAAGAGTTTTCGTCCTCTTCTTTACGGCGGCCAGTCCGCTCGCCACATCTCTCCACTCGAACTTTGCGACCCAGACCGGCGCACCGTCCTCTCTGATCGCGCCAGAACGGCACCGCGCGGTCCGGCATCCCAGCACCATTCCGCCTGTTGCATCACCCGATTCGTTCGTCACGCCTCAGAGTACGCCCCTTAGCGTGGCGGCGCCTGGCGTGCTTGCCAATGACACCGTGAACGGCGCGACGATCGCCAGCTACGGCACCTCAACGGGTACGGAGCAAACGTCGATCGGTGCCCGCGCGATAACCGCCCAAGGCGCAGAGGTCAATCTCAATTCCGATGGGAGCTTCATCTACAGCCCGACGCCGGGCTTCGCCGGTGTCGACACGTTCAAGTACGTTCTAGCGAACTCCGGCGGAAGCTCAACGACCACGGTTACACTGACGGTCACCGCTGCGCCGCCGGTCGCGCTACCTGATTCGTTCACTACGCCTCAAGGGACGTCGCTCAACGCACCGGCGCCTGGCGTCCTCGCCAACGACACGCTCAATGGAGCGACAATCGTCAGCTATGGCCCTTTAGCGGGCAGCGAGCAAACTTCGATCGGCGCCAGCACTCCGACGGCACGGGGCGGAACGCTCAGCCTCAACGCGGACGGAAGCTTCAGCTACAAGCCCGCTACAAGCTTCACAGGCAGCGACACGTTCGTGTACGTCCTTCAGAATGCCGGCGGCAGCTCGTCGGCGACCGTGACGATCGCCGTCCAGGCTCCGGCAGGACCGGATTTTACCGTTACCTCTCCCGGTTTCTTCTACTCGTTCTCCGGTGTTCCCGGTTCAAATCCTGTCCTTACTCTCACGAGAGGACGGACATACACTTTCCGAATCAACACATCATCCATTCACCCCTTCGCGATTCTCGACGCTCCTCCCGGCAGCGTAACCAACAACGACACTTCCAACGGAACCATCACCTTCGCCGTTCCATTAGCTGCTCAGAATTACGCTTACCAGTGTTCCATTCACGGTTTTGGCAACACCATTCAAACGGTTCCGTAAGGTAGGCGACGAGCGGCCATCTGCGCTCACCTATTAACTGCGCGAACCACGCTGAGGGCGATTTCGTACGGATGGTTCGTGCCGATGTGGATGCGATCGGGCAATCGGTCTGGCTGAAGGCGAAGGGGAACGCCTCTGACGTTCGCCGCAGCGCCTAACGCGGCACTTTACCGGTGCGCGTGAACCACCACCGGAAGCAGCGGTGCGCGACGTCGACGTTGCCGCAGAACATGAGCGGGCACCCTCCGACGATCGGCTGAATGCCGCGCCGGCCGCATTCCTGGAGTGCCGTATCGGAAACGCTTCCGTCGCCGAACGACCGATGGAACCAGATCCGCTTGATGCCGCGTTCGCTCGCCTGCCGCACCAGATCTGCGGAGACATCCGGATGTGTGACCACCATCAATCCGTCGATCGCACCGGGCACCGACTCGAGATTCGGATAGCAGCGCTCCCCCTCGACCTCGGATGCGTTCGGATTGACCGGAATTGCCTCATGGCCCGTTTCGCGCAGCCGCCGAAAGATGGCATTCGCCGGCTGCTGCCCGCCGCGAGTAACGCCCGCCACGGCAATCCGTTTGCCACTGAGGAAATCGACGATCACTGCCGGAACTGCAGCCATACGCGGAGAGTGAAGACCGCGCTCCGCTCCTGGGGCAATGACCGTCGGCACACTACGACGTGATGTCCTGCGCTACGCCATCCGCCACTGCCGCCGCCGAAATGCTGGGCGGCGCTTGCGGTCGGCCTTGGGAACGGCAGCTCCATGACCTGAAGCCTGGATCGATTCGGCGGCGACTGGACAGGAGCGTCCCCACGTGGCTTTGCTTGAGCGGGCCGACTTCGTCGCGTTCGTGAAACGCGAAGACGAAATCTGGCCAACCGCTTCGCTGGAGTACGCGATGTGAAGTCCCCGATTGTCGCTTGACTGTCCAGCCGATTCGGAGAAGTGGCGTTCATGGCCTCGTTGACCAGCGCGCGGACAGTTTCCGAGGCGTTCCCCTTCGTCTTCAGCCAGGCCACCTGATCAGCGGTGAGCCAGACGTTGACGCGTTCCGTCTTCTTTGTGGCCATGCAGTTCCTCCGCGATCGCCCGCAGCACTTCGGCGACGCTCCACGCCTGCGCGATGCAGCCGCGCGGCGCGTGCGGCGGATCGCCGTCGAACACTTCCGAAATCGTGCCCACCCCCGCCTCCTCCAGATGCCGTCGCATGTTGCCGATCAGCCTCCGCCCCTCCTCCCGTCCCGCCTCCCCCCGCACGCGAACCGCCGCGCTGATGTACGCACCGAGGAGCCATGGCCAAACGGTGCCCTGATGATAGGCGCTGTCGCGCCGGACCTGATCGCCTTCGATCCGGCCGCAATATCGCGGGTCGTCGGGCGCGAGGGTCCGCAGTCCGACGGGCGTGAGCAGCTTCTGCTCGCAGACGCGCAGCAGCGACTCCGCGCGATCGCCGCGCAGCAGCGGAAACGGAAGCGAGATGGCGAACAACTGGTTCGGACGGATCGACGGGTCGTCGGAATCGACGACATCGAAGCAGCAGCCCGCGCGCTCGTTCCAGAACCGCTCGCGAAACGCCCGGCGCGTCGCCTCGGCGCGCTGCAGCAGATCGGCATCGTCGGTCAGCGCCGCGGCGATCCGCAGCGCGTTGTACCAGAGCGCGTTCACCTCGACCGGCTTCCCCTCGCGCGGCGTGATCACCATCTCCCCGACTCGCGCATCCATCCAGGTGAGCGCCAGACCGGGCTCTGCGGCGCGCAGCAGGCCGTCGGCATCGACGCGAATGCCGAAGCGCGTGCCCCGCTGCAATGCGACAATCGAATCGAGCAGCACGGGAATCGCTTCGCTGCGTGCGAATGCATGATCGCCGGTCGCTCGCAGATATTTCCAGACGGCGATGAAAAGCCACAGTCCGGCATCGACGGAGTTGTATTCGGGATCGCCGTGCTCGACGAAGCGATTCGGAATCAATCCTCCGTCGGCCGCGCGCAGCCAGCGCCGCAGGATCCGTTTGGCGTCGGCGAATCGATGCGTCGCCAGGCAAAGGCCGGGCAGCGAGATCATCGTGTCGCGGCCCCACTCGGTGAACCAGTGGTAGCCGGCGATCACGCCGCGATTGTCGCCTTCGCGATCGATGAGAAATTGATCCGCGGCAAGCAGCAGCGGGTCGGCGCTAAACGCCTCGCGCCGCGCGCGTTCGCTTTCGATCGAGCCGCGCGGCTGCTCCTCCGTCGTCAGAATGGCATCGAGCGGCGCGCCGGGGGCGAGCTGCACGACCCAGACGCCCGGCGTGAAGAGGTCCTCATGAAATTCGAGGCCCCGTTCGCGCTCGCGGTCGTATTCGAAGTTGAAATACCAGTCGGGAGCGGCTTCGAAGCGCGCGCCGGGCACGATGATGTTCACATCCGGCGGCGGACCATCGTGCCGGCGCAGCATCCAGTGCGAGTCACGCCCGGCGAGGAACGGCCGGAGGCGCAACTCGATCGGCGCGCGCGCGTCGAGCAGCTCGTAACGGACGATGGTCGTGTTCTCGCCATTCGGGCAGGCGACCGTCTTGCGCAGCCGCCCGCCGGGCACGGCGTACTCCCATATCGGAAAGACGCCGCGATCGAATCGGAGCAGATGCTCGAAGCCGCGCGGATGGATCACGCCCGGATAGCGATTGCACCCGAGCTCGACTCCCGCTGCGGTTTCGTCGAGCTTGGCCACGACCACGGTTCGCTCGGCCCGCGTGCGCGAAGCGGTGACCAGCATTCCGTGATAGCGGCGCGTGCTGGTGAAGCAGAGCGATGCGCCGGCCCAACCGCCGAGGCCGTTGGTCTCGAGCCATTCGAGCGCTGTGGCCCGCTCGAAATCGCGCAGCGTTTCGGCGGAGAACGTCAACATTTAGCGGACTGTATGCTACCTGTGCTCCGTAGCAGCGGATGCGGAACTCGAGAGTCCATCCCTGAGTTGCCGGCCAGCCTGCCCGCCGTCGTCTGGAGTTGAATGCAGAACGCAGAATGCAGAACTGAGAACTCAGAGGCGGAAGTCCTTCGATTTCTTCATTCTGCGTTCTGCATTCTGCGTCCTGCATTCCAATTTTCGCACTTGGGTTACCATCCATCTCCGCCATGCGCGCGCGTTGTATCTGCATTCACGGCCATTTCTACCAGCCGCCCCGGGAGAACCCCTGGCTGGAGGCGGTGGAGACTCAGGACTCGGCGCACCCCTATCACGACTGGAACGAGCGGATCACCGCCGAGTGCTACGAGCCGAATGCCTCATCGCGCATTCTCGACGCGCGCGACCACATCACGAAAATCATCAACAACTACGCTTCGATCAGCTTCAACTTCGGCCCGACGCTGCTGAGCTGGCTGGAGCAGAAGGAGCCCGGCACGTACGCGGCGATCATCGATGCCGACCGCGCCAGCCGCGACCGTCTCGACGGACACGGGTCGGCGATTGCGCAGGCCTACAACCACATGATCCTTCCGCTGGCGAACGCGCGCGACCGGCAGACGCAGGTCCGCTGGGGCATTCATGACTTCGAGCATCGCTTCGGGCGGAAGCCGGAAGGGATGTGGCTTCCGGAGACGGCGGTCGACATTCCGTCGCTCGAGGCGCTGGCCGCCGAGGGGATCGCCTTCACCATTCTCGAACCGCATCAAGCGGCACGATGGCGCGCGATCGGAAGCCACTCCTGGAACGAAGTCCCTGTCGATCCGACGCGTCCCTATCGATGCCATCTTCCTTCGGACCGCTCGATCGACATCTTCTTCTACGACGGCCCGATCTCGCGCGCGGTGGCCTTCGAGAACCTCCTGGCGCGCGGCGAGGACCTGGCGAACCGGCTGCTGGCGGCATTCTCGGAGTCGCGCGAGCACGCGCAGCTCGTCAACATCGCAACCGACGGCGAAACGTTCGGCCATCACCGTCGCTTCGGCGACATGGCCCTCGCCTACGCCATCGACTACATCAACGAGCGCAAGCTCGCGCGCATCGCCAGCTATGCCCAGTTTCTCGCGGAGAATCCGCCGGCCAATGAAGTGGAGATCGTGGAGCGGACATCGTGGAGCTGCAGCCACGGCGTTGGCCGCTGGCAGCTCGACTGCGGATGCAGCGTCAGCGCGCCGGCCGGATGGACCCAGAAGTGGCGCGGCCCGTTGCGCGAAGCGTTCGACTGGCTGCGCGACCAGAGCGTGGCGGTCTTCGAAGAGCACGGCAAACGATTGCTCACCGATCCGTGGGCCGCACGCGACGATTACATCAGCGTGATCCTCGATCGCTCCGAGGAAAACGTGGATCGCTTTCTCGCCGGACATGCTGTAGGGGCGGCCTCTACACAAATGCTCGAGCTGCTGGAAATGCAGCGCAACACGATGCTCATGTTCACGAGCTGCGGCTGGTTCTTCAACGATGTCTCCGGAATCGAGACCGTGCAGGTGCTGCGCTATGCCGGGCGGGTCATCCAGCTCGCGGAGAAAATCTCCGGGCGCGCGCTGGAGCTCGAATTTCTGCAGCGCGTGGCCGCGGCGCGCAGCAATCTGCCCCTTGTCGGCGACGCGCGGCAGATCTACGAGCGCGAGATGAAGATCGACCGCGTCGATCTGCGCCGTGTCGCCGCGCACTACGCGGTGGCCTCGCTGTTCGACCCCTTCTCCGCCGAGGAGAATATCTACTGCTACCGCGCCCGGCAGGACGATCTGGAGACGTTTCGCGCCGGCCGCTCGAAAATGGCTGTCGGTCGTGTCACCGTGACCTCGACGATCACGCGCAACGAGGCCTCCTTCGAATTCGCCGTCATCCGCCTCGGGGTCACCGATCTGACCGGCGGCGTGCGTCCGGCCGGCGCCGCCGACGCCTACGAGGCGATGAAGCACGCACTCAGCGAAGACATGCGCGTCAACGGCGTGTCGTTGGTGATCCGCATCCTCGACGAATACTTCGCCGAGCCGCTGCTCTCGATCCGCGATTTGTTTCGCGACGAGCAGCGCCGCATTCTCAATCTGCTCTGCGAGTCGACGCTCGCCGATGCCGAGAGCACGTTCCGCCAGCTCCACGAACGCTACGACCCGCTGATGCGCTTTCACGCCGCGCTCGGCGTTCCGCTGCCGGGCGTGCTGCGTACCGCGGCGGAGTTCGACATCAATATGCAGCTTCGCCGGCTGCTGGAAGGCGAAGAGATCCCCCTGACTGACGTCGAAGTTCTCCTGCGCGAAGCGCGCGAGGAGGGTATCTCGCTCGATGAGACCACGCTGATGGTGATGGAGGATGCCGTGCGGCGCGCGGCCGAGGAGGTCGCCGCGGAGCCGGAGGATCTCGAAAAGCTGCAGCGCTGGGAGGCTATCGTCTCGCTGATGCGCGACGCCGAGGTGAAACTCGACCTGCGCAAGCCGCAGGATGAGTACTACCGCATGAAGAAGATCATCCGCCCGGTGATCGCAGCCAGCGCCGGCAACGGCTCTTCGACCGCGAACCGATGGCTGCAGCATTTCGATGCCCTCGGCGAGAAGCTGTCGATCAGTCCGGAGGCGCACCAGTGAGACGCCGTCCGACCGTGCCGTTTGTCAATGACGGCCGGCGCGCGGCGGGAATCCTCCTCCATCCGACCTCCCTTCCAGGCCGCTTCGGGATCGGCGATTTCGGCGACGCGCTGTTCGCCTTTCTCGACTGGCTGCAGAGCGCGGGCGTCCGGCTGTGGCAGCTCCTTCCGCTCAATCCGCCGGGCTACGGGAATTCGCCGTACGGCTGCCAATCGTCGTACGCAGGGAATCCGCTGCTGCTGTCGCCGGAGCGTCTGCTTCGGGACGGTCTCCTGCCCGAGCACGCGCTCGACGACGTGCCGAAGTTCGACGACGGCCACGTCGATTTCGATCGCGTGATGGCGTTCAAGACGAATCTCCTCTGCCAGTCGTGGCGGCATTTCCAGGCCCACGGCCGCGACGATCACCACACCGGTCTCCGCCGATTCGAGGAGGACAACAAGTGGCTCGTCGACTGGTCGCTTTACGCCGCGCTGAAGGAACGCTACGGCGGCGAGCGATGGCCGCAGTGGCCGCACGCGCTGGCGATTCGCGACGCGGCCGCGATGGCCGAGGCGACGCGCGAGCTCGACGAAGAAATTCGCTACCGCAAATACGTGCAGTACCTTTTCTTCCGGCAGTGGGCCGCCGTGCGGGAAGCAGCGGCAGCGCGCGAGATTCGCATCATTGGCGACCTCCCGATTTACGTCGCCGGAGACAGCGCGGATGTCTGGGCGAATCGGGATCTGTTTCAGCTCGACGACAAAGGTGAACCGTTCGTCGTCGCCGGCGTTCCACCCGATTACTTCAGCGCCACCGGCCAGCGCTGGGGCAATCCGCTCTACCGATGGGATCGGCTGCGCGAGACGAACTACCGCTGGTGGGTTTCGCGTTTCCGCGCCGCGCTCCGCTTCGCCGACATCGTCCGTGTCGATCACTTCCGCGGATTCGCCGCCCACTGGGAAATCCCGGCCGCCGAGCCGACGGCGGTCCACGGCCGTTGGGTCCCCGGCCCCGGACGCGCGCTCTTCGAAGCGGTCCGCGAAGGCCTCGGATCGCTGCCGGTGATCGCCGAAGATCTCGGATTCATCACGCCGGAAGTTCACGTGCTGCGCAAGGCCATCGGTGTGCCCGGCATGAAGATCCTGCAGTTCGCCTTCACGCAGGTGAACAGCCCATATCTGCCACACAGCTACGAGCCGATGACCGTCGTCTACACCGGCACGCACGACAACGACACCGCGCGCGGATGGTTCACCAACGCATCGCCATCCGAACGCGAACTCGCGCGCAGCTACCTCGGGCTGAACGACGGCGAGGCGATCGGCCCGGCGCTGATCCGCGCCGCATTCACCTCGGTCGCGCAGACCGCCATCGTTCCGGTGCAGGATCTCCTCGGCCTTGATTCCGACGCGCGCATGAACCGCCCCGGCAACAAGGCCGCGAACTGGTCGTGGCGTCTCCTGCCCGGCGCGCTCACCCGCGAACATGCGGAGCGGCTGCGGCACCTCGCGGAAATCACGGGGCGGCTGTAGATGTGAAGGCGGTAGGTGTCAGGCGTTAGGCGTTAGCAGACAATCCCAACGCCTAACGCCTGACACCTAACGCCTTCACGCGAAGCGTGAGCAAGGTGATCATCACCGCGCCGATCAGCGGCAGGATCATCCCCGCGCGCAGGCCGTAGTGCTCGGAGATGTGCCCGATGGCCCAGGGGAACGTCATCCCACCGATCAGGCCAACCGCGAAGAGCAGCCCGAAAATCGTCCCGGCCGACCGCTGATAACGGTCGGCGGCGATGGCCAGCGTCGTCGGATAGATCGCCGCGGACGAGAGGCCGATGATCGTCGCGCCGATCGCCAGGGTGATCAACGACGACGAGAGGAGCAGGATCGCAGCGCCGATCGCCGATCCGATTCCGCTCGCCAACACCAGCGTTTCTTTCCGCACCTGCTCGAGGATCTTTGCGCTGAGCAGCCGCCCGACCATCAATGCGGCCCAGAAGCCCGCGAGGATCCAGGTGGCGATTTCCGGCGACAGCCCCGCCGACCCGACGTAGGTCGACGTCCATCCACCGATCGCCGATTCGTTTCCCGATTCGAACAAGAGAACAAATGCGAACAGCATCGCTCCTGGAATGCGCGCGGCTTTGATCGATGCAAACAACGAAAAGCCGGCAGGCTCGCGCGGTGCGGGAAACGGCAGGAGCAGATAGCCGATCGCGCAGAGCGCGGCGAGCGCCGCGGCCACGAGCAGCAGTTGCGCGATGCTCAGCGCGCCGCTGATGGCCGCGGCGAGCAAGGGAATGGAGAGCGCGCCGAATCCGAAAAACGTGCCGAGGAGGTTGAGCATCGCGCCGCGGTTTTCGTCGTAGAGATCGGCCACCAGCGCGTTGGCCGAAGTATTCAGCCCGCCGCCGCCGAAGCCCAGGAAGAAGGTGCAAACGATCGCCGTGCCGAACGAATGGACTGCGGAGAGTCCGATCAGCGCCGCGGTGACCAGCAGCGCGGAGAGCGTCAGCACCAGCTTGTTGCCGTAGCTGTCGATGATCGGGCCGACGATCACCGTGGAAACGAACACGCCGAGAAAGAGCAGCAGGAAGATGTCGCCCTGCTGCGCCAGATCGGCGTGAATCCGCTCGCGCATCTGCGGGAGCCCGAACAGCGCGCCGAGAATGGCCAGCACGATGCCAAAGACGAACATCCCGGCACAGGCGGCCCAGAAGAGAGGGCGGCGGGAGGAGGCGGCGGGGTTACGCAAGATAATGTCGATGTCTGAATTTCGAATTTAGAATTAAGAATAAAGAATGGAAGAATAAAGAATGAAGCGAAATTCTTAATTCGAAATTCTTAATTCGAAATTCTCCGCTCACCCGTTTTCAGTTCCCGTCACGTTCGGCCAGACGAACACCGGCGGTGCAAATCGAGAACCGCGGCGACTGGCGATCGAAACTGATCGATGCTCATGCCATTGCCAGCCGGGCCACGCCGAGAAGATTCGCGTCACTCTGCAACGCGCTGACGACGATGGCAACCTGCGGCGCGGACAGCGGCTGCGCGCGCCGCCGCGCATTCTGCACCAGGATGTCGAGAAACTTGTCGGCGGAATTCGTCACCTCGCCGGTCAGCACGATCACTTCGGGATCGAAGAGGCTGATGAGATTGGCCACCGCGAGGCCGAGGATCTGGCCGGCGTGGCCGAGATCCTTGTGGCGCGCCAGCGCCGGCGCGGCGGCGATCGCCTCGAGCGAACCGGCGCGCGCGGTGTTCTCGTTGGTCTCGTCGGTGACCACCATCCATCCGGCGCAGCCCGACAGCTCGTGCGCGCCGCGAACAAGCTGTCCGCCGCTGAGGATCCCCGCGCCGATTCCGGCGCCGAGGATCAGCGCGATGACGTCCTTTTTTCCGCGCGCCGCGCCACGCCACGCCTCGCCGAGGACCACCGCGTTGCGATCGCTCTCCACGAACGCGGGAACACGCAATTTGCGTTGCAGCATGCGCGCGAGCGGCACGCTCTCACGTCCCGGAAGATTTGGCGCCCACACGGTCCCGTCGCGCCGCACCAGACCCGGCACCGCGACGCCGACCGCCTTCGGCGATTCGTCGAGCGAGCGGACCATGCGCACAATTTGTTCAACCGCATCGACGCCTGCGGGCTCGATCAGCCGATCGCGAATCGTTCCCCGGCGATCGACGACACCCGCGACGACCTTCGTCCCGCCGAGATCGACCGCCACGACGTGCGTCATGCGGCCGGATCATAAACGAATGGCTGCGTCCATTGTCCCGCGTGCCTGGAGCGTTTAGGGAACCTCTGCACAAGTGCACCCCTCCGGGTGTAGGGGCCGGCGCCCTCGCCGGCCCGGCGGGCGTGGACGCCCGCCGCTACACGAAGCGGTTGTGCAGAGGTTCTCTAGCCTTCGGGCTCGCTCATCATGAACACCGCTCCGAGCGGCGGAAGCGTCAGATTGAGCGACCAGCTTCGGCCGTGCAGCGGAATCGGCGCCGCCTCGACGCCCCCCATGTTCCCCTGGCCGCTGCCGCCGTAAAACGGCGCGTCACTGTTGAGCACTTCCGTCCAGTGGCCGCCCACCGGCACGCCGACCATGTAATTGTGCCGTGGAACGGGTGTGAAGTTGAGAGCCACCGCGACGATCCGCGAGTCGGATGCGGACTTGCGCAGCAGCGAGACGATGCTGTTCTCCGCGTCGCAGCAGTCGATCCACTCGAATCCGTCCGGCGAAGTATCGAGTTCGTGCAGCGCCGGGATGTCGCGATACGTGCGATTGAGATCTTCGACCCAGCGCTGCAGCGCCGCGTGCGGGGGAGAGTCGAGCAGATGCCAGTCGAGGCTGCCGTCGTGATTCCACTCGCGCCACTGCCCGAACTCGCCGCCCATGAACAGAAGCTTCTTTCCCGGCTGCGAGTACATGTGGGCAAAGAGAAGCCGGAGATTGGCGAACTTCTGCCAGTCGTCGCCCGGCATCTTGCCGAGGAGCGAGCCCTTGCCGTAAACCACTTCGTCGTGCGAGAGCGGCAGCACGAAGTTTTCGGTGAAGGCGTACATCATCCGGAAGGTGAGGTCGTTGTGGTGGTACTTGCGATGGACGGGATCTTTGGAGAAGTAGCGCAAGGTGTCGTGCATCCATCCCATGTCCCACTTCATGCCGAATCCGAGTCCGCCGACGTACGTCGGGCGCGACACCATCGGCCAGGCCGTGGACTCCTCGGCGATGACCTGCACGTCGGGATGCACTTTGTAGACGTCCTCGTTGAGCCGGCGCAGGAAGTTGATGGCCTCGATGTTCTCGCGGCCGCCGTAGTCGTTCGGGATCCACTCGCCCTGCTTTCGCGAGTAATCGAGATAGAGCATCGACGCCACCGCGTCGACGCGCAGCCCGTCGGCGTGATAGACGCCGAGCCAGTAGAGCGCGCTGCTCAGCAGAAAACTGCGCACCTCGTTGCGCCCGTAGTTGAAGATCAGCGACTGCCAGTCGGGATGAAATCCCTTGCGCCGATCGGCGTGCTCGTAGAGATGCGTTCCATCGAAGTACGACAGGCCGTGCTGATCGGTCGGAAAATGCGACGGCACCCAGTCGAGAATCACCCCGATCCCGTTCTGGTGCAGGACGTCGATCATGAACATCAGGTCCTGCGGCGTTCCGTAGCGGCTGGTCGGAGCGAAGAATCCGGTGACCTGATATCCCCAGGAGCCGTGGAACGGATGCTCCATGACCGGCATCAGCTCGACGTGCGTGAAATTCATCTTGCGCAGGTATTCGGCGAGCGGGCCGGCGATCTCGCGATAGCTCAGCGGGCGGCCTTCAAGCGTGCGGCGCCACGATCCAACGTGCAGCTCGTAGACGGACATCGGCGCGGCCAGCGCGTTCCGCTCCGCGCGGGAGCGCAACCAGCCCCCATCGTTCCACTGATAGTCGAGATCCCAGACGATCGATGCCGTCTGCGGCGGTGTTTCGTCGTGGATGGCCAGCGGGTCGGCCTTGTCGACCTCGTACCCGTTGTGGCGCGAAACGATGTGGTACTTGTACTTCATCCCTTTGTGCACGCGCGGGATGAAGCCCTCCCAGATTCCCGAGCCGCCGCACGACTGCAGAAAATTCGATCGCTCGTTCCAGCCGTTCCAGTCGCCGACCACGCTGACGCTCGTCGCGTTCGGCGCCCACACCGCGAAGATTGTTCCGGCGAGTCCATCGCGCTCGACCGGATGCGATCCGAGCTTCTCCCACAGCCGGTGGTGATTCCCCTCGTTGAACAGGTGGTAATCCCAATCGGAAAGGAGCGTCGCCGGCGCTTCGGTGGTGATGGTGACCCGCGGGACGACGTCGGCGCCGACCGTCTGCGCCTCCTCGGCGATGGCCCGGTCTCCCTTCTCGCGGGGCGCCACGGGTGCCTTCCCTGAGGTGCGGCCCTCCTTCGGCGCCGGCAATGGAGCCCCGGCTGCAGCCGGAGGCGCCGGACCGGCTGAAGCCGGTGCTCCATCCGCTTTCAATCCCTTGTTCTTTCCCCTGGCCATGGCTCGCCTTTCCCGCAATCGTTTCGCTCTTTCCTCTTCGAAGCAAGCCTCAGGCCTTCGCCCCCATGTCATCCCGAGCGTCAGCGAGGGACCTGGGGGCAGGGCGGCGCGAGACTATTCGCTCTCCG
>JBGPFD010000079.1:0-14367 GCA_041483175.1 Thermoanaerobaculia bacterium | reverse complement strand
GGATTATGACAGGATGTACAACCGGCTCTTACGTAGAACCGGCTCTCAGCCGGTTCGGGCCGGCTAAGAGCCGGCGCTGCGTGATGACTCGTCAATATGTTGACTAGTCAGCAGAATGACTTTCGCATCGAGATCGTCGCCGCGACGGTCCATGGACGTTTTCTCGTCCGCGACGGGCCGCCGGAGCGGCTCCTGGCTGGCTTCCACGGCTATTCCGAAAACGCCGAGCGTCACCTTCACCAGCTGCTTCAAATCGAGGGAATCGAACGATGGACTGTGGTCGCCGTTCAGGCGCTGCATCCCTTCTACGCCATGAAAGACATCGTCGCCAGCTGGATGACTTCGCAGGATCGCGAGTTGGCCATCGCCGACAACATCGCATACGTCCGTGGCGTCATGGCCTCGTTTCCCGCCGCGCGGAGTGTCGTCTTCGCCGGCTTCTCCCAAGGCGTGGCCATGGCCTACCGCGCAGCCAGTGATTTCGGCAAAGCCGCCGGCCTGATCGCCCTCGCCGGCGACGTGCCGCCCGACGTCACCGCCAACCTCCCGCCGATCCTCCTTGGCCGGGGGACTGGCGATGACTGGTACGACGTGAAAAAGTTCGAGAAAGACTTGAAGTTTTTGGACGGCATCACCGAGGTGACGCCGTGCATCTTCGACGGCGGGCACGAGTGGACCGGCGAGTTCCGCGCCGCCGCGGCGGAGTTTCTAAAGCGACGCGGCGCGTTCTAACTTCGCCATGCGCGACCGCCTCGAGCGCCTCAAAGCTCGCCTGAAGGATCTTCCCGACCGGCCCGGCGTCTACCTCCACAAAGACGCCGAAGGGGAAGTGATCTACGTCGGGAAAGCGCGAAATCTGCGCAACCGTGTCGCGTCGTACCTGGTCGGCAAAGCCGATCGCGATCCGTTCGGCTCCGCGCTGGTGAAGGAGATCGAGGCCATCGACTTCGTGACCACCAACAACGAGCTGGAGGCCATCCTCCTCGAGAACAACCTCATCAAGGCGCACCAGCCGCGCTACAACGTCCTCCTTCGCGACGACAAAACGTACCCGTACATCAAAGTCACGATGTCGGAGGATTTTCCGCGCGTGGTGTTCACGCGCCGCATCGATCGGAAAAAGGGCGACCTCTATTACGGACCGTTCTTCGCCGGCACGGCGCGGCGGCTGCTCAAGCTCGTCGCCGACCAATTCAAGTTGCGGAGCTGCGATCTGGAAATCGTCGACGGAAAGAGCGCGCTCCCGCGGCCGTGCCTCTACTACGACATGCACCAGTGCCTCGGCCCGTGCGTGGTCGGCCTGACCACGCGGGATGAGTACCGCGAGATGGTCGACGACGTCGTGCTCTTTCTCGGCGGCAAATCGAAAGAACTGCAGGAGCGACTGACCCAGCGGATGTATCAGGCAGCGCACGGCGAGAATTTCGAGCTCGCAAGCTACTACCGCGATCTGATCCGCATCGTGGAGCGCGTCCACGCAGAGCAGCAGGTCGCCTCGGCCGACGCCGAGGAGGTCGACGCCTGGGGTCTGCACGAGGAGGGAGGCGACATCGCCGTGCAGCTCTTCGTCATTCGAGACGGAAACCTCGTCGACCGGCGGGAGCTGTTCTGGGAAAAAGTCGGCGCCTGGCAGCCAAGCGAATTCCTCGGCGAGGTCGTGCAGCGCTATTACCAGGACAATCTCTTCATCCCGCCGGAGATCCTGCTGCCGTTCGAGATCGACGATTCCGATCTGCTCGCAGAGTGGCTCTCGCGGCAGCGCGGCCGGAAGGTGGCGCTACGCGTCCCGCAGCGCGGCAAAGGCGTGGATCGCATCGACCTGGCAAACAGGAACGCGCGCCTTTCGCATCAGTCTCGCTTCCGCAAATCGCACCAGGACCGGCTGCAGATCGCCGCCGCGCGACTTGCACAAATTCTTGGGCACTCCGGCGAGGTAAGCCGCATCGAATCGTTCGACATCTCCAACATTCAGGGGAGCGATTCGGTAGCAGGGATGGTGGTCCTCGACCGCGGGAAGTTCGACAAGAACCAGTACCGTGTTTTCAATATCCGCAGCGTTGCCGGCGCCGACGATTTTCGGTCGATGGCCGAGGCCGTCGATCGACGATACCGGCGGCTGCTGGAGGAGGAGAAGCCGCTGCCGGACATGATCCTTATCGACGGCGGGCGAGGGCAGCTCAATGCGGCGCTCACGGCGCTGAACCGGCTGGGCATCGAAGGAATGACCATCGCCGGCCTGGCGAAGCGCGAAGAGGAGATCTACGTGCCCGATCGCGAGGAGCCCATCCGGCTCGAGCGGCGCGATGCCGCGCTGCAGTTGCTGCAGATGGTGCGCGACGAGACGCATCGCTTTGCCGTTTCCTCCCATCGACGCCGCCGGTCGAAGCGCATGCTTCACAGCGAGCTGGAGGATCTTCCCGGCATCGGCGAGAAACGGCGACGCCTGCTGCTGGAGCGTTTCGGCAGCGTGTCGGGCGTCAGGCAGGCATCGGAGCAGGATCTGAAGAACGTGCTGGGGCGCAAAGTGGGGAGCGCGCTGTATGGTGAGTTGCACGCTGGCTCTTAGCTCTGAGCTCTTAGCTCTTAGAGCAACGCGCGTGCGATAATTGTCACGGCAATTTCCTGAGAGCTAAGAGCTAAGAGCTGAGAGCCGGGAGGGCGGGGCAGCAATGAGTTTTGAAGGCACTATCGGCGAGATCGACCTGGTCCAGCGTCTCGTCGAACTCGGACGCGAAAAGTTCACCGGCGCGATCCGCTTCGAACAGGAAGGGATCATCAAGATCGTCTACTTCAAAGGCGGCGATGTCCTTTCTGCCAGTACGAACGATCGAAGTGATGCCGTGGACGAGATCCTCCTTCGCGCCGGCAAGGTGAGCAAGGAGCACGTCAAGCAGGCGCTCGGCAGCCGGAAGGAAAACGAGACCCTCGGCGACGCGCTGCTCAATCTCGGATTCATCACCCGCAAGGAGCTGACCTGGGGCCGGCGCATTCAGGTGATCGGCATCCTCCGATCGGTGCGCGGCTGGACGGTGGGATCGTACGCGATCGTCGCCGACTATCTCCCGAAGCGCGAAGAGGGGACGCTCTTTCCGTTGACGCAGATCCTGATCGAGCTGTTCGTGACCGAGCACGAGCGGCAGCCGTTCGAACGCGCGCTCGATGGGGGCGCGGCGGTCCTGACGAAGAATGAAAACTTCGACGCCGAATTCCAACGTCTCGGGTTGAACGAAGAGGCGGCGGAGATCGCCTCGAAGATCGACGGCACGCGGAGCGCCGCGGAAATCGCCGGCATCGCGGGGAAGGACGTCTTCAATACCTACAAGCTGCTCGAAGGACTGCGCGCGCTCGGGCTGCTGCAAAAAGCTCAAGCAAAGGATGAACCTCAAGTAAAGGATGAACTCGGATTCGAGTCGGTCGGCGTCGCCGATGCAGCCGACGCATGGAACAGCGGTCGCGTGCCGGCGTTCCAGACCGAGCCGGAGCCGCCGGCGCAGCCGATGCCGGCGCCGGTCGCCGCGGACGCGATTCCTCCTCCGGCCGTGGCAGACCTGAAGTTCGGCTTCGACGAACCACCGATTGAACCGGCGAGACGCGAGAGCGCGCCTCCACCGCCATCCCCACCACCCTCGCCGCGGAAGACGCTGTCGTCGACGCAGACGCGCCGCGTGGCGCCGAAGTTCACACGCGCGCAGCCGAAGAAATCGTCGCGCGTTCCGGTGTTCAGCCTGATCTTCGTGCTGCTGTTTGCCGCGGCCGGCTTCGCGGCGTGGTACTGGTGGACATCGCGCAGCGCGGCGCCACCGCCACCGGCGCCGGTCGCGCAGACGATCAATCATCCGGTGATCGTCCCGACGCCGGTGGCGCCGCCGCCACCGCCGGGGCCGACGGAATCCGCACCGCCAACGGCGTCCAGCGGAGGACGGCCGCCTTCGGCTGTCCGTGTGGCGGCCGGCGCTCCCACCGTCCGAGCGGCGAGCGGGGCGCCCGCCGCAACACGCGCACAAAGGCCGCCTTCGCAAGACAAGTACGCGACGATGGCGGCGGAATTCGCGCGCAATCCGAAGGGGAACTTCACGCTGCAGTTTGAGTTGGTCTGCCAGACGTCGTCGCTGGCAAAGGCACTCGAGGGTGGTGGCGCCAACATCTGGTTCGTTCCGATCAGCTATCGCGGGCAAGCGTGCTACCGCGTTTTCTGGGGTCACTACGACACGCGCGAGGCGGCCGACGCGGCAACGTCGCAGATTCCGGCGTCACTGCACGGCGGCAAGCCGGTCGTGGTGACCGTGCCGAAGCCATGATCTCCTCGCTGCTCACCTCGGCCGGCCTCGGCGCGGGGGCGGGCATCAACGCGTACGCAACGCTGCTCGTCTTCGGTTTTCTGGCGCGATGGCAACCGTCGATGTTTCACGATGACCTGGCGCGCTTCTTCGCCCAGACATCGGTGCTGATCGCCGTCGGTGTGCTGTACACGATCGAATTCGTGGCCGACAAAATCCCGGTCGTCGATCACGTGTGGGACGTCATCCACACCTTCATCCGGCCGGCTGCGGGAGCGGTAGTCGCCTGGGCGGCAGTCTCCGATCAGATCCCGCGCAGCGCGGTGATCGCGGCCAGCATTCTCGCCGGCGGCGTGGCCCTCGGGGCGCACGCGACGAAGGCAACCCTCCGCGGCGCGAGCACCATGACCACCGCCGGGCTCGGCAATCCGATCCTGTCGCTTGTCGAAGATGTGTTCGCCTTCGCCACCGCGGCAATCGCCCTGCTGCTGCCGTGGCTGGTGTTGCTGCTCCTCGCGTTGCTCGTGCTCTCCTTCATCTCCGTCTACCGCCGCCTGCGAACATCCTGACGAATTACCATGTCGGCCTGCCGACAATTGTTCTAAGCTACTGAAAGCACAACAATTTAGTATCAGCAATTTTCATAGCAATGGACCTGTTAGACTTCGATGCGTGGAGCGGATCGGAGGATCGCCGTCCTTTCGGGGGCGGAGGAAAGTCCGAACTCCAACGGGCAGCAGGCTGGATAACGTCCAGGCGCGGCAACGCGACGGAAAGTGCAACAGAGAATAGACCGCCGAACCGGCACCGCAAGGTACCGGTGGCAAGGGTGAAACGGTGCGGTAAGAGCGCACCGCGTCCCGCGCGAGCGGCGACGGCACGGCAAACCCCCTGCGGAGCAAGACCAAATAGGGAGGCGATGGAACTGGCCCGTTTCCGCTTTGAGCTTCCGGGTAGGTTGCTCGATCACCGCGGTAACGCGTGTGACAGAGGAATGATCCTCATCCGTGAGGAAACAGAATTCGGCTTACAGATCCGCTCCACGTTTTTCAAGGCAGAAGGCAGAAGGCAGAAGGCAGAAGTGCCATGCTGACGAAGCCGCGCAGCATCACTTCGAACGCGCACATCGCCGTCCTGGCGATCTCCTCTCCATCAGAAATTGTGCGCATCGAGGAGGCCAAGCGGCATCTCGAAGCGCGCGGTCTGCGCGTCACCCTTGCGTCGAACATCGATCATCAACACCGCGGATATCTCGCCGGCAGCGATGACCAGCGCGCCCAAGAGCTCAACCATTACTTGAACTCCGGCGAATACGACGCGTTCTTCTTCGCCCGCGGCGGCTACGGCGCGATGCGCATCCTCGATCGCGTCGACTACGCTGCCATCCGCAGCAATCCGCGCCCCATCGTCGGCTTCAGCGATCTCACCGCGCTGCATCAGGCTGTGGCCGTGCATTGCAAGGTCGCCACCTTCCACGGACCGATGCTCAATCTCGATTTCTTCGACGGCCTCTCGCCGCAGATCGAGCAGTGGTTCTGGTCGATGCTGCGCGGCGACGCCCCGCTCGCACATCGTTTCGCGCCCGAACAGATCGTCTGTCCGGGCGAAGCGGAAGGCGTTCTCTTCGGCGGCTGTCTGTCGCTGACCGCCGCACTCATCGGCACGCCGTACGACTTCTGGGTCGACGGCGGAATCTGGTTCTGGGAAGATATCGATGAACCGTTGTATCGAGTCGATCGAATGTTGACCCACCTGAGGCTGTCTGATAGATTGAAAAAAATCCGAGGTGTGGTCATCGGGAAGCTCAAAGGATGCGGGAGTCCGTCCGAAATCGACGCTCTCCTGAAGGAAACCTTTGGCTCCAGCGGAATTCCGGTGGTACGCGATCTGCCGTTCGGGCATCATGGGGACAACCTTCTGATGCCGGTCGGAATCCCCGCTCGCCTCAACACCTCCGAGGGAATGCTGACGATCACGCAGGCGGCGGTCCAGCCATGAAAGCCGTCTTTAAAACAACCGGCGGCAAGGATCCGGTCAAGGAGGCGACGGCGAGTTACTCCGCCGGCGAGACCATTTTCCACCAGGGCGACCTCGGCACCGAGATGTTCATCATCCAGGAGGGCGAGGTCAATATCATCAAGAACATCAACGGCGCCTCGCATATCCTCTCCAAGCTGGAAAGAGGCGACTTCTTCGGCGAGATGTCCGTCCTCGAGAGCCTGCCGCGCACCGCGGACGCCGTGGCCATCACCGACGTCCGCGCGCTGCTCATCAACGGCGCGCGCTTCGACGAGATGCTGCGCAAGAATCCCGAAGTGGCCGTGCGCATCATCCGCAAGTACTCCAAGAGGCTGCGCGAGGCGAACACGCTGCTGGAGCGGCTGGTCGGGCGCGAGGTCGACGCCGATCAGGCGGCGCTCGAATCGACGCACCTGCAGCCACCCGACAAAGCGCGGCACCGACTGGTCGACGTTGCCACCGGCACGGCCTTCTTCTTCAGCCGCGGCGACGAGACCACCATCGGCCGCGCCGATCCGGTCACCGGAATCCTTCCCGACATCGATCTCACGCCGGTGGACAACAATCGATCGGTGTCGCGGCGCCACGCCAAGATCATCCGCGCCAACGATGAGTACCACGTGCTCGAAGAAGTCGGCACCGTCAACGGCACCTACGTGAATGACGTGCGCATTCCCACCGGCGTGCCTGTCACGCTGCACAACGGCGACCTGTTGAAGATCGGGCTGATTTCGATGAAGGCCATCTTCGACTAGTGAACAGTTAACAGCTAACAGTTAACAGAAAACCAACTTAATCTACTGGATGTAGAACCCTGTTAACTGTTAACTGCCAACTGTTAACTTGATCTCGTGATCACCCCCTCCACGCCCGTCCGCTTCCTCAAAGGAGTTGGCGCGGCGCGCGCGAAGACTCTCGAAGAGCACGGCCTGTCGACGGCGGGCGATCTCCTCTGGTTCTTTCCGTACCGCTACGAAGACCGCCGCCATCCCACTCCCATCGACGACATCGGGCACCATCTCGACGAGCCAGTGCTCATGCGCGGCCGGGTGATCTCGGCGCAGGCGAAGATTTCGCCGGTCAAACGGATGAAGATCTTCGAGGCGGTGCTGGAGGACGAAAGCGCCGCCGTGAAGCTGATCTGGTTCAACCAGCCGTTCCTCGCCGATCAGATCAAACGCGGCGACCGCCTCGCGGTCTTCGGTCCGCCGAAGCTCTCCGGCCATGGGCATCTGCAGATCGAGAGTCCCGACTGGGAAAAATTCGAGGGCGACGAAGAAGGAGCGATCGTCCCGATCTACTCGAAGGCCGGAAACATTCCGCCGAAGGCGCTGCGGCAGATCGTGGCGCAGTCGCTGGAGACGCTGGGCGGAATCGACGATCCGTTGCCGGAAGGGATTCGCGAGGCGCTGCACGTCGGGCCGCTCGCGCCGGCGCTGGAGCAGCTTCACCGCCCGCGCGAGTTGACCGACGATTTTCTCCGCCGGCGCTCGCCCGCGCACCGCCGCGTCATTCTGCAGGAGTTCTTCATGTTTCAGCTCGCGCTGCGCGTCCGGCGCGCGGCCGACGAAGTCACGAAGAAACAGCGGGCCATCCGCATCGACGATTCGCTTCGGGCCGAGGTGCGCGGCATCCTGCCGTTCCGCCTGACGAAGGCGCAGAAACGGGTGTTGAAGGAGATCGCCGGCGATCTGCAATCCGACCGACCGATGGTTCGGCTGCTCCAGGGCGACGTCGGCAGCGGGAAGACGATCGTCGCGTTGATCGCGGCGCTGCTGGTGATCCGCAACGGCCATCAGGTGGCCTTGCTCGCGCCGACCGAGATCCTGGTCGAGCAGCATTTTCAGCGCATTAGTCAACTACTTGACCATTCCGTCGTTCTGGCTCGCGCCACCGGCGCCGCCACCGCCGGCGAGCGGCGCACGCTCCTCTCCGGATTACGCGAGGGCCACATCCAGCTCGTGGTCGGAACGCACGCGCTTCTCGAGAAGAACGTGCGCTTCCAATCGCTCGGCCTGGCAATCGTCGACGAGCAGCACCGCTTCGGCGTGGAGCAGCGCCAACGCCTCTTCGCCAAGGGGAAGACGCCCGACATTCTGGTGATGACCGCCACGCCGATCCCGCGATCGCTGGCGCTGGCGATCTACGGCGATCTCGAGCTGTCGGTCATCGACGAGCTGCCGCCGGGACGGCCGGTGGTCAAAACGGCCATCCGTGCCACTTCGCAGCTCGAACGGATCTACCGCTTTCTCGATGACGAGATCGGCGGCGGCGCGCAAGTGTACGTCGTCTATCCGATCATCGAAGAATCGGAAACGCTGAATCTCAAACCGCTGAAGCAGGGATTCGAATCGATTCGCAAACGTTTCCCGAGCCGGCGCGTGGCCATGATGCACGGACGGATGGCGTCCGCCGACAAGGAAGCGACGATGCAGCAGTTCAAGGCGGGGGAGATCGACATCCTGGTGAGCACGACGGTGATCGAAGTGGGAATCGACGTGCCGAACGCGTCGATCATGCTGATCGTCGATGCCGACCGTTTCGGCCTGTCGCAGTTGCATCAGCTTCGCGGGCGCGTCGGACGCGGCGCGCGAAAGTCGTTCTGCATTCTCGTCTCGGACGAGGAGAAGGAGCGCCTCGATCTCTTCGCCGCCACGCGCGACGGATTCGAAGTGGCCGAACGCGACCTCCAGCTCCGCGGACCGGGCGAATTTCTCGGCACGCGGCAGTCGGGCGTTCCACGATTCCGCTTCGGCAACATCGTCCGCGATCACGATCTGATGGAACGCGCCCGCGACGTGGCCATCGAGGTCATGGAACGCGAGGGCATCGCGCGCGCGCATGAACTCGTGCGAGGATTGATGGGCGAGGCGCAAGTGACCGCCTCGAGGGACTGAATGCGGCGCAAAGCGATTCTCCTGCTCTTGCTGCTGGCGACGGCCTGCGAGACGAAAGAACACGCCGACGCCGAGGCGGGAGCAATTAAGAAGGCGCAGGAGGCGGCGGCCAGGGCGGCCACACACGCGAACACGACCGTCGAAGAAGACATCGGCGTTCCGGAGTGCGACGCCTACATCCGCAAATTCGAAGCGTGCCTCGCGGCGAAAGTTCCGGAGAGCGAGCAGGCCCGGTTGCGATCAACGCTCGACGAGCAGCGGAAACGCTGGCGCGCGGCGGCATCGAACGCGTTCGAGCGCGCTGGCCTCCCCGATCAATGCCGTTCGGCCGCGGCGGCTGCGAAGCAGGAGCTCGACGGCGACGGGTGTGAGTTCTAGGCCCCTCACTCGGCCCTTCGGGCCACTCTCTGCCCGCTGCGCGGGGCGAGGGAACTGGCGCAAGATCCTTCTCCCCGCGCGCGGGGAGAAGGTGCCGCGACGCGGCGAATGAGGGGTCGTTGTCCCGCGCGTTTTTCGCTGTTACACTGCCGCATCTTTTTGAATCGTTCGAGTTCCCGTTGAATCAGTCATCCCGAACCGTGCTCAGCGGTCTGCGGCCGACGGGGCGAGTCCATCTCGGCAACTATTTCGGGGCGGTGCGGAACTGGGTGCGGCTCCAGGACGCCTACCGCTGCTTCTACTTCGTCGCGGATTGGCACGCTCTGACCTCCGACTACGCCGACCCGTCAAAAATCCGGCAGGCAACGTTCGATGCCGTCGCCGACTGGATCGCCGCCGGACTCGATCCGCAGAAGTCGACCATTTTTCTGCAGTCGGAGGTGAAGGCGCACGCCGAGCTGCATCTGCTGCTGTCGATGATCACACCGATCCCATGGCTGGAGCGCGTGCCGTCGTTCAAGGACCAGCAGCAGGAGCTGAAGGATCGCGACCTCAACACCTACGGATTCCTCGGATACCCGCTGCTGCAGACTGCCGACGTGATCATTTATCGCGCCGACTTCGTTCCGGTGGGCGAGGACCAGGCCTCGCATCTGGAGCTGTCGCGCGAGATCGTGCGGCGCTTCAACAATTTTTACGGCCCCGTGTTCCCCGAGCCGCAGCCGCTGTTCACCGAGACGCCGAAGGTTCCGGGGCTCGATGGACGCAAAATGTCGAAGTCGTACGGGAACAGCATCCCGCTGACGGCGAGCGCGGACGAGATCCGCGCGCTGGTGATGACCATGTTCACCGATCCGAATCGCATCCGGCGGAAGGATCCCGGCAATCCCGACATCTGCAACCTCTTCCAGTTCCACAGACTCTTCTCCGACCAGGCGACCATGGCGCGCGTCGACCGCGAGTGCCGCGCGGCGGAGATCGGATGCGTCGACGACAAGAAGCTGCTGGCGGAGATCATGGTGGAGCAGCTCCGCCCGATCCGCGCGCGGCGCGAAGAGATCGACCGCGATCCGGCGATCGTCTGGAACACGCTGCGGGAGGGAAACCGCCGCGCCAGCGAGCGGGCGGAAGAGACGTTGCGGGCGGTGCGGAAGGCGATGCAGATCGATTACCCGGAGCTGCGATGATCGAGGAAGTCGACGAAGGCGGATACGCGGTCACGCTGCCGTCGTTTCACGGCCCGCTCGATCTGTTGCTCCATCTCATCAAGCAGAACGAGATCGACATCTACGACATCCCCATCGCCCTGATCACGCAGCAGTACACCGCGTATCTCGAGGCCATGGAGGAGCTCGATCTGGAAATCGCCGCGGATTACATCTACATGGCCGCGCTGCTGATCCACATCAAGTCGAAGATGCTCCTGCCGCGCGACGAGTCGGCCGCGGACACCGAAGACCCGCGCGACGAGCTGGTGAATCGATTGCTCGAGTACCAGCGGTTCAAGTCTGTCGCCGAGTCATTCGCCGAGCTCGACGTGCTGCGCATGGGCGTCTGGCCGCGACCGGCAGCTCCGCCTGCCGACGGGGACGCGGCGGAGATCGACATGAGCGAAGTGTCGCTCTTCGATCTCATCGACGCATTCCGCGGCGCGCTGACGCGCTACAAGCTCGATCACCCGCAGGCCATCGAGCTGCGCCGCACGATTCACCAGGTGTCGACCAAAATGTCGGAGCTGTACGAGGCGTTGAAGCAGCGATCGCCGATCCGCTTGCAGTGGTTTCTGGAGGGGCGCGATCGCGACGAGCTGATCGCCATCTTCCTCGGCGTGCTCGAGCTGGTCCGCCTCGGCGGCATCTCGTTGCAGCAGGGGACGCTGTTCGGAGAAATTCTCGTCACCAAAACGGAGACTGCGATCGATGCCGAGCAGTTTGCCTTGTACGACAAAAGCTAACCGCTAACCGCTAACCGCTAACCGCTAACCGATCGTGAACGCCGGTTAGCTGTTAGCCGTTAACGGTTAGCCATGAACGAAAAAGAACTGCGCGCGGCAATCGAGGCAATCCTCTTTGTGAGCCACGATCCGGTCACTCTCGACGCGCTTGCCGAGGCGCTCGGAGAGAAGCCCGAACAGATCGCCATCCAGCTCGAGGAGATCAAGCGCGTGCTGGGCGCGAATGTTGGCGGGTTCACGCTCGAGCAGGCCGCGGGCGGATGGCGCCTGGCGACGCGTCCGGAGCACGAGCCGGTACTGAAGAAGTACTTCGCCAAGAAGGCGGAAGGGCGTTTGTCGATCGCCGCGCTGGAAACGCTGGCCATCGTCGCCTACCGGCAGCCGGTCACCGCGCCAGAGGTCTCCGACATCCGCGGCGTGAACTCCACGGCGGTGCTCCACACGCTGCTCGAGCGGCGGATGATTCGCATCGCCGGACGCAAGAACGTGGTCGGCAGTCCGTTTCTCTACCGCACCACGCGCGAGTTCCTGCTGCACTTCGGCCTGAACGACATTCGCGATCTGCCACGGCTCGAAGAGTTCGGCGATCTGATCGGCGAGAACGTGAACGAAGAGGTCATCGCCGCCATCGGCGCGAGCGAACCGGAGGTACAATCGTCGCCGATCGACGATCAGCGAGAGTGATGCTGGAGCGACTGCAAAAGATCATCGCCCATGCAGGGTTTGCCTCGAGGCGCGAGGCCGAGGCGATGATTCGACAAGGCCGCATCACCGTCAACGGGCGGGTGGTCACCGAGCTCGGAACCAAAGCGGACTCCGCCCAGGACGCCATCAAGGTCGACGGAAAGCTGATCACCCGGGCCGAGCCGCATCGCTACATCCTCCTGTACAAACCGAAGGAAGTGATGACCACGGTCAAGGACCCGCAGGGGCGGCGCACGGTGATCGACCTGGTCCGCGGCGTGCGCGAACGGATCTATCCGGTCGGACGGCTCGACTATCAATCGGAGGGTCTGGTGCTGCTGACCAATGACGGCGAGCTGGCGTACAAGGTGTCGCATCCGACGCACGGGTCGGTGAAAACCTACAGCGTGAAAGTCCGCGGCGTGCCCGACGAGCGCGTGATGGAAAAGCTGCGGCGGGGCATCACCATCGATGGCAGGAGGACCTTGCCCTGCCACATCGAACGGATCCGCACCACCGGACGCGGCGATGAAGGCAATTCCTGGCTCGAAGTGAAGCTGCAAGAAGGGCGGACGCAGCAGATTCGAAAGATGTTTCAGGCCATGGGGCATCCGGTGAACAAGCTCCGACGCGTGGCCATCGGCCCGATCTCCGATCCGAACCTTACGCCCGGCGTGTGGCGCGAGCTGACCAAGACCGAAGTCAAGGCGCTGGCGACGATGAAAGAGGCGAAGCCGGCGAGACCCCGCCACGCTGCCCGGCCGAAGTCGCGCAAAAAGAGCGCGGCAGCGCGGGCGAGCCGCGGAAAAGCTCGTCGTTCGTAGTGAGCGAGCCCCTGATCATCGCCATCGATGGACCGGCGGGGGTCGGGAAATCGACTGTCAGCCGCCGCGTCGCCCGCGCCCTGCAGATCCCACACATCGATACCGGCGCCATGTACCGCGCGATCGGCCTCGGGGCGATGCGCGCGGACATCGGCCTTCACGACGAACCGGCGCTCGAGAAACTCGCGACACACACGAGGATCGATTTCATTCCCGGCGATCCGCCACGGGTTCTGCTGAACGGCGAGGACGTCTCGTCATTGATCCGCACTCCCGACGTCAGCATGGCCGCCAGCGACGTCTCGACAGTCCCCGCCGTCCGTCGCGCCCTGGTGCGCCTGCAGCAGGACCTCGGACGCCGAGCCGGCGGGGTGCTGGAAGGACGGGACATCGGCACGAAGGTCTTCCCGGAGACTCCACATAAGTTTTTCCTCATCGCGCGTCCGGACGTCCGTGCCCGCCGCCGCTATGACGAGCTGAAGTCCAAAGGCGCCCCCGCCGATTTCGACTCCGTCCTGGAGGCAACGCTCGCACGAGATGAGCAGGACTCGACCCGCGCCGATTCGCCGCTGACGTATGACCAGAGCTATGCGGTGATCGATACCTCGGACCTCACGATTGATCAGGTCGTTTCCGCGATCGTCGCTCAGGTCAAAATGCAGAGGGCAGAAGGCAGAAGGCAGAAGGGCAACGACTGAATGGGCGAACGGATCGCCCATGACCCTTCATCCTTCTGCCCTCTGCCTTCATCCCTCTGCCTTCATCCCTCTGCCTTCTGCCTTCTGACCCCTGCCTTCTGCCCTCTGCCTTCTTTCTGCTAAACTCCGATTTCAACGCCTGTCAACAATTTAGCCGTTGATTGAGCGCGCCGGATTTTCCAGGGAGGTGCCCCTTTTCATGGCGTTCAGTGACCCCAAAAAACCCGATGACAAGCCTCGCCTGGGGGAGAACAGCGACCTGGAAAACCTCGGTATGGAGCAGTTGCTGGACATCTACGAGAAGCGGATGGCGAGCCTCAAAGAGGGCGACATCGTCCGCGGGAAAGTGCTGAAGATCACCCCGGCCGAGGTGGTCATCGACATCGGGTACAAATCGGAAGGGCTGCTGCCGATCAGCGAGGTCACATCGTACGACGGCGAAGTTCGCGTCAAGCCGGGCGACGAGATCGAAGTGTTTCTGGAGCGGATCGAGGATCCCAGCGGATACGTGATCCTGTCCCGCGAAAAAGCAGAGCGGATGCTGGTGTGGGATCGGATCGAGGCCGTGTACAAGGCGGACCAGTCGATCGCCGGCCGGGTGATCGATCGCGTGAAGGGCGGCCTGTCGGTCGATGT
>JBGPFD010000078.1:0-14436 GCA_041483175.1 Thermoanaerobaculia bacterium | reverse complement strand
AAGGTTCGCAACCTGGCCATCGTCGAGGAGCTGACGATGGAGCCGGGCGAAGGGCTCAACGTCCTGACCGGCGAAACGGGGGCGGGCAAATCGCTGCTGATCGACTCGCTCGAATTCCTGCGCGGCGCGCGCGGCTCGACGGAGATGATCCGTTCCGGCGCGGAGAAGATGGCCGCGGAGGCGGTTTTCGAGATTCCGGAGGAATGCATCGTAAAGCGCGAGATCGCCGCGAACGGCCGCGGCCGCGTTCTGATCAACGGCTCACCCTTCTCCGTTCGCGAGCTGAGCGCGACGATGGATCCCGTCCTGGAGATTCACGGACAGAGTGACGGGCGCGAACGGATCGCCGGGCAGACGTTTCGCCAACTGCTGGACCACTACGGCGATCACGGCGCACTGCTGGAGCGTACGCGCGGCGCGTACGGCGCGTGGCGCGAGGCCGCCGCGCAGCTCGAGGAGCTGGCGAACCAACAGCGCGATCGCGCGCTGCGGCTCGATCTCCTCCGCTATCAGATCGATGAGATTTCCGCGGCTAAACTCGAATCGGGAGAGGAAGAGTCGCTGCGAGGCGAACGGAGCATCCTGGCACACGCGAGGGAAATGATCGAGGCCACCGCGGGAGCATTCACCGCCGTGGAGGAAGACGAAAACTCCGCCTCGGCGCAGCTCGCCCGTGCGATGCATCTGCTGGAGCCGCTGGCGAGCGAGATCGAATCGATCGGCAGCGTCTCCTCCGAGTTGCAGGAGATCGTCTATCGGCTGCAGGACGCGACGCGCACGCTGGCGAGCCTCAGCGAATCCGTCCGCCACGATCCGGCCCGCCTCGAAGTAGTCGAGGAGCGGCTGGTCACGCTCGAACAGATGAAGAAGAAATACGGCGGCACGATCGAAGCGGCGCTGGCGCATCTAGACGAGAGCCGCCGCGAGTTCGAGCAGCTCCGCGACTATGAAACAAACCTCGAAAAGCTGCAGAAGATCGAACAGCAGCAGCGCGCGGCCTACCGCTCGGCTGCCGAGGCGCTTTCGGCAGCGCGTAAGAAAGCGGCGCGCAGCTTTGAAGCAGCCGTTCAGAATGAGCTACGCGATCTGGCGATGGAGCGCACCACGGTCCGCATGACCGTGGAGCAGGCGAATGACGGTGAGGAGGGATTCGATCGCGTGGAGATCCTCGTGGCGCCGAACCGCGGCGAGGAGCCGAAGCCGATGCAGCGGATCGCCTCCGGCGGCGAGCTCTCGCGCATCCAACTGTCGATCGCCGCGACACTATTCAAGGCTTCGCCCAAATCCGCCGGCGCCACGCTAGTGTTCGACGAGATCGATGCCGGAATCGGCGGCCGCGTCGCGGAGATCGTCGGGCGCAAACTGCAGGAGCTTGCCGCCGGCAATCAGATCATCTGCGTGACGCATCTGCCGCAGATCGCCAGCTTCGCCGCAACGCACTTCTTCGTCTGGAAAGAGGACGCCGGAGGACACACACGCGCGCGCATCCGGCGACTCGATGACGCCGAGGAGCGGGTGGCGGAGATCGCGCGAATGCTCGGCGGCGAGAAGATTCCGGCATCGGCGGTGGTGCATGCGCGGCAACTCCTCGACGGGGCGCGGCGCAAGCCCGCGCGAGCGCGCCCGTGAAACGCTGGCAGATACGCGACGCGCCTGACAAGGCGCAGCTCGGCGAAATCGCCGGCGTTCTCCGCGCCGGCGGAATCGTCCTCATGCCGACGGACACGATTTACGGCCTGCATGCGCTGGCGACGAACGATGGAGCGATCAAAATCGCGCGCATTAAAGGCCGCGACGAAGAAAAGCCCTTCGTGACCATCGCCGCATCGATCGCGCAGCTCGAGTCCATCGGCGTCGAACTCCCTGATGCGCTGCGAACAATCTGGCCGGCTCCGCTCACCGCGATTTTGCGGCGCGGCGCGGGGAGTATCGCCGCGCGGGTGCCCGATCTCGCCTGGCTTCGCGATCTGCTCGCGCAAACCGGACCGTTATTTTCGACGAGCGCGAACCGCAGCGGCGCCCCTCCGATCGCGCACCCGGATGATCTCGCACGCGAACTTGTGACGCATGTCGACGGCATCATCGACGCGGGACGTCGCGAGGGAAAAGCGTCTGCGATCGTTGACTTTACGCAAACTGAACCGCGGTTCATTCGGGAGGGCGATCCAGCCTTTGCACAGATGCTGCGGAAAACACTGCTGAAAAAGCTGTGAAAAACCCCGAAAGGCACAAAAAAAACGGCCCTCGGAGCAAATTGCACAAACGTGTGGGCGAAATTCGTTAACCTGCTCGCCTGACGAGACTTCGGTCCTTCCCGGCTGATCCATTGCAGCGCATTTTGTGCACTCCGTTCACACGGAATTCACTTTCCACAAAGGAAACGGAAATTTGCCGTCCATCCATCATCGGATTTCACGCCCAATTTATGCGGGTTTGCGGCGAGGGCCCGCAGTTATTTCGCGGCGCACGCGCCGCCAGGGGGTGCCGGCAACCGGTTACAATCGCCGAGCCATGACTACAACCACTGAAACTCAAGCTCAGCCAGCGCACGCGGACGACAAGGATCTGCGGCGCCAGTTCGTCAATTTCATGTTTTTCAAGGCCGACCGCGCGCTACGCCGTGAAAATGCCGAGTTCAAGGCGCAGGCGAAGCGCGAGTTCGCGGACATCGTCCGCCGCTACGACGGCCCGATCATCCTGCTCCCCTATTCGAACGTCGGATTGAAATCAACCGTCGATTTCATGCTCTGGCGCATCAGCTTCGAGGTCGAACCGCTGCAGCAGATGGCCGCCGAGATCAACAAGTCGCTCCTCGGGCGCTATCTCGACGTGCCGCAGTCATACCTGGCGATGACCAAACACTCGCAATACGTTTCGGAGCACGTCCACGACGGACAGGAAGGGAGCCGGTTGCGCATCGTTCCCGGCAAGCGGCCGTATCTGTTCGTTTATCCGTTTGTCAAGACGCGCGACTGGTATCTGCTGCCGGGCTCCGAGCGCCAGCGGATCATGAACGAGCACATCGCTATCGGCCACAAATATCCGCGGGTGAAAATCAACACCACGTACTCGTTCGGTCTCGACGATCAGGACTTCGTCGTCGCGTTCGAGGCTGAATCGCCGGCGGAGTTCCTCGATCTGGTCCAGGAGCTGCGGGGGACGGAATCGTCAAAGTTCACTGTCCGCGACACCCCGATGTACACCTGCCGCCGCGCGACGATCGAGGAGATCCTCGACTCCCTGGCGTAGGAGGAAGGCGGCCACGATCGCGGCGACGAGCAGTCCGCCGCCGAGAGTGGCCATCGTGGGGCGCAGTCCGCGGTGTTCCGCGAGGATCCCGCCGAGGAGATTGCCGAACGGCAGGAATCCCGAAAACGAGAAGGTGTACATGCTGAGCACGCGTCCACGCAACGCGTCGGGGACGCGCTGCTGAATCGACGTGTTGCAGAGCGCGATACAGATCACCATCGACGCCCCACAGATCACCAGCAGCGCGAAGACCGGCCCCTGCTGGCGCGTGAAGCCGACGCCGGCCAGCGCAGCGCCGAACGTGCCGAGGGTGATCACGATCCAGGTCGTGATGCGCTGTGGCGCCGGCAGGCGAACGGAGAGCAGGAGCGATCCAGCGAGAGCGCCGGCGCCGACGCCGCTCATCAGCAATCCGAGCCCGTGCGCGTCGTTGCGGAAGAGCGCGCGGGCGATCATCGGCATCAGGTTGAGATAGGGATAGCCGAAGAAACTCGCCGCGGCGACGACCCCCAGAAGCAGCACGACCAGCCGGTCGCGGCGCACGTAGCGAAAGGCCTCGGCGATGTGCGAAAGCATCGCCGCCTCCGAATGCGGGTGGCGTCGCTGGCGCGCTCGCGTCACGCCGAGGGCCCAGATCAGCGGCAGAAACGAGACCGCGTTGATGAAGAAGCACCAGAACGGGCCATAGAGCGACAGCGACACGCCGGCGATCAGCGGCCCGATCGCGCGCGACAGATTGAACTGCAGCGAGTTCATGGCGATGGCGTTCGACAGCCGGCTTCGATCGTCGAGCAGATCGACCACCATCGCCTGATACGCCGGCCCGGAGAACGACATCGCCACGCCGGTGACCAGCGCCGCGCCGATGATCTGCCAGACGGCGATGTGCTTGGTGTAGATCAAAACGGCGAGGAAAAGCGCAGCGAGCGTCTGCACCCACTGCGAGACGATCACGATGCGCCGCCGGTCGAATCGATCCGCCACGACACCACCCGGCAGCATCAGAAAGAACATCGGGATGGAGTTCGCGAAGCCCACGAATCCGAGGAGAAAGGGAGAATCGGTCAGGCGATAGACGAGCCATCCCTGAGCAATGCCCTGCATCCACGATCCGATGTTGGAGACGAACTGCGTGCTCCAGAAGAGACGGTAATCGCGCTCGCGGAAGGCCTCGAATGCCATCAGAAGATGATAGGGTAAACTTTCGCGGTCGCCATTTGCTGGCAACTCATGTTCGAACAGGAACGCCGAAAAGCGGAGCGATTACTCCTCACTCCACCAATCACGGCCCGGGTGCAGGACCACGACGTGCGGATGGTCAACATCGGGGTGCTCGGCATCACCGTCGAACACGAGCAGCCGCTCGTCGCGGGCGGGCCGCAGAAGCTGCGCTTTCAGTGGGATGGCGAGGAGATCGCGGTCGACTGCACGGTGCTCCACTCCAAGAAGGTCGCCAACATCTTCTCCTCGGGGCTGAGCTTCGTCGGCGGTGAGCCGCGCGCGCTCAAGCGCGTCATCGAGACGCTGAGCGACCGCGATGAGATGGAGCGCCTGCGCACGCTGGTCGAGGCCTCGAAGCTGATCAACTCCTCCATCGAGCCCGACGCGCTCTTCGCCTCGATCCTCACTGTGGCGCGCAACGAACTGCACGTCGAGCGCGGGACGCTCTACTTCGTCGACGAGCAGAAGAACGAGATCTGGACCAAGATCGCCGGCGAGCTGGCGAGCCAGATCCGCCTGCCGATCGGCAAGGGCCTCGCCGGAACGGTCGCCGCGACCGGCGAGCCGGTCATCCTCCACGATGCCTACGCCGATCCGCGTTTCGATCGCTCGCTCGACCAGAAGACCGGCTACCGCACGCGGTCGATGCTCTGCGTCCCCATCCGCAACCGGAAGCAGAAGATCGTCGGCGTGCTGCAGCTCCTGAACAAGACCGATGGAGCGTTCGGTGCGGGCGATCTCGATTTTCTCAACGGCATCTCCGATCACATGGCCATCGCCATGGAGAATGCCAGGCTGCACATGGAGCTGCTGGAGAAGCAGCGCATGGAGGAGGAGCTGAAACTCGGGCGCGAAATCCAGAGCCGCCTGCTCCCCGCGGCGCCGATCGACATCCTGGAGACCGAGCTGGCCGCGCTCAGCCTGCCGTGCTATGAGGTCGGCGGCGACTATTACGATTTCCTCGAGCTCCCCGACGGCGACGTCGGGTTGGCCATCGGCGACGTCTCCGGCAAGGGCGTTTCGGCGGCGCTGATCATGTCCAGCGTCCAGGCCGCGCTGCGCGTTGCCGCGCCGATCGAGGAAGACCTCGCCCGCCTCGTGCAGCGGCTCAACGCGCTCATCTACCGCAGCGCGCGCGGAAAAAAGTACGCCACGTTTTTCTTCGGCCGCTACACGCCGTCCAACGGCCTGCTGCGATACGTGAACGCCGGACACAACCCGCCGTTCCTGGCGACGGAGAACGGCCTCGAGGAACTGACATCGACCGGGAAGCCGATCGGCATCTTTCCCGACTCGACCTATCACGAGCTCGCGGTCGAGATCCCGCCGGGGGCGACGCTTTTCCTCTACACCGATGGCCTCAACGAAGCCGCCGATCCCGACGAAGAGGAATTCGGCTATTCACGCCTGCGCGATCTCTTTGTCGCCGAGCACCGCAGCGAAGTCGCCGCGGTGCCGGGACGGGTGGTCGAGGCCGTCACCGGCTTCGAGCGCGGCGCGCGGGCCACGGACGACAAGACCATCGTCGTCCTGCGAAGAACAACGTAGAACCGGCTCTCAGCCGGTTCAGGCCGGCTGGAGAGCCGGCCCTACGTCACCGCGGCATCCGAGACGACACTCCGCTTGCAAGCGCGCGCAGATCGCGAATCGTGGCATGCGGCTCGATGGTCAGATCGTGCGGCGCGCGGGCCACGGACGACAAGACCATCGTCGTCCTGCGAAGAACAACGTAGAACCGGCTCTCAGCCGGTTCGGGCCGGCTGGAGAGCCGGCCCTACGTCACCGCGGCATCCGAGACGACACTCCGCTTGCGAGCGCGTCGATCACGGGAAGCAGCTCGCCCAGATCGCGAATCGTGGCATGCGGCTCGATGGTCAGATCGTGCTCGATGGGCGGCGCGACCGCGGTCCCGTGCACTGCGGGGACGAAATGCACGCCGATGACGCCGCATTGTTGGGCGCCGTGCACGTCGACGTAGAGGTTGTCTCCGACAAACAGCATCTCTTCGAACTCCACGCCGAGCGAGCAGCGCAGCGATTCGAAGATCGAACGCCGCGGTTTGCATTCGCCGTGCTCGTTGGAGAAGACCATGGCGTCGAACAGCGGCGCGAGCCGGAGCTGCTCCAGGATCGTCCGCAACGCGTAGCCCGGCGTCCGGCCGGTGTTGCTGATCAATCCGAGCCGGTATTCGCGCTGTTTGAGATCGCGGACCAGCGCGTCGGCGCCGGGCACGATCGACGGAAGCACCTCCACGGCGACCGTCGCATACGCCTCCTCCAGCTCGGCGAGTGTCGACTCGTCCATCGATGCGGCGTCGAGCCCGAGTCCCCCGAGGAAGTGCTCGATCTGCCGGCGGCACGGGATGTCGCGATCGGACGACCAGTAAAGCTCCTGGCAACGATGCCACGCCGCGCGATACGCCTCTTCGATCTGCGGAGCCGCGGCGTCGTGCCCGCGCTCGGCGAGGATCCGCTCCAGCCGCTCGAGCCGCAGCCGCCGGTGCGCACGAGTGGCCTCAGGCGTGTTGGTGATCAGGGTTTCCCACAGATCGAAGGCGATGGCGCGAATCATGGGGTTGTCAGTACGCGGCACACGTAGCGCCGGCTCTCCAGCCGGCGCGGCCGGCTAAGAGCCGGCCCCACGTCTCATTGCAGTTTCACACGCCCACCAAACCCATCTTCGTATCCATGAAAATACTGCAGCGACTCTTCCGGATATTTCCAGCAGTAGTAGCCGCTGCCGCTGTCGAAGTCGACGAGCCAGAGTCCTTTGACCTCGATGCCCAGGCGCATGACGGCTTCAGCCCAGCGGGTGACGATCTCCTGCCCCTGGTCGCGCGGTGCCTCGCCGGGGAGCGCCTCGACCTCGCGCACCGCGTCGGCCGTCAACCGCTGCACTTCGGGCAGCAGGGCCGCGGCATCTTCGTAGGAGAATGTTTTTTTCACGACGCGCAAGGGTAGCAGGATATGGTTGGCCCGTTCGCAGCCATTTGTGCTAAAACGCCATCTGCACTCGGGGATCCCGCACGCTGGATGGAGGAAAGACCGATGTCGGCTGAGGAAAGGGTCAAATCAATCATCGTCGAACAACTCGGAGTCGACGCGGATGAGGTCACTCCGGACGCTTCGTTCGTGGAAGATCTGGGGGCCGATTCTCTCGACCAGGTCGAGCTGATCATGGCGTTCGAGGAAGAGTTCGGCGTGGAGATCTCCGACGATGAGGCGGAGAAGATCCGAAAGGTCAAAGACGCGGTCGAGTACATCGAGAAGCGCGCAAAAGCATCCTAACTATCATTGGCAGCACGACATCCCGTGGACAAGCGCCGCGTTGTCATCACCGGCATCGGCATGATTTCGCCGCTCGGCATCGGTAACGAGCCGACGTGGGAAGGACTGGTCGCCGGCCGGTCGGGAATCGGCAGCATCACGAAATTCGATCCGGCCGATTTCGCCTGCCGGATTGCCGGCGAAGTCCGCGGCTTCGACCCCGAGCAGTGGATCGAAAAAAAAGAGGTCAAGAAGTCCGACACGTTCATCCACTACGCCATCGCCGCGGCGCAGATGGCCATCGATGATTCCGGGATCGATGCGAAGAAGGAAGACAGCGATCGCTTCGGCGTGATCATCGGCTCCGGCATCGGCGGCCTGCCGCTGATCGCGGAGATGCACAAGAAGCTGCTCGAGCGCGGCCCGAGTCGCATCTCCCCGTTCTTCATCCCCGGCCTGATCGTCAACCTCGCTTCGGGACACGTGTCCATCCGCTTCACCTGCCGCGGTCCCAGCTCCGCGCCGGCGACCGCCTGCGCCACCGGCGCGCATGCCATCGGAGACGCGTTCAAGATCATCCAGCGTGACGACGCCGATCTGATGTTCGCCGGCGGAAGCGAGGCGGTGATCACGCCGCTGGCCGTCGGCGGCTTCGCCGCCATGCGCGCGGTGTCGTTTCGCAACGACGAGCCGGAACGCGCTTCGCGTCCCTGGGACCTCAACCGCGACGGATTCGTCATGGGCGAAGGAGCGGGCATCGTGCTGCTCGAAGAACGCGAACGCGCCATTGCGCGCGGTGCCAAGATCTACTGCGAGCTGACCGGATACGGCATGTCCAGCGACGCGTACCACATCACCTCGCCGTCGGAAGATGGCGGGGGGATGACCCGGGTGATGCAGCGCGCGCTGAAGGATGCCGGCCTCGCGCCGACGGACATCCAGTACATCAACGCGCACGGCACCTCGACGCCGGTCGGCGACCGCATCGAGACGCTGGCGATCAAGACGGTGTTCGGCGACCACGCCTACAAGCTCGCCGTCAGCTCCACCAAATCGATGACCGGGCACCTCCTCGGCGCGGCCGGCGGGCTGGAGACGGCGATCTCCGCGCTGGCGATCAAGCACGGAATCATGCCGCCGACGATCAACTATGAGACTCCCGATCCCCAGTGCGACCTCGACTACGTCCCTAACAAGGCGCGCGCCGCAACGCTGACGCACGTCCTTTCGAACTCCTTCGGCTTCGGCGGGACCAACGCGTCGCTGATCCTGTCGGCGCATGAATGATCGCCGGCGAGATGTCACCCCGAGCGTCAGCGAGGGGCCTGGCGGAACGGGTGGTCGAACATGATCGCTCATGCCGGCCACCCCTCCATGCCCCTGGCGATCGCTCGGGGTGACACGCAGGCATTCGTCCCCGCCTGGTGGATCCGCGGCCCCCACGGGCAATCGATCTGGGGGCGCCTGGTGCGCCCGCGGTGCGCGCTGCCGTTGCGGCGCGAGATTCTCCGCACGCCCGACGATGACGATCTGATCGTCGATCACCTCGAAGGGCGCGATCTGCGCTTCGTGCTCCTGCACGGCCTCGAAGGAAGCTCGAATTCGGTCTACATCCAGGGCCTGCTGCAGATCATCGCCGGACACGGATTCGCGGCGACGGTGATGAACTTCCGCTCCTGCGCCCGTGACCCGAAAAACCTCGCCCGGATGCTCATGAATCGACGCCCGCGCCTGTATCACTCGGGCGAGACCGAGGATTTCGACTTTCTGGTCCGCCAGCTCGCGAGCGATCTGCCGATGGTGGCCATCGGCGTCTCACTCGGCGGGAACGCGCTGCTGAAGTGGCTCGGCGAGCATCCGACGCAGAAGAGCATCCGAGCGGCGGCGACGATGTCGGCGCCGTATGACCTCGCCGCCGGCGCGCGGCATCTCGAGCGCGGCGCCGGGCCGTTCTATGTCGCGCGATTCCTGCGGACCATGAAGCCGAAGACGAAGTCGGTCGTGGAGCGATTCGGTGTCGCCCTCGATGTCGAAGGCGCGATGCGAGCGCGGTCGTTCTTCGAATTCGACAACGCTTCGACCGCGCCGCTGCACGGATTTCGCGACGCGGACGACTACTACGCCCGCGTCAGCTCGATCAATTTCCTCCACAAGATCACCACCAGCACGTTCTGCATCAACGCGGAAGACGACCCTTTCCTGCCGCGGGCAGTGCTCGACCGCGCCCGTGCCGCCGCCTCACCGTCCATCGAATTCTGCATTCCGCGCCGTGGCGGCCACACCGGCTTCATCGCCGGCCGCTGGCCGTGGGTGCCAGAATATTGGGCGGAACGGTTGATGGTGCAGTGGCTGCTCGCCGGGCGATCCGACCATTTGCGGACGTAGAGCCGACTCTCAGTCGGCTCGGCGCCGGCTAAAGAGCCGGCCCTACGTCGGGTCGGCCGGATTCTTCCCGCCGACAGGCATTAGAATCGGCACATGACCGTTAGCGCGGAAACGACGCGGCGCGCCGGCGTGCGCGAGCGATTCGCGGCGTTCGTCGCCGAGCGCCATCCGTTTGCGCTGAAGCCGGCGCTCGCGGCCTTCGATCGCGGCGGCGATTTCCGGCACGCGCTCGAACAGAACCTCCGCGACGCGTTGACCACATCGGCGGAGATCGCCGAAACGACGCCAGGCGTGGCCGCGGGCGAGCGCCTGCAAAGCGCGATGACCGAGGTGCTGGAGGCGTGCGACGGATTCTTCCGGCGTGAGGCAATCGCCGTCTCGCTGACCGGCGATGAAAAGCGCGAAATTCTGCGCGGCATGATTCTCACGCGCGCTGTCGACAACCGCCTCAAACAATTCTTCACCGGCGCCGATGTGCGCTGGAGAAACGCATCGTTCCAGGGAAAGGGATTCCGCTCGCTCGGCCAGGAGGCGATCTACGCCGCGCCGCTCCGCCTGCGCCGCGGCCCCGGCGGCGATGTCATCTCGCCGATGATCCGCGACCTCGGCGCCGTCCTCTGCATGCACAACGCTCCGGAAACCGTGCGCATGGTCCTCAGCGCGCAGATGGGAAAAGCCGGGCCGCCGATGAACGGCAAGGACTTCCATGTCGGCGATTTCGCGCACGGAATCTTCCCGGCGATGGCGCCCCTCGGAAGCCCCGCGCTGGCCATGGCCGGACTGGCCATGGCCTTCGCCATGGAGAAAAGCGGACGCGTTGGCGTCAGCTTCGTCGGCGAAGGGGCCACCTCCCTCGGCGAATGGCATGAGGCGATCAACGCCTGCGCCGCGCGCAGGCTTCCGGCAATCTTCTGCGTCCAGAACAATCAGACCGCGCTGGCGACGCCGGTGCAAGAGCAGTCGGCGGTCCGCGTCTTCGCCGACAAAGCCATCGGCTATGGCATCCCCGCGATCACCATCGATGGGACCGACCCCGAGGCGATTGCAGCCGCATTCGCCTGGGCCGCCGAACGGGCGCGCGCCGGAAATGGGCCGACGCTGATCGAGCTCGTGGCCATGCGCATGTGCGGGCACGCGCATCACGACGACATGCTCTACCTCGGTAAAGATCCGCAGCCGTCGTGGTCGTATCCGCAGCTCACGGAATCCGGCTACGCCAATTCGACGCTGTACGAGTTCTGGTCGCAGCGCGATCCGATTCCGACGTATGCGGCGAAGCTGGAGGCGGACGGAATCATCGTCGCCGGCGATCTCGACGGCTGGAAGCGCGACGCCGAGGAGCTGGTGGAGCGCGAAGCGCAGGCGGTCATTGAAGCACCCTGGCCGGATCCAGGATTAGCTCATGAGGGCGTATTCGCGAGTGGAGCACCGGCTTCAGCCGGTCTGGGGCCGGTTGAAACCGGCGCTCCATTCGATCCGAAGGGGAAGACGTTCCTCGAAGCGATCACGCTCGGCATCGGGGACGCGCTACGCAATGATCCGCGCACATTCATCTACGGTGAAGACGTCGGCGGAAAATACGGGAACGCCTTCCTGCTTCTGCGGCCGCTGCTCGCGGAGTTCGGCGATCGCATCATCAACTCGATCCTTTCCGAGGGGGCAACGATCGGCGTCTGCATCGGCGCGGCGCTGGCGGGGATGCGGCCGATCGGCGAGATGCAGTTCAACGACTTCGTGGCCACGGGATTCAGTCAGCTCGTGAACAACGCGGCCAAGATCCGCTATCGATGGGGCGGCTCGGTGCCGATGGTCCTGCGGATGCCGTGGGGCGGCTTGCGCCACGCGGGGCCGTATCACTCGCAGAACACGGAGGCGTGGTTCTATCGGGTACCGGGATTGAAGATCGTGGTCCCGTCGACGCCAAACGATGCGCGGGCACTGATGGCCTCGGCAGTCGCCGATCCCGATCCGGTGCTCTACTACGAGCACATCGCGCTCTATCGCGATCCCCGGATCAAACAGGCGATCTCCGACGGGCCTCCGCCGCCGATTCCGATCGGAAAGGCGGCGCTCCGCCGCGCCGGGGACGATCTGGCGATCATTTCCTACGGCGCGTACGTGCACGTGGCCATGCGCGTAGCGGAGGCGCTGGCGAAGGATGGAATCGAAGCGTCGGTGCTCGATCTGCGCAGCCTCGCGCCGCTGGACCGCGAGGCGATCCTCGCGCTGGCGCGGCACTGCAATCGGGTGATGATCGTCCACGAAGACACGCGCACGGGCTCGATCGGCGAGTCGGTCGCAGCGATCATTCAGGAACAAGCGTTCGAGTTTCTCGACGCGCCGATCCGCGTCATCGGCGCGCTCGACACGCCGGTCCCCTACTCGCCGCCACTGGAAGAGGAATTCCTCCCCAGCGAAGCGCAGATCGAACGCGCCGCGCGACTGCTGATGGCTTACTAGGGAACCTCTGCACAACCGCTTCGTGTAGCGGCGGGCGTCCTCGCCCGCCGGGCCGGCGGGGACGCCGGCCCCTACACTCGAAGGCCTGCACTTGTGCAGAGGTTCCCTAGGTGACGGGGAGCGATCGGGCGCGTGACCGAGGTCACGTCACTTCTTCAGATCGGCGTCCCAGTTGAGCACGACCGTAAACGGCGCGATCACGTCTTCGTGAATCGGCTGATTGACGAGGAACCGGCCGTCGCGGCTGACGTCATACGCCCAGCCGCCAATTTTCGGACGATAGTTGAAGAGCGGCTGCGGGACGGCAGCTTCCAAGGTCTGCCCGATCTTCAGTGCGGCCGCCATGATCCTGTTGTCTGGGGATGAGTAGTACAGCTCGTGCCCATCGCGGCTCCAACGCGGTTGCGAGCCGCCGCTGGAGGAAATCTGGATGCGACTCGTCGGAGTCGGGAACGGCACCACGTAGATTTCGTTGCGACCCGATTCATTCGACCCGTACGCAAGCCACCGGCCGTCCGGCGAGAGCCGTCCCGTGAGGTCGCTGAACGGAGATTGGATGATGGGAGTCGCTCTTCGGTCCGTGATCGAAAACGCAAAGATATCGGACAAAGTCCCGGAGTGCGGCTGCGCCTCGTGGAAGATGATGGTTCGGCCGTCCGCAGACATATCGGTCACGCCGATGAACGGTGCGTCTGATTTGAAGAGCGTCTGCCCGGCGACGATCCCGCCGGCCGGTTTGAGAATGATCTCGTGGGTCGCGCGTTCGACCTGCTCGGAATGGTAAACGATGAATCGATCGTCCGGACTCCAGATGGCATTCGTGTCCAGGCCTGGGTCGAACGTGAACCGCGTCTGCGTCTGTCGCGCCAGATCGTAGATCCACACGTCAGAGTTCCCTTGATTGTCGAAGACGTCGAAGGCGACGTACCGGCCATCATGCGAGATCGAAGGCCGTTGAATGTCGGCGGGCGCTCCCAGCGTGCCAATCTGCTTGCCAGATCGATCGAACCAACTCAGCTGCGAGGCGACCCCGCTGGCTCCCTCCTGATAAACGAGAATGCCGTTCCGCGATGCAGTGAATGCCGCGCTCGCGGCGGCGGAGTGAGTCCGGATCGGGTTCGCCAGCGGGACTGGATCTCCGCTAAGCTCGAACTTTCGCACGTCGAAGGGTTGCGCAACCAGCGTCTGATCACGGCAGTAGAGAATGTGACCGGTCGCCGAATACAACGCCGGTGAGTTCGCGGCAACCACCTGTTTCCGCACGTTCGATCCGATCGTGCCGACATAGATGTGGCCGCGCGCCGTACCCATCCCCTCCGCCAGATAGAGAAAGTGTCTGCCGTCGGGCAGGAACCACGGCCAACGGTGCGAGTATTCGCCACTGCCCTGCAGCTCCGTGGCCCGGACCGGCGTCCCCCCGGAGGCCGGCACGAGATAGAGCACATCGCGATCGCTCGGCGCAAAGAGGATCTTGCCCTCAGCCGACCAGGTGCCGCCTCGGCCCGCCGGAGCGTCGCAGATGACTTCCGGCGAACCGCCGCCCAGCGCATCGATCCGCTTCAGTTTCCCTCCCGCGAAATAGGCGACGGTCCGGCCATCGGGCGACCAGAATGGCGCGAAAGAAGAATCGATCGTCAGGATGTGCGCCGCACCGGTGTCCAGCCGGCGAACCCAGAGCTGTGTTTTTCCATCGGCACCGCGCGCGCTGAACGCGATCATCTCTCCATCAGGCGAGATCACCGGCGAAGTGAGCGGGAAATAGAATTCGGTGCCGGGCGGCGGTAGGATTTCGGTCTGCGTTCGCCGTCGCGGCTGGGACCTCGCGCGATCCCACAGAACCGCGAAGCTGAGCGTT
>JBGPFD010000077.1:0-14473 GCA_041483175.1 Thermoanaerobaculia bacterium | reverse complement strand
GCGGTCAGCGTCGTCATGCAGGCGATGCTGTGCTGCAACGCGGTCCGGCGGATGTAGGTGTCGTCGTAGTACGACTTCCGGCCGAGCGGCGTATTGATCACCAGCGTGATCTCGCGGTTGATCATCCGATCGAGCACGTTCGGGCGTTCGTTTTCGTGCACTTTCCACGCGAGCTGCGCGTGCACGCCGTTCCTCTCCAGGAATTCGCGCGTGCCGGAGGTGGCCACGACTTTGAATCCCAGTGCCGCAAGGTCCTTCGCCAGGGTGACCACTACCGGGCGCTTGTCGTTGTCGTTGACGGAGATGAATGCCGTGCCGCCCAGCGGAAGGGTCGTCCCCGCGCCAAGCAGCGCCTTGGCGTAGGCTTCGCCGAAGCTGCGCGAGCTGCCCATCACCTCGCCAGTCGATTTCATCTCCGGGCCGAGCACGCTGTCCTCGCGTGGGAAGCGATTGAAGGGAAAGACCGGCGCCTTGACGAAGTACTGCTGCACGTAGGGCTCGTGCGTCAGCCCCAGCTCGCGCAGGGTCATCCCGGCAATCACCTTCGCCGCGACTTTGGCGAACGGGATTCCGGTGGCCTTCGAAACGTACGGCACAGTGCGTGAGGCGCGTGGATTGACCTCCAGCACGTACAGATCGCCGTGCACCATGGCGTACTGCACGTTCATCAGCCCGACCACTTCCAGCGCCTTCGCCAGCTCGACCGTCCGGCGGCGGATGCGGTCCTGTTCGCGGTGCCCGATGATGTACGGCGGGATGACCGCGGTCGAATCGCCGGAGTGAATGCCCGCCTCTTCGATGTGCTCCATGACGCCGGCGATGACCACATCCTGTCCGTCACAGACCGCGTCGACGTCGAGCTCGATGGCGTCTTCGAGAAATCGATCGATGAGGATCGGATGTCCCGGCGCGGCCTCCATCGCATAAACGATGTATTCGCGCAGGCTCGAGTCGTCATAGACGATGGCCATGGCGCGCCCGCCGAGGACGTAGGAAGGTCGCACCACGACGGGAAAGCCGATGCGCTGCGCGACTTCGACCGCCTCATCCTCGGTGGTGGCCGTGCCGTGCTCCGGCATCAGGATGTGGTGCTCGCGCGCCAGCATTCCGAAGCGCTCCCGATCCTCGGCGATGTCGATCGACTCCACGGAAGTGCCCCACATCGGCACGCCGGCCTCGTGGAGCTGCTTGGCCAGCTTCAGCGGCGTCTGTCCGCCGAACTGCACGATCACACCTTCCGGTTTTTCGAGGTCCACGATCTCCAGAACGTCTTCCAGCGCCAGCGGCTCGAAATAGAGGCGATCGGACGTGTCGTAGTCGGTGGAGACCGTTTCCGGATTGCAGTTGACGATGATGGTCTCGAAGCCGATCTCGCGCAGGGCAAACGACGCGTGCACGCAACAGGTGTCGAATTCGATTCCCTGTCCGATGCGGTTCGGTCCCGACCCGAGGATCATCACCTTGCGCCGGTTGGTCGGCGCAGCCTCGTTTTCCCGTTCGTAGGTCGAGTAGAGGTACGGCGTGCTCGCTTCGAATTCGGCGGCGCACGTATCGACGCGCTTGAACACGGGACGGATCCCGTGCCGGTGGCGCTGCTCGCGAACCAGACGTTCCGCGCGATTCGTCAGTGAGGCGATGTGATGGTCGGAGAATCCGTTACGCTTCCAGGCGCGCAATCGTTCGGGCGGCGGATCGTCGCCGATCGCCCGAATCTCGCTCTCCATCTCCACGATGGCGCGCATTTCGCGCAGAAACCACGGATCGATCGCTGACAGGGCGTAGATTTCTTCGACCGGCATCCCCTGCCGGAACGCATCGCCGATGGCAAGCACGCGGTCCGGTCCGGGGACGCGCAACAGCTCCGCCAATTGCTCAGGCGGCGTGTGGCGCGTTTCGAGTCCATAGATTCCGATCTCCAGCGAACGCAGCCCTTTCTGCAGGGCCTCGTTGAAGGTGCGCCCGATGGCCATCGACTCGCCGACCGACTGCATCGACAAACCGAGCACCGGCGGCGTGTTGCGGAACTTCTCGAAGGCGAAGCGCGGGACCTTCACCACCACGTAGTCGATCGTCGGCTCGAACGACGCCGGCGTCTTGCGGGTGATGTCGTTCGGGATCTCGTCGAGAGTGTAGCCCACTGCAAGCTTCGCGGCGAACTTGGCGATCGGAAATCCGGTGGCCTTCGACGCCAGCGCGGAGGAGCGCGACACGCGCGGATTCATCTCGATCGCCAGCCGGCGACCGGTGGTCGGATGGACCGCGAACTGAATGTTCGATCCGCCCGTCTCGACGCCGATGGCGCGGATGATCCGCTTGGCCTCGTCGCGCATGGCCTGGTATTCGACGTTGGTCAGCGTCTGCTGCGGGGCGACGGTGATGGAGTCACCGGTGTGCACCCCCATCGGATCGAAGTTCTCGATGGAGCAGACGACGATCACGTTGTCCGCCTTGTCGCGCATCACCTCCAGCTCGAATTCTTTCCAGCCGAGCACCGACTCCTCGACCAGAACGCGGTGTACCGGCGACAGCTCGATGCCGCGGGTCACCCTGGTGCGCAGCTCCTCGATGTTGTAGGCGACGCCGCCGCCCGTCCCGCCCAGCGTGTACGAAGGACGGATGACCAGGGGATAGCCGATGCGCAACGCGAACCGCTCTGCCTCCTCCACGCTGCCGACGTAGCCCGAGCGCGGCACCTCGATGCCGATGCGTATCATGGCGTCCTTGAACAACTGCCGGTCCTCGGCGGTCTTGATCGCGGTGTAATTCGCGCCGATCAGCTCGACACCGTGCTTCTGCAACACGCCCGCTTCCCACAGCGCGGTGGCCAGATTGATTCCCGTCTGTCCGCCAACGGTGGGCAGCAGCGCGTCGGGCTTTTCGCGCTCGATGATCTGCTCCACGATTTCTGGCGTCAGCGGCTCGATGTAGGTCCGGTCGGCGAACTCCGGATCGGTCATGATCGTCGCCGGATTCGAGTTCACCAGGATGATCCGGTATCCCTCTTCCTTCAGGGCCTTGCAGGCCTGCGTGCCGGAATAGTCGAATTCGCACGCCTGGCCGATTACGATGGGGCCTGATCCGATGATCAGGATCGATTTGAGGTCGGTGCGTTTGGGCATGCGCCGCGCGAATGATAACAGCCCTGAGTGCCGAGTCCTGCGTCCTGAGTGAAGAAATCCTCCCGACTCAGGACTCAGCACTCAGGACTCAGGACTACCGGTGAAACATTTCGTCGAGTGGGATCAATTGGAAGTTCGCGTGAACGGCGACAAGCTGAACGCGTTCGCGCAATCGTTTCGCGTGCCGCCGGTCGAGACGCTGCACCTGCACTTTCAGAATGGCCTGCTGCGGGTGATCGGCTCGGTGCGGAAGTTCATCAGCGTTCCCTTCGAAGTGGAGATCCGCGAGATCGCCGCGGCCGGCAGCATGCTGCGCATCCCGCTGGGATCGCTCTCCGCTTTCGGCGGGATCCCCATCCCGCGTTTCCTCTTCACGCTGGTGAAAGATCGCTTCCCGGCGGAATTCGTCCGCTTCGAGGAGCCGGCGACACTGGTGGTCTCGTTGGACCGATTCCTGCCAGATTTCGTGCAGGCTGAAATCCTGCGCGTTTGGATCATTGATGGCGGCCTAGCCGTCACTCTCGGCCGCGGAGGCGCCGATCTCGAGCCCGGGAAAGTTGCTGACGGAACAGAGCGGAAGGGAACTGAGTCTGCCCGCGAGACATGAGCAAGAGCTGCCCTCGGCCCCGAGCCGCTTCTACGACCGCCTCCGCGCATCGATCGAACACTTCCTGGAGCGAGGACGCTAAAGATCGTCAGGAGCTGGCCGGCGCGGGGCCGACATACCGCGCGCGGGGACGGAGGATCTCGTCGCGCGCGTACTGCTCGATGGCGTGGCCGATCCAGCCGATCGTCCGGCCGAGGGCGAAGAGAGCGAGCGGCGCTCCCGGAGGGAGTTTCAGGACGCGCGCCATGGCCACCAGGGCGAAATCGATGGTCGCCTTTTCATCGAGAAGCTCCTCCCCCGCCTCGGCGACGCGCGCGGCAAACGCCAGCTCCTTCGATTTCGGCAGCCGCTCCCGCAGCTCGGCCATGAGAGCACCGGCCCGAGGGTCGCCGTTGGGATAGAGCGGATGCCCGAAGCCGTAGATTGGTTCGCCGCGGCGCAGGCGTTCCCCCATCGCGGCTCGGAAATCGCGCGCCCGCAGCAGCTCGTCGAACATCGTCTCGATGCGCGCGGTCATCCCGCCGTGCTTGCTCCCGGCGACGGCAGAGAAGGCGGCGGTCACGACGGCGTACGGATTCGATCCCGCGGAGGCGACGCAACGCGCCACAAACGCGGAGACGTTCAGCTCGTGATCGGCGCAGAGAATCAGCGCGGCGCGGATGCAATCGCGCGCGGCCACAAGCCGCGGCGCCCAGCGCTTCTGCAGGGTCTCATCGATGGTCGCGGCGAGCTCGGAGGATTCCACGGCTACGCTGGTCAGCAGGTTCAGGATGCGCCAGCCGCTCTGTGCCACGGCCCGCGGGCGCAGGTCATACGCCAGCGGATCGCGTGCCGCGACCAGCGGCAGGATCGACGCGGCGCGGCTGACGAACGGCAGGTTTTCCGCACTGCGCCCCGAGACGACGTGCAGCGGCGTCGCGGCAAAGGTGCCGGTGGCCGGCGTTCCGCTCCAGATCAGCGCCGCGACTTCCTCGACCGATTTCGTGCGCGCGAGAGCAGTCGCGTCCTGGCCGCGATAGTAGAGGCGATCGCCGGCGATGAGGGTGATCGCCGACTCCAGCATCGGCCCGCCCCAGTGCAGGGCGCGCTCGGCGGCCTTCGCAGGATCCTTCCGTTCCGCGGCGCGGCCGCGAAGGCGCTCGACGTCCTCGCGCCCGTAGCGGCGGACGCGCGGATGCTTCGGGTCGGGTGACGAGCGGAGATAGCCGCGGCTGACGTACGCGTAGAGCGTGGCGCGGCTGATCCCCAGACGCCTGGCGGCCTCGGCCGCCGTCATCCATTCGCTCATCGCCTGAACATTGATCCATGAATCAACATTGACGATAATGATATACCTTGACGGACAGGAACCGATCGATTTTCTGTTCGACCCTGGGACGCCGCGGGCCGCGCGTTGCAACCCTGCGGACATTTAGACGTATGCTCAAGTGTGTGTGGGCCGGCTTCAGCCCGTCCCCGCACCGGAGGCGCAGTCGTGTTCACCGTCATGACGCTGTTCGCGTTCTTGTTCCTGGCCATCGGCGCGCTGTTCCTGGTGGTCGTGGCCGTAACTGCGCTGAAGTTCACGCTCAATCTGGCACTGCTCCCGTTCAAGCTGCTCTTCCTGCCGATCTTCATCGTCGCCGCGATCATCAAGCTCGCGGTGCTCTTCGCGGTAGGTGCGGTGCTGGTGGCGATTCTGATCCCGATCCTCATCCTGCTGGCCATCTTCGTCGGACCGTTCCTGCTCCTCGCCGCGATGCATTAGGATCGCGGCAGCAGATGCCGCAGACCCCCCACATCGAACGCCATTTCACGGCCAGCGCAGTCGTGCGGGATGTCGTTATCGGGATGGCGGATGGCCTGACCGTGCCGTTCGCCCTGGCGGCAGGACTGACCGGCGCGATTCAGGACTCGGCCATCGTGGTCACCGCGGGGCTCGCGGAGATCGTTGCCGGCTCGATCGCCATGGGCCTCGGCGGCTATCTCGCCGCCAAGAGCGACGCCGAGCACTACGCCGCGGAGGAGCGACGCGAGCATCAGGAAGTGCGGGAGATCCCGCGCGAGGAGATGACGGAGGTCGCCAATATCTTCCGCGGCTACGGCATCGCCGAGGAGCACATCAAGCCGGTGGTCGAGGCGATGACCGAGCGGCCGAAGCAGTGGGTCGATTTCATGATGCGCTTCGAGCTGGGGCTGGAGCGGCCCGACCCGAAGCGCGCGCGCATCAGCGCCGCGGTCATCGCCGGTTCGTACGTCGCCGGCGGGCTGATCCCGCTCGCGCCGTACATGATGATTCACGCCGCGCGCTCGGCGCTCTGGTTTTCGGTCGGCATGACCCTCGTCGCACTGGCCATCTTCGGACTGATCAAGGGCCGCTTCACCGGCGTCCGACCGATGAAGAGCGCACTACAGACCACCATCACCGGCGGACTGGCCGCCGCCGCCGCGTTTCTGATCGCCAAGGCGATCGCGTGAAAGCCGCGGAAAAGCTGGTTCTCGCGTGCCTGCCGGGTGCCGCGGCCTGTCGCTGATCAGGCGTCGCGCGTCGGGAGGCACGACGGTTCGTGTAGCGGCGGGCGTCCTCGCCCGCCGGGCCGGCGGGGACGCCGGCCCCTACAAAGGTTCCCTAACGCCTGATTCCGTACTGGCGGTCGTAGTACGCCTTGAAGTCCGCGCTCCGCTCCTTGATGGCCCGCCACCACGGCTGGTGATCGACGTACCAGCGCACCGTCCGGTGGAGAGCGTCGTCGAAATCGGTGGCGCAGCGGAATCCGAGCTTCGCCAGCTTTCCGGTGTCGAGCGAATAGCGCCGGTCGTGACCCTGTCGGTCGGCGACGGGCTTGATCAGCGACGCCGGCTTGCCGAGGATCTCCAGGATCTTGCGGGTGATGTCGCGATTCTCGCGCTCGTTGCTGCCGCCGATGTTGTACACCTCGCCGTTCTCGCCGCGCTCGATCACAAAATCGATCGCCGCGCAGTGGTCCTCGACGAACAGCCAGTCGCGCACGTTGCGCCCGTCGCCGTACAGCGGCAGCGGCAGGTCGTCGATGGCGTTGGTGACGAACAGCGGGATCAGCTTCTCCGGATATTGATACGGCCCGAAATTGTTCGAGGCGCGGGTGATGATCACCGGCAATCCGTAGGTCTGCGCATAGGCGTAGGCCATGCGATCGCCGCCGGCCTTCGACGCCGAATACGGATTGCGCGGATGCAGCACGTCAGTTTCCCTGAACGAGCCGCTGTCGATCGAGCCGTAGACCTCGTCGGTGGAGATCTGCACGAAGCGCCGCAGGTTCGGCGCGAGCTTGCGCGCCTCTTCCAGCAGCACCAGTACGCCGTGGACATCGGTCTCGATGAAGGTTCCCGCTTCGAAGAGCGAGCGATCAACGTGCGTCTCGGCGGCGAAGTTGACCACCACATCCACGCCATCGCCATACGCCGCAGCCACGTCGGACGGTTTGGTGATGTCGCCGTGGATGAAGCGGTAGTTCTTCTTCCCCTCGAACTCGGCCAGGTTCTCGCGGATGCCGGCGTAGGTCAGCTTGTCGAGATTGACCACTTCCGCCGCGTCGCCGTACTTGCGGAAAACGAAGCGGATGAAATTCGAGCCAATGAACCCGGCGCCGCCGGTGACCAGATAGCGCATGGGCGAGTAGTGTACTTCCTGTCACCCCGAGCGTCAGCGAGGGGCCTGGAGGGGCGGAAGATCCGCATCCATCGCGTCGCCCGCCCCTCCAGGCCCCTCGCTACGCTCGGGGTGACAGGCGTTACTGTATCGCCCACAATCTGGTCAGATAGTCGGCGAAGGTCAGCACAAAGAGAACGCCGAGCCAGAGGAACGAGCCGATGATGACGACCCACGTCAGGCGGGTGGAATGGATGGCGTGCATGAAGAAAAGGATTACCAGCGCGGCCTTGACCGTGGCGATGGCCAGCGCGACCGGTGTGTTCAGGATACCGAGGTCGTGCACCGCGGCGAAGACCGTCAGCCAGGTGCCCACGAGCAACGCGAGGAATACCCCGACGTACATCCAGATCGAGGCGACCTGATGCTGCGGCTGGTGTTCGGTCAATGGTGCCTCCCGATCAGATACAGCATCGCAAAGAGGAAGATCCAGACGATGTCGATGAAGTGCCAGTACAGCCCCATGATTTCCACCGGCGAGTAATACTCGGGGCCGAAGTCCCCACGCCACGCGCGCCACATGAAATAGAGCAGCAGCCCCGCGCCGATGACCATGTGCAGCGCGTGCAGCCCGGTCATGCTGAAGTAGAAGACCATGAACAGTTCGACCTTCGCCGCCAGCGGACTGTGATACGTGAAGTACGCGCCGGGCAACAGCCCCTCCACGTAGTGCGCGTGGTACTCGATTCCCTTGATGATCAGAAAAACCGACCCGAAGATGAAGGTCAGCCCGAGCGTGACAAACGTGGCGATGCGGCGGCCGAGCTGGGAGAAGTAGACGGCCAGTGCCATGGTCAGCGAGCTGCTGATCAGAACGGCCGTGTTGATGGTGCCGAGCAGCAGATTCTGGTGATGCGCTCCTTCGGCCCACGCCGCTTCGTACGACACGCGGTAGACGGCATAGGCCAGAAACAGACCGCCGAAGAAAAGGATCTCCGTCGACAGGAACATCCACATGCCGAGAGTGGAGGCCTCGTGCTGCTGCGTGAGATCCTCGAAGTGATGCTGGAGGAACGGATGATGGGCGTGCTCGCCAGCCGGCGGAGTGACGTCAGACATTCTGCGTTTCCCCCATGGCCTTCAGCATGGCCGGATAGTCGTAGGCCTCCCAGGTGACCACCGGCGTCTCGTGGAAGTTGTCTTTCGGCGGCGGTGACGGCGTGGTCCACTCCAAACCAACCGCGCCCCACGGATTCGGCCCCGCCTTGCGCCCGAATCGCAATGACCAGAGCAGATAACAGAGCGGCAGGAAATACCCGACGGCGAGCACCGACGCTCCCGCGGTGGACATCACATTCAGCACCTGGAACTCGGGCGCGTACGCGTGATAGCGACGCGGCATGCCGACGTAGCCGAGGATGAACTGCGGGAAGAAGGTCAGATTGAATCCGACGAAGACGAGCAACGCGCTGACCCGCGCCCACCACTCGGGATACATCCGGCCGGTGATCTTCGGCCACCAGTAGTGCAGCCCGGCGAAGTACGCCATCACCGCGCCACCGACCATGATGTAGTGGAAGTGCGCGACGACGAAGTACGTATCGGTGACGTGCACGTCGATGGCCAGGGAAGCGAGAAAAATCCCTGTCACGCCGCCGATGGTGAACAGGCCGATGAATCCGAGAATGTAGAGCATCGGCGTCTGCCAGGAGACCGAGCCTTTGTAGAGCGTGGCCGTCCAGTTGAAGACTTTGATCGCCGACGGCACGGCGACGAACATGCTGAGAAAGGAGAAGATCATCGCCGAGTAGACGGAGATGCCGGCGACGAACATGTGATGCGCCCAGACGAGAAACCCGAGGAAGGCGATGGCCAGCGAGGAAAAGGCGACGAATCTGTAGCCGAAGATCTTCTTGCGGGTGAACGCGGCCACCACTTCGCTGGCCACGCCCATCGCCGGCAGAATCATGATGTAGACCGCCGGGTGGGAGTAGAACCAGAACATGTGCTGGTAGAGCAGCGGATCGCCGCCGAGGGCCGGATCGAAGATTCCGACGTGGACCACGCGCTCGACCATCAACATCACCAGCGTGATCGCCAGCACAGGCGTGGCCAGGAGCTGCACGATGCTCGCGGCATAAATCGCCCAGACGAAAAGCGGCAGGCGGAACCAGGTCAGCCCTGGAGCACGCATGCGGTGGATGGTCACCAGGAAATTGAGTCCGGTCAGGATGGAGGAGAAGCCGACGATGAACGCGCCGAGCGTCGTCCCGAAAACGTGCGTGTTCGAGTACTGCGTCGAAAAGGGCGTGTAGAAGGTCCAGCCGGTATCGACGCCGCCGATGATGATGACGAACAGGCCGATGAACGCGCCGATGATGTAGAGGTACCAGCTCAGCAGGTTGATGCGCGGGAAGGCCAGATCTTTCGCCCCGATCTGTAGCGGCAGGATGAAGTTCCCCAGCACCGCCGGAATCGACGGGATGAGGAAAAAGAAAATCATGATGATGCCGTGCAGGGTGAAGAACTTGTTGTACGTGTCGCTGGTCAGCAGGTCGCCCTCGGGCGTGAGCAGCTCGAGACGCATCATCATGGCGAAGAATCCGCCGAGGATGAACATGATGGAGATCGAGATCATGTAGAGGATCCCGATCCGCTTGTGGTCGCGCGTCAGCAGCCAGGACAAAAAGCCGTAGTCGACGTTCAGGTAGTTCTGCGTCTTCGAGGGTTCCATCAGACGAACGTCGTGATAGGTCACGGAGGTCATCGCTTCGGCTCCTTGGCGGGTGCGGGACCACCGCCCCCGGTGGCCTGCGCCGGCGCCGCACCGAGTGATTTGATGTATGCGAGGAGCTTCAACACCTCGTCCTCACTCACCTGCCCCTGAAACGTGGGCATGATCGGACCGAACCCTTTGACGATCTTCGCCTGCGGATTGAGGATCGATTCGCGGATGTAGTTTTCGTCGGCGATGACCGTGGCGTTGTTGTTCAGCGCGACCGTCGAGCCGTACAGGCTGAGCAGCGCCGGCCCGCGTCCGGTGGCCTCGCTCGTATGGCACGTGTTGCAGGCAAATTTCTGAAACAGCTTCTCACCCTGCGAGGCCAGCGAGCCCTCGCTGCCGCCGGCGAGCCACTTCTGATAGTCGGTCGGCTCCATGACCTCCACCCACCCGATCATCCCCGAGTGCAGCGTGCCGCAGTACTCGGCGCAGAAGATGTGGAACCGCCCGGTCTTGGTGGCCTGAAACCACATGGTGCGATAGCGATTCGGCAGCACGTCCATCTTCACGCGGAACGCGGGGATGAACAAACTGTGAATCACGTCCTCGGAGGCCATGGTGACGCGGATCGCGCGATTGACTGGAACGTGCAGCGTGTTGATCTCCCGCTGGCCGCCGGGATGCTGGAACTTCCACATCCATTGCTTCCCGGTGGCATAGACCTGGAGTGCGTTGTCCGGCACGCGCACCAGGCGGAAATAGAGCCACGATCCCCAGACGAAGCAGATCATGAAAAAGATGAAAGGGATGATGATCCAGGCGACCTCCAGGAACTTGGGTGCCTCACCTTCCTGCGCCAGCTCGTTGTCCGGCCGGCGGCGGTAGACCACCGCGAGGTAAAAGATGGTGACAAAGATCAGCAACGCCGTCCCGCCAGTAACCACGCAGAGGAAGATGAACAATTTGTCCGTCTGCGACGCGATCGTGGAGGCCTGATCGGGGAAGAGCGGGAAATCGGTGAGCATGAGCATCATGATCGCCGCCGCCTCTCGCCCCGAGCGTCAGCGGGGGGGCTGGTTGGATCGGCCGGCGCGCCGCCAGTCCCCCCAGGCGCCTCCCCTTCGCGTCCGCTCAGGGTCGGCGTCACAACTGCCCGCTTGTGCTCCCGCTGGAGCATGATGCCAATGAATCCGACCAGCCCGAAGATCGTGGCGATGCCGCCGGCACGAACGAAATTCATCGCCGTGCGGCTGTACTTTCCGGTGGCCGGATCGTAGTGATAGCAGAGGAGCAGGAGGGCATCAGTCGGAGTGCCGATCTTGTTCGCAGACGCTTCCACCAGAGCCAGGCGTACGTCGCGCGGCTGGTAATTGAAGCCGTAGAGATATCGGGAGATGCGCCCCTGGGGTGTAGCAGCGATCAATACAGTGCCGTGCGCGAACTGATCGCGCTGCGGATCGTAGGCGTAGTAGAAGCCGACGGCGTCGGTCAGCGCGCGGATGGACGATTCATTGCCGGTGAGGAAATGCCATCCGTCCGCGGCGCCGAGCCGGCCGTAGCGTTTGATGTAGCGGTCCTTTTTCGCCGCCGCCTGCTCGGGCATGTCGCGCGGATCGATACTCACGGTGATGACGTCGAATTCCTTGCCGGCGTCGAAGGTCAGCTCGCTCAACGCGCTGCTGATCCCTTCCATGACCATGCTGCAGAGCATCGGGCAGCGGTAGTACATGAAATTCAGCAGCACCGGCCTGCCGCGGAACTCCTGGCGCAGGCGGACCACTCTGCAGCTCTCGTCGCGGAACATCAGATCGAGCGGAATCTGGGCGTTTAACTTCTGGTCGATCGATACTTTGCCGGGCAACTTCGGTGGCGTGGCGGCGCTGTCGCCATACGCGACGTTCATCGCAGCGAACACGACAAGTGCAAGAGCCGTCAACCGCGCGTGAATCGTTGTCGGTTGTCGGTTGTCAGTTGTCGGGCGCTTCATTGCTTGCTCCCCACCACTGGCAATCCCTGCTTCACGACAAGCTCCTTGGCCAGATCAATCGGCAAACGGACGATTCCCTTCTGCTGGTCGATCCATCCCGGGTTGTGCAACGCCTCCTCTTCGGCCGCCCGCATCTCTTTCAGGTCCGTGACCGGGGTCGAGGTGTACGGCGGCATCACTGTTCCCTTCTGATCGGCCGTCGGAAACGGCTGCAGCCGCGGCAGTGATGGAACGTCGGCGCCGGCCGGCCGGGCGATCGCCGTCAGCGGCGCGCTCCTCTCTCCCCTGGTCAAATCTCGGAAGTACTTGAACATGATCCAGATCAGCACGTGGCTAACCGCCGCGATGACGATGAAAACAATGACCAGCCACAGCAGGATGCGCACGTTGACGTCGCGCTTCTCGTGGTGCGTTTCGGGATTGACGATCGTGTCGTCCTCGGCGTGCACGTGCTCAGGCATGGCCCTGCAGCGCCCCCTCTCGAATCGCCTCTTCCACCCACGTCTCGTGGATGGGAATGATGGTCTGCCCCTTGAGCTGGCCGATGAACGCGTACAGCCAGATTCCGCCGATGCCAAGCAGCGTGGTGAAGTTCCACACCGGATAGCGGAACTGCGCGCCGTACCACGCCGGCGCGATCAGCCAGTACACGGCCACGTAGCGCATGATCAGGATGATCACCGTGACCACGGAGATCGTCGCCGCGCGATCCTTGATCGGACGCATCAGCAGCATGAAAAACGGCAGGAAGAAGTGAAAAATGATGATCGCCACCGCCAGGAAACCCCAGATGCCGTCCGCGCGCACAATGTAGTGTGGGATTTCCTCGTGCACGTTCGCATACCAGATCAGCATGAACTCCGAGAAGCTGGTGTACGCGTAGAACATCACAAAGGTGAGCATCAGATTGCCGAGGTCGCGCAGGTGGATCGGCGTCAGGATGTCGCGCATGGCCTCGGTTTGGGCCAGCCGCGAAAGAAAAAATGTCACGAAGGCGAACGCCGAGAGTCCGCAGCCGACGATGAAGGTGATTCCGTACATCGTCGAGCTCCACTTCGGCTCGAGCGACATGGTCCAGTCGATCGAGGCGAAAGTCAGCGTCAGCACGATCATCGGCAGTCCGGTCGCCGCCCACTTCTGACGCGACAGGTCGGTGTAAGGGGAGCGATCCTTGTAGAACTGCAGCGACAGAATGCGGATCCGCCACGCCCACAGAATCCACAAGGCGAAGTAGACGACCGTGAAGATGAGGAATCGGGTCACGTTGAGGTAGCCGAGCTTCGGGCTGACCGCTTCGTCGTGGCGCGCCCACTCCAGGTTCATCCATGGATAGATCCACTTCATCCCGATGAGCACCGGAATGAAGAGCACGGCCATCCAGGTCAAGGTCCGCGCCGCGGCGCCGAGTGGGCGGCGGATCATCAGGCCCCACTCGCCACCCGTCGTGTACTGCAGCATCAGCACGGCGAGGCAGCCCACGGCGATGCTGAACCAGAAGATGTAGCTCGACAGATACCCGCGGTAGAACTCCAATGGATCAATCATCCAGCCGGCGACGCTGGCGGCGAGCCCGAGCACGCCGACGATCAGCGATGGCTTCTGCCAGCGGCCGATGCCGGTCGAGGCGGGGAGCGTGGCGGGAACGCTGACCGTCACGGTGATCCTCCGAGCTTCGCCCGCTGATCGGGCCGCAGATCGTCGATCGTGCCCTGCTGGCTTCGCTGCAGCGCGCGGATGTAGGCGATGATGGCCCAGCGGTCGTTCACCGGTACCTGCGCCGCGTACGACGGCATGGCGCCGAAGCCGTTGGTGATCACGTCGAAGAAGTGCCCGGTCTTCGCCGCGCGAAGCACGTCGGAGTGATACGACGGCGGCCGCCGGAATCCGCGCGACGAAATCATCCCGTTGCCGTCCCCCAGCCGCCCGTGGCACTCGGAACAGTAGATGTCGAAGCGCTCCTGCCCGCGGTTGATCACCTGCATGGTGATCGGAAACGGATAGCCGTCACCGTCCTGGCCGTCGATCTTCCCAGTGCCCACAAATCCGGTCATAGCGATTCCCCCGCGCGCGACCGTACCGGCAATGCGCGGCCGCGCCGACATCCCGTCGGGAAAGAAATCGCTCGGCTCGAACGGATCGTATTTCGGCTCCACGGACATCTTCTGGCGACAGGAAGGCAGAAAGCAGAAAGCAGAAAGCAGAAATAGGAGAGTCAGGAATCGACGGCTCCGCCAGAAAGCATTTCTGCTTTCTGCTCTCTGCTTTCTGCTTTCGTTACCACGGGACATCGACGACTTCCCGCGGCTTGAGCGTTTCCAGAAAATCCCACGTCTTGTCGAAATCGAATTTGGGATCGCGTGCCTGGATGACCAGGAAGAACTTGTCGCGCGAAGCCTGATCGAAGCGCGGCACGTTGAACACGGGGTGGTAG
>JBGPFD010000076.1:0-14529 GCA_041483175.1 Thermoanaerobaculia bacterium | reverse complement strand
CGACGAGGTGCGGCGCGTGGAATACGAGGGACAGCGCGGGGCGCTGGACGGCGAATCGGAGATCGCCATTGCGCCGCTGCTCGCGCCGGAGAACGTGTGGCTGTCGGTGACGCCGGCGTCGCGCGATGAGCTGCTGGCGTTCCTGACGAACGAGGCGACGCTCGATCCGCACGTCGACCGCGATCAGCTCTTTCGGTCGATCCACGAGCGGGAGGCGACCTGCTCGACGGCGGTGCTCGAGTGGTCGGCTTTTCCGCATCCGGTTGACCCGCGCCCGTTTCGTTTTTCGCGAAAACGCGTGCTGCTGGCGGTTCTGCGCCGGCCGCTCGAATTCCACGACCCGCACCGCCATCGGCCGCGGATCGTGGCCGCGATCCTGGCGCGGTCGATTCAAGGGCAGCTTCTGGCGTTGTCGCGCGCCATCAAGCTGTTCGCCGATCCGGCGCTGATCGATCGCCTCGCCTCGGCGCAAACCGCCGAACAGGCGATCCGTTTCGTGGCGGACGCGGAGGGGGAGCTGGCGTGAAGCTGACCGTCGACGAGGCGGCCGAGCTCCTCGCCGCGTCGGAGGAGCGCGTGCACGACTGGATCGAAGACTCCGCGCTGCCGGCGCAGAAGATCCGCGGGCAATATCGGATCAATCGCACAGACCTGCTCGAATGGGCGACGGAGCACAACGTCGCCGTTGCGCCGCACGCGTTTCGCCAGGAAGGCGAGATGCCATCGCTCGCCGAAGCGCTCCGCGCGGGGGGAGTGCACGACGGGTTGCCCGGGCCCGATCTGGCGGCAGCTCTCGGGTACATCGTGCCGCTGCTGCCGCTCGCCGATCACGCCGATCGCGAGACGCTGCTGCAGATCCTGCTGGCGCGCGGAACGCGTGGATGGACCCCGATCGGCGATGGCATCGCCATCCCCCAGGTGCGCATGCCGATCATCCTGGTACCGAAGGATGTCGTTCTGGCGTTGTCGTTTCTCACGCTTCCTCTCGATCTCGGCGCGCCCGACGGTCATGCAGTGGATACGTTGTTTTTCCTCATCTGCCCAAGCGTGCGCGTGCATCTGGCGATGTTCGCGCGCCTCGTGTATGGGCTGAAGAACGAGAAGTTTCGCGGGGCAATCCGCCGGCGCGCATCCGCTGCCGAGATCGTTCGGATGGCCACGGCGATCGAGGAGGGATTGTGAGCGCGACTCTCGTCCTCGCGGGTGTCGTGCTCTGCATCGTCAGCGGACTTCCCGCTCTCGCCGGACGGCGCGCGATGATCCTCACCGCTCCGCTGATCATCGCCGGCGCGATCGCCGGCCTCGCCGGCTGCGCGATCGGACTGGTTGGGGCGTCCGTCGATGTGATTCTGCCGTGGCACGTGCCCGGCGGTGCGTTTCAGATCCGTGTCGATGCGCTGGCGTCATTCTTCGCCGCGCCGGTGTTCCTGCTTGCCGGCGCCGGCGGCCTGTACGCCGAACGTTACTGGCCGGCGGCGCGCGGACGCGCCTCGTTTGTGCGCGTCTTCTTCGGCGTTATGACCGGCGCGCTCGGGTTGATGATCGTCGCCGCGAATACCATCCTCTTCATCGCCGCGTGGGAGATCGTTGCGGTCACCGCGTTTCTCCTCGTGGCCACCGAGCACGAGCAGCCGGAGACGCGGCGCGCCGCATGGATCTACCTCGCGGCGAGCCATGTGGCGACGCTCGCGCTCTTCGCAGTCGTTGCTCTGCTGCACACGCTGACCGGAACGTGGGCCTTCGCGGCGCTCCCCGCCGGAAGCGGCGCGTTGCCTGCCGGCCGTGCCCTTCTATGGATGGCGCTCATCGCCTTCGGGATCAAAGCCGGCCTCATGCCTTTTCACATCTGGCTTCCGGGCGCGCACGCCGCAGCGCCGAGCCACGTCTCTGCCGTCATGTCGGGCGTGGTCATCAAGATGGGGATTTACGGCCTGGTGCGCGTGCTGTCGCTCTTTGATGCCGTCCCGTCCGCGTTCAGCGTGACGCTGCTTCTGGCCGGCATCGCCTCGAGCATTTTCGGGGTTGCCTTCGCGCTCGCGCAGCACGATCTCAAGCGCCTGCTCGCCTACCACAGCATCGAGAACATCGGCATCATCGTGACCGGTCTCGGAATCGGACTCGTTGCGCAGGCGCACCGGATGCCGGCGATCGCCCTTCTCGGTTACGCGGGGGCGCTCCTCCACGTGTGGAACCACAGCTTGTTCAAATCGCTGCTTTTCCTCAGTGGGGGAGCGGCGATTCACGCCGCGCACACGCGGGAGATCGACCGCATGGGGGGGCTCGCGCGCATGATGCCCGCCACCGCCGCGGCGTTTCTCGTCGGCGCCGCCGCGATCACCGGACTGCCGCCGCTCAACGGATTCGTGAGCGAGTGGCTTCTGTACGTTGCCGGATTCACGAGCATCACTCGATCGGGTTCCGCCGCAGCGACGCTGTTGCTCATCGTGGTAGTCCCCGCGCTCGCAATGACCGGCGCGCTCGCGCTCGCCTGTTTCGTGAAAGTGTTTGGCGCGGTCTTTCTCGGTTCGCCGCGCACGCCCGAAATCGCCGCCGCCCATGAGGTGCCGCGATCGATGCGGCTGGCGATGGCCCCGCTGCTCCTCGGCTGTCTGGTGATCGGTCTGGTTCCGGCGTCTTTGGCACCGCTCCTCGAGCGCGTGGTGCGAATTGCAGCGCCGCGATTGAAGCACGTCGTAAATCTCGTCGAGCTGCTGCAGCCGATTCAAACGGCAGCACTGATCGTCGCGGCGGTCTGCGGTGTGGCCATCCTTCTGCTCCTGATGGCCACGCGAAACGCGCGCCGCGTTCTCACGTGGGACTGCGGCTACAGCGAGCCGACGCCGCGCATGCAGTACACGTCATCGTCGTTCGCACGCGGTCTGGTCGCCTTTTTCGCCTGGGCCCTGCCGCCCGAGGTGCACGCTCCGCGGCTTTTTCCGCTGTTTCCGTCGTCGGCGGCGTTCGAGAGCCACGTCCCCGACACCGTGCTCGATCGCGCGCTATTGCCGGCCCTTCGCCGCGGGCAGTGGCTGCTCGGCTTTGCACGGTACATTCAGAACGGCCGGGTGCAGATCTATCTGCTGTACATCGGGGTGACGCTGGTGGCCCTCCTGGCCTGGAGCGCCCGATGAGCGGCATCGTGCAGCTGCTGCTCGTGCTCCTTGCCGCACCGCTTCTGCTCGGCGTTATCAATCGGACGAAGGCTCGGGTCGCGGGGCGACTGGGCCAGCCGCTGCTGCAGGCGTACTACGACGTCGGCAAACTGCTGCGAAAACGATCGGTCATCAGCAAGACGACGACGTGGGTCTTTCTCGCCGGCCCAGCGGTCGCGGTGGTCGCGCCGATTCTCGCGTCACTCCTTCTGCCGCTCGCCGGACCACGCGCACCGGTTGCGTTCGCCGGCGACCTCATTCTTTTCGTCTATCTTTTTGCGCTTTCCCGATTCCTGACCACCGTGGCAGCGCTCGATACCGGCTCTCCATTCGAAGGAATGGGAGCGGCGCGGGAAGTTACGTTCGCCGCGCTCGCCGAGCCGGCGATGTTCTTCGGCCTGCTGGCCCTGGCGCGCATTTCGGGCGCACTGTCGCTCTCGTCGCTGCTCACGGTGGGCGGCGCGGGGTGGCATCGCGCGAGCGCGGCGCTGGTGCTCATCATCGCCAGCTGGTTCATCGTCCTGCTGGCGGAGAACTCGCGCGTCCCGTTCGATGATCCGAACACGCACCTCGAGCTGACGATGATTCATGAAGTGATGGTGCTCGATCACAGCGGGCCGGCGTTCGGCCTGATTCTCTACGGCGGCGCGCTGAAGCTCTTCGTCTTCAGCGCGGTGGTGGCGAAACTGGTGCTGCCGCGGACCGGCACACCGCTCATGGATGCCGCCGCGCTGCTCGCCGCCGTGTTGTTGCTCGGCGTGGTGGTCGGGATGGTGGAGAGCGCCATGGCGCGCCTGCGCCTGGTGCGCATCCCGCAGCTCCTGATCACCGCGACCCTCGCCGCGGGATTCGCAGTGGTACTGGTGCTGAGATGAAATTAGGGCAGAAGGCAGAAGGCAGAGGGCAGAAGGCCCACCCGCGGGCGCCAAGCACTTCCGCCTTCTGCCCTCTGCCTTCTGCCTTCAAAGATGCCTCCGATTGCTGATTCGATTCTGATCGTTCTTCTCCTGGTGAATTTCTTCATCCTGGGGACGGTGAACCTCCGCGGAGCCATCCGCGCGGTGGCGTTGCAGGGTCTGCTCCTCAGCCTGCTCCCGCTTTTCGTCGAATCGGGACTGACAGTCCGGCTCGTCGCGCTCGTGGTGACGACCGCAGTGATCAAAGGAGTGGTGATTCCCGGACTTCTTTTGAAGGCGCTCCGCGACGTGCATATCCGGCACGAGGTCGAACCGTACCTGGGATTCGTGCCATCGCTCTTTCTCTGCGCCATCGGGACCGCCCTCGCATTACTGTTCGCTGATCATCTGCCGCTGGCGCCCGCGGAACGAGCCAGCCTCTTCGCGCCCGCCTCGCTGGCCACGCTGCTTGCCGGGTTTCTCGTCCTCACCACGCGGCGAAAGGCAATCTCCCAGGTGACCGGCTATCTCGTCCTGGAAAACGGCATCTATGTTTTTGGTCTGCTTCTCTATCAGTCGATGGTGGTGGAGGTCGGCGTGCTCCTCGACCTGGTCGTCTGCATCTTCGTCATGGGGATCGTTATCAATCACATCCAGCGTGAGTTCTCGTCAGTGGACACCGAACGCCTGTCGCGCCTCAGAGAGTAAGGCAGAAGGCAGAAGGCAGAAGGCAGAAGGAAGAAGGCAGAAGGATGAAGGCAGAAGGATGAACTTGTCAGATCGGACTCGAGACTTCGCGTTGCGGATCATTCGCCTGTGCTCTGCTTTGCCATCGAATCGCGCGAGCGATGTGATTGCGCGGCAACTGCTCAAGTCCGGTACGTCGCCTGGCGCACATTTCCGCGAGGCGCTGCGCGCTCGAGGAAACGCGGTATTGGCTGGAAATCGTCGAAGCGTCAAATCTGATGACATTGAAAAAACTGCAGTCGATCAAGACGGAAACGAACGACCTCATCGCAATCTTCGTCTCGCCAATCAAAAAATGGAGAAGCAAGTGAGCAGAGAGCCACTTCCGCCTTCTGCCCTCTGCCTTCTGCCCTGATATGTTGGTTTATCTGATCATCGTTCCACTCCTCGGCGCGCTGGCGGCGTTCCTGGTTCCTGTGGATCGCCTCCGGCCGTGGATCGTGGCCGCCACGGCGACCGTCCACACCGCGCTGGCGATCGCCGTGGTGCGCGTGCATGGGCACGATCTCTCCAACTCGTCGTGGCTGCAGCTCGATGCACTCGGCCGGCTCGTGCTGCTGGTCATCTCGATCCTTTTCCTCATCTGCGCAACGTACACGGTCGGCTATTTGCACGTCCGCGCGAATCGGCCGAACCGCATCTTCTGCACGGCGCTTCTCTTATTTCTCGGCATGACGACGCTGGTCACGCTCGCGCAGCACCTCACCATTCTGTGGGCGGCGATGGAGGCCACAACGCTGACGACCGCGGTGCTGCTCTATTTCAACCAGAACCGCCGCTCTCTCGAGGCGACCTGGAAGTACCTGATGATCGGCTCGGTGGGCATCGCGCTCGCGCTCCTCGGCACGCTCTTTCTGGCCTACGGTGCCCTGCTCGGCCTCGGCGAGCCGACGCTGCTCTTCTCCGATCTCGTTCACCGCGCGACGCATCTCCCGGCGCCGTGGGTGCGCACGGCCTTCGTCTTTCTGCTGGTCGGATACGGGACGAAGATGGGTCTCGCGCCGATGCACACCTGGAAGCCCGATGCGTACGGCGAGGCTCCCGGCGTGGTCGGCGCGCTGCTCGCCGGCGGCTTGACCACGTCCGCCTTTCTCGCGCTGCTGCGCGTCTATAGCATCGTCGATGCTGCCGGGCAGGGGAGGTTCGCGCGCGAGCTGCTGGTGATCTTCGGCCTTCTTTCGATGGCCACTGCCGCTGCCTTCATGGTTGGACAGCGTGACTTCAAGCGGCTCCTGGCGTATTCGAGCGTCGAGCACATGGGCATCCTCGTGCTGGGGATCGGCATCGGCGGTGCCGGGATCTTCGCGGCGCTGCTGCACGTCATCAATAACGCGTTCACCAAAGGCGTGCTCTTCCTCGCGGCAGGAAACATCCATCGCGCGTTCAAGAGCAAGCGTCTGGAGGATGTGACCGGAGCACTGCGGCGCGTGCCGTTGTCCGCGGGACTGTTCCTTGCCGGCTTTTTCGCCATCACCGGCTCGCCGCCGTTCGGCCCATTCATCAGCGAGCTTTCCGTTCTCCTCGCGGCGATGGGAGGCCATCGGTATCTCGTCAGCGCTCTTTATCTGGGTCTGCTCGCGGTCATCTTCATCGGCATGGGGAGCACCGTGCTGGCGGTGGTGCAGGGCGTTCCGCCGGAGGATCAGGCGGGGAGCAGCTTCCGCGATTCGGCCTCGAAGACAATTCCGATCATCGTCGCACTCGCGCTCGTGCTGGTCATGGGCATATGGATTCCGGCTCCGGTGTCCGCGCTGCTCCACGAGGCAGCGCGGTTCCTGGGAGGGTCGTGACCATGAACAGTCGATTCCTCGTGCGGCGCAATGCCGAACCAGCGCCGCTAAGCGACGTTTCGCCTGTGTCCGTCACCGCATTTCGTGCCGCGATCCTCGATGCGCTGCACGACGAATGCCGGGTGATTTCCTTTTTCGCGCGCGATGTCGAGAGTCGCATTGAGCTCGTAGCCGTCGTCGCCGATGACGCGGCGAGCGAGATTGGTTTCGTGCGCGCGCGTCTCGCGGAGAAACAGTTCGAGTCGCTCACGCCGGAGTGTCCGCAGGTGCATCTGTTCGAGCGCGAAATCGCCGAACAGTACGGCGTCGAGCCGACCGGGCATCCGTGGCTCAAGCCGGTCCGGAAAACGTTCAACACCGATTTCTTCCGCGTGGAAGGCGACGAAATTCACGAAGTCGCTGTGGGACCGGTGCACGCTGGGGTGATCGAGCCGGGACACTTCCGCTTCCAGTGCCATGGCGAGCAGGTGTTCCACCTCGAGATCGCGCTCGGGTACCAGCATCGCGGAATCGAGCGCGCGCTCATTGGCGGCCCTGGGAAGAAAACCATCCATATGATGGAAACCGCAGCCGGTGACACGACCATCGGGCACACGCTCGCGTACTGCCAGGTGATCGAAGCGCTGCGTGGCGTGAAGCCGCCGGCGCGCGCGCACGCGCTCCGCGGCATCGCCCTCGAACTGGAACGCCTGGCCAATCACGTCGGCGATCTCGGCGCGTTGAGCGGCGACGTCGCGTATCTGCCGGCGGCGTCGTACTGCGGCCGCATCCGCGGCGACTATCTCAATCTCACCGCGGAGCTGTGCGGCTCCCGTTTCGGCCGGGGATTCGTCCGCCCGGGCGGTGTGCAATTCGATGTCTCCCCCGATCGCATCGGCACGCTCGCGCAGCGCCTGGAGAGTGCGACGCGCGATGCGGGCGCCGCCATCTCCCTGCTGTGGCAGACGCCGACGGTCATCGAGCGCTTCGAGACCACCGGCACGGTCGAATCGGATACCTGCGACGAGATCGGAATGGTCGGCGTCGCCGCGCGGGCGTGCGGGCGGAGCATCGACGTCCGCCAGAACTTCCCGTTCGGCATTTATCGCTTCGTTCACGTTCCGGTGATGACCGCACACCACGGCGACGTCAACTCGCGCGCATTCGTCCGCTGGCTGGAGATGCAGCGCTCCGCTGAGTTCGTCGCGGAGCAACTCCAGATGTTGCCCGCGACGCCGATCCGCACCGAGAGCGCGTCCTCGCTGGCGCCCAACAGCATCGTCGCGTCACTCACCGAGGGATGGCGTGGCGAGGTCTGTCACGTCGCGATCACGGATGCTGCCGGCCGCTTCGACCGCTACAAGATTACCGACCCGTCGTTCCACAACTGGTTCGGACTGGCGCTGGCACTCCGCGACGGCCAGATCTCTGATTTTCCGCTCTGCAATAAGAGCTTCAACCTCTCGTACTGCGGACACGATCTATGAAGGGCAGAAGGATGAAGGCAGAAGGCAGAAGGAACGCACTCGTCAGCCTGAGCGCAGCGAAGGATCTCAAACCGCGAGTTACGAGATCCTTCGCCGTCTACGCGGCTCAGGATGACGAATGTCCTTCTGCCTTCTGCCCTCTGCCTTCTGACTTGCCATGCTGAAGGCGTTGCTCACACGCGCGCGGCAGGGGCATCGGACGATCGGGTACCCCGATGGGGCGCCGCCCGCGCTGCCGGCGCATTTTCGTGGCGCGCCGGACATCGATCCGACGAAATGTCCGGACGGCTGCCGCGTGTGCGCCGAGGCGTGTCCCACCGATGCCATTGTCGCCGCGGGAAAGAACGTCGTCGTCGATCTGGGCCGCTGCATCTTCTGCCCCGAATGCGAGACCGCCTGCCCCGAAGGAGCGATTGCCTTCACCGACGACTATCGCCTCGCGGCGCGCACGCGAGCAGACCTGCAGTTGCTCGCGGGGGAGGAGCGGAAGCTCGCGGAGGCGCTCGACGCGAAGCTCCGCCGTCTCTTCGGCCGCTCGCTCAAGCTGCGCGTTGTGAGCGCGGGCGACTGCAACGGATGCGCGTCGGACGTGAATGTCCTCTCCACGATCGGATGGGACATCGGCCGTTTCGGTATTGAGTACGTTGCGTCGCCGCGGCACGCGGACGGCCTGGTGATCATGGGTCCGGTGACCGAGAACATGCGCGTCGCTGTGATGAAGACCTACGACGCGATGCCCGAGCCGAAGATCGTGATCGCCGTCGGCGCCTGCGCGATCTCCGGCGGCATCTACGCCGGGCACCCCGAGCAGCACGACGGCGCCGCGAGCATCGTGCCGGTGGACCTGTTCATTCCCGGCTGCCCGCCGCATCCGCTCACCATCCTCGACGGTCTTCTCCGCCTCCTCGGGCGCATCGAATCACGACGCGTCTGACACCCATTACGGTTTTTCGACGATGTCGCCCTTGAACGCGGCGATCGCGTTGACCAGCTCCGATTTTTCCTGCGCGGGAACGTTGAACCGGTTCAGCGACGCGACGAGATGGGCGACCGCCAGCCGCCAGTCCGCTTCGGCGATGCCGAGGCCCTCATGCGCCGGTTTCAGATCCTTGCCGATGTAATGACAAGGGCCACCGGCGAGATCGCAGAGGAAACCGACGATGTGCTCGCGCAGCACTGTTTTCGATCCCTTGCTCATGCCGGCGAAAAAACGCCCGAGCTGCTTGTCCAGGATCATGCGAGTGAGAAACTCGTCGGTGACGGCCGCGATGGCGTCGTAGCCGCCGAGGCGCTGGTAGAGCGACGGCGGGCGCGGCTGCGCCGGCTGCTGGGCGAGCGAAACGGCTGCAATAGCGAGGGTGAAGAGAACGCTGCGGCGAATTCGGCGGATCACGTTCACTCTCCGGCGCGAGCCGCCGCTGTTCCAACGCTGGTGCCTGCGCTCTGCTTTGCGTCGAACAGGTTGAGATTTTCCTTCTTCCAGCGCATGGCGGCGAAAATCCGACTCCGGCCGCTGGGATGGTCGAAGAAGATCCACTCCTCGACCGGCCCCGGACTCATCTTGCGGTATTCGCCGAGGTGGATGGCGGCCTGCGCGAACCCATCCGGTTGCCGGCTCGCGTTCAGACCGTACATGTCCGCTTCGTACTCCTGAGTGCGAGTGATCGTGTTCAAGACGGGAGTGAGCACGAAAAAGAATGTGGCACTCACGAGCACTACGAGTGGGAGCACGGCGGTATCGCCGACTCCTCGGACCTGCCATTTCTCGCCCCACCGCCTCAGGGACCAGTTCAGGGTCCACTGCAGCGCGGCGAACCAGATCACGAACAAGACGAAGAAGTAGACGATCGACTTGTAGATGTGATTGAGCACGTAATGGCCCATCTCATGCCCCATCACCGCCTGAATTTCCTCGGAAGAGCCGCGGCGCAGAAGATTGTCATTGAGGGTGATCCGCATCGTCGTGCCGAACCCCGAGACGTTGGCGCTCATTCGTGTTGTCTGGCGTGAGGCGTCGACCTCGAAAATGTCGTGAGCCGGGATGCCGTTAGTACGGGCCAGTCTCAGGATCGGCTCCGTCACCGCGGGGTCCTCGAGCCGCGTGACCTTGTTGAAGATCGGAAGGATGAAGACCGGTCCGATCAGAATGACCAGGATCAGAAACACGAGAGTCACGGCTGAGCCCCAGATCCACCACGTGCGCGGCAGCCGGCGGACCACACCAAACAGCACAGCGGTGACGATGGCGCCCAGGACGATGTTCAGCAGCAGGCCTTTGACCTGATCGAACATCCAGGGGCCGAATGTCTGCGTGGCAAGTCCGTACTGGTGTTCGCGGAAATATCCCTCGTACACGAACAGCGGGAATCCCAGAACACTGGTCAGCAACGTGTACTCGGTCCAGTACACCGCCGTGCGGATCGGCCCGAAGGGGGTGATGCGCTCCGCGAGCGTGCGCATGACCGCGGACCAGCGCAGGTTCAGGATAAGCAGGGCGACCGCCGCTCCGTATAGGAAGTCCCAGAGCTGAAGCCAGTAGCCGCCTTCGAAGTATGCATCGGAGCGAGCCTTCGCGCTGGGGGGCATCAACGCGAGGTAGGCGTTCGTGGCGGCTTCCGGATCGAAATGGGCCGACGGCTGCGCGGCGGCAGGAACGGGCATTCCGGCGCTCAGCGCGCGGGCAGCCGGTACAAAGGCGGCGAACGATCCGAGGCAGAAGAGGAAAAGGGAGAGGCTCCCGATTCTGCGGATTCGCGACTTCATTGTGCGCGATGCTATTACGAAACTGGACGGGAACTGTTTCGGGACTCGCGTCTCCGTGTCAGTACGCCTGCAGTTCCGCATCCATCGCTGTGTGTTTGAGCCCGCACACCGTGTAACAAATGATGGTGTAGGTGCCGGGTTCCTGCGGGTCGAGCCGGACTTCCGTCCAGCGGCCGGGCGTGACGTCGCTGGGACGCACGCGCAGCTCAGGAATGGAGAAGGAGTGATGGACGTCGATCGAGGTCAGCCGCAGCAGCGTGGGCCGATGCGCCTTGATGCGGATCGGCCGCTTCTGAACGTGCCGGAAGAATGAATTCCAACCCAGCAGAGGCTCTTCCGTCCAGATGCCGCGCTCTGCGCTCGCATACAACTCGACCACCTGCGCGCCCGCTGCTTCCCGCGCGACGTTGTGGCGTTGATACGCAGGCACCGCGACAGCCACGCCGGCCAGCAGTCCAACCGTCAAGAACACCGCCGTTACTTCTACGATTTTCTCTCGTTTGCTCATTGCTCATCCCACGTAAAGCCAGAGGAAGAAGACGACAAATCCGGTCAGAAGGGTCGCCGTCGGCGCGAAGGCCTTCAAAGCCGATATGCGGTCGCCGAAGAGTCGATGAGCGTGCGCCCTTCCGGTCTTCAAGGCGAAGTAGAGTCCAGTCAGGAGAAGCGGAACCTGAAGATAGGGTGCCCATTGCGGGACGAGAGGCGTCCAGGGGATGTTGGCCGTGCCGAAAAGATTCCAGCCCCACCCGAACGGATCCGAGGCGACCATCAGGATGTAGGAGCCATTGACCAGGACCAGCGGCAGGCTGAAGGTCACCCAGGCCAGAAGACCCAGCGGCACGAGCGGGTAGACGAACGCGAGAAAGACGTCTTTGAACAACGGCGCCGTAGATTCATTGCGGTGCGCCAGCGCGCGGCCAGTCTGGACAGCGAGAAAGTAGATCGCAGGGATCAACAGCAGCGAGAGGCTCCACAAGGCCGTTGCGTAGATGCCGAAGCCGCGCCAGTTCCCCTTCTCGGCGATGTTCGCCCAGTCCTTGAACAATCCCCACGGGCCCTGGTAGAGCAGCGAATAGGCGCCGGCCAGCGCCAGCATGATGAACGCCTTCCACGCCTCGTCATATCCCTTGAGCACCGTGTCGGAGCAGAAGGGGCGAAGCTTCACGGTCATGTTGTCGTGCGTGCAAGTTTTTACGCACTCCATGCACAAGCCGCAGTAGTTGTTCCTTTCGAGTTTGCTCGGATAGAGGAGCCACGGGCACCCCCATCCCTTGTCACTTCCGGCCAGGCACGCCTTCTCCTTGCAGGTCGCGCAGACGCCTGTATCGCGCGGCCGGACCTCCAGCGTTGAAGCCATCGAGAAGAGGCTCAGGAATCCGCTCACGGGGCAAACGTAGCTGCAGAAGGTGCGCTGCCGATAGATGACGTGCAGCACGGTGGCAATCAAGAAAAGCGAACCGAGGACCACGACGGAGACGATGGGGCGAGTCAGAAAAAGCGCGCTGAAGGTGCAGAGCGTCAGGAATCCGATGTTCTGGATCCAGATGTTGGTCAGCGCTTTGGGCCACTTCAGATTCTTTCCGAAGTACCGGTTCTTTCCGATGGCGAAGCCGGGAGCATTCTTCTCCGTGCGCGGATCGAAGCTTCGCGTCCGGACCAGCGCCCGGCGCTGGATCCACTCGCCGAAGAACGGGAATGGACAAACAGTGCACCACACGCGCGACGCGAACGGGACGAGCAGGCTGATGAGAAGGAACCACCAGAGGATCCAGACGAACACGATGATGATGTTTCGGTTCCCGACCGGTGTTCCAAAGATCCCTGCTGCGAGAAACATCGCGAACAGAACGAGGTTCGGCAGGACCACGGCAAACTGGAACCAGCGCTGTTTGGCGATCCACGCCACTTTCGGCATGAGCTGGAAGAGATCGACCTCGAATCGCCGCGGCACCGCCGCCGGACCGGGAGTGCAGGCGACTGAAGGCATCGGTTTCAAGTCGCGGATCGGAGCCGAACTCATGGAGTTCCTCCTTTACCCGCGCTGAATGGAGGAAACTGATCGCGGCCGCCGAAGCAGAATCGCTTCAGGTAGCATCCGCAGCGCAGACATTCGCCTTTGCAACCGGGACAGTCGACCTCCCATCCGCCCGACGGAATGCGCGTGCAGGGGACGTGAATCAGGCAGATGGGACACCAGAGGTAGTCGCGATTGCGCATCAACTGCGCTTCTTCGAAATCTTCCACCGTGGACTGGCTCATTGCGCACCTTTCTGCCGCGACTGCGGCAGGATGATCACGCCGAACGCGAGAGCGAGCGCCATTCCGACGCCGGCGGGGAAGGGGTAATTCGGTTCGACGATCAACTCTCCCTGCATGAACGGATGCATAAAGCCGCAGGTGTTCGAGCAGCGATAGCGGAACTTGCCGGCGCGCGACAGCGGGATGACCACCTCGCGCACGCGCTGCGCTCCCTTCACCTCGCTCAGTTTCAGGCTGTCCAGCACTTCGGCGTGGATCATGTCCTCGCTGTGGACGGCCTCGGGACCGGTCCGGGAAGGGCGCCAGACGTCGAAGTCCTGGCGCTGGTTCTGAATCCAGGCGTCGAGATCGTAGCCCTCGAGATAGAAACCATGCACGACATCGCTCGATTGAAGCCGGAGACGGAGTGTGTCGCCGCGGTGGGCGCGAACGATCGGCGGATCGTACGCATAGCGGTGCGCGGTAATGGTCACCATATGTTCTCGAGGAACCGGGTTCCCGTATGCCCAGAGGATGCCGAGCGCGCCGCCGGCGATGACCATCAGGACGAGCATCGCGCCGGGGCGAATGAGCCTTTTGATCCCAAGGACATGGTCACTTTTCATTGTGCGCCCCTCGAGTTAAATGATTGATAGAGAATGTAAGTGCGATTGCACGCCCGCGACATGCGGCGTGTTACACGGGGCTGTGATGAGTGTCACATTTGACGGCTTGCTGATCGCCGCGATCAGCGCCGGGAGGGTCTGGTTGGCGAATCTGATACGATCGTCTGCCCGCAGGTTCGGCAAAAATTGTCATCTCCTCGCTCTTCCGGTTTCGATCTTGGGTTGCGCGCCGAAACGGCAGCGAAAGTCAGGATCCGCCCGCTTCGATCCGACGACCGCCCGCAAATCGAGCAGCTCCTGCGAGCCGCGGCCAACTTCACGGCGGAGGAGGTGGCCACCGCGCTGGAAGTGATCGATGAAACGTTGGCGGGCGATCCCGACTATTTGGTGAACGTCCTGGAGGGTTCGCCGCGCCAGGTTGCCGGCTATGAGTGCCACGGACCGACTCCACTGACCGCTGGCACATTCGACCTCTACTGGATCGTCGTCGATCCTCGTGCCCAGGCGCGCGGATACGGACGGCAACTCCTCCGCGGTGCAGAAGAGGATGTGGCCCGGCGCGGAGGCCGGCTGTTACTGATCGAAACTTCGTCGCAGGCGAGCTACGACAAGACGATTCGCTTCTACAAGCGGAATGGCTGTCGTCTCGAGGCGCGGATTCACAACTTCTATTGCCCCGGCGATGACAAGCTCGTGTTTGCGAAAGACATTCAGCCGGCGAGCGAAATTCGCAACAGGAGCTAAGGGAACCTCTGCACAATCGCTTCGTGTAGCGGCGGGCGTCCTCGCCCGCCGGGCCGGCGGGGACGCCGGCCCCTACACCCGAAGGCCTGCACTTGTGCAGAGGT
>JBGPFD010000075.1:0-14550 GCA_041483175.1 Thermoanaerobaculia bacterium | reverse complement strand
GATCCGGAACGGCGACGCTGACCGAGACTCCCTCCGCGCGGATGGTGGAGGTCTGCGCGGCCAGCGCCTCGTCGATTCGTTCACCGTCCGCCGCGGCGTCCTCGCGGATCGCGGCGATGACCGAGGCCACGCTGCCGAGACTCTGCATCGATTACCTCGAGGGGAGAACGACGAACAACGGTCCGCGCCCGCTCTTCTCCGCTTCGGCGATGTGATCGGCGGCCAGAAGCGCGGCAGTCGCGGAGAGGATCACGATCTCCTCGCCAGTGAAATCGGTAAACGCGCGTTCGACGTCATCGACGGTCGTGCAGATCGTTCCCGCGACCCCTGCCAGGGCGAAGCCGACGACGTCCGCGCGTGTCCCGAGGACCAGCGGCGTCATCCGAGCCTCCCGAGGATCATGATGGCGATGATCAGGCCGTAGATGGCGATGCCTTCCGCCAGGCCGACGAAGATCAGCGCACGGCCGGCCGTTTCCGGCTTCTCCGCCACCGCGCCCATCGCCGCGGCTCCGACCACAGCGACGGCGTAGGCAGCCCCCATCGCCGCGAGCCCCGCCGCGAGAGCCGCCGCGACGAAGCCCCACTTCATCACCTCGGGCGCGACCGGCGGCGATGGCGTCTGCGCCGGCGATGCGCCGAGAAGCGGCAGCACGACGACGCCGGCGATCACCGGCAGGGCGAGAGAAAGCGCGAGCAGAATCCGATTTCGATTACGCATGGCGTTCGCTCCTGATGGGCGGGTGCAATGTGAGCGGCGCGTAGGGCTCGCCGCCGCTGCGGAAGAACTTGCCGAAAAACTCGTAGTACTCGAGACGGAGCACCTGCACCGAGACGATCAGTCCCTCGAGCAGGATGATCAGCGCGTTGCCGGCAATGTGCAGCAGCACGGCGACGACATCGCCCGCGCCGAACCGGGCGACGGTGTCGACAAGCGCGAAGATGGCCAGAAACACCGCGGCGTGGACCGCGGCGAAGGCCGCGATGCGCACGAACGAAATGGTGTTCGCGAAAAAGGAGAAGAGCGTGTCGACCAGCTCCACGGACGATTCGAGCGCGTGGAGGAACCAGGGAGCGGTGCGCACTTCCGGCCGCGCGCGGCGGGGAGCGTGCTTCTCGAGGATGCGCACCAGCGGCCGGGCGATGGCCAGGAGCAGCACGACGGCCGCGGCGAGGGCGATGACGATCGCGTTGGGGATGCGCACGGTCGCCGGAACGAATGCCCGCGCCACCAGCACCAGCACGATCCAGTACAGCAGCGCGCCGGTGATTCCCTTCGGACCGATGAGCGCCGCCTTCAGATCGCCCATGCGCCACGTGTTCAGGATGTTGAGCACCAGCCCGACGGTGACCACGACCGCGCCGAAGCCGGCGGCGATCATCATGAATTTCGGCAGATCGTCGATCGGCTCGAGCCACAGCGTCGGAATCAGGTGGCGCATGCCGAAGACACTTCCGTACAGCACGCCGAAGACGGCCGATGCCGTTCCCGCCTCCATCAAGAGGATTCCGTAGTCCAGAAAGCGAGGAACATAGCGGTAGAGAAACCAGCCCGCGGAGAACAGGACCGCGCCGTGCCCGACGTCGCCGAACATCAATCCGAACATCGCCAGGAAAGAGACGGCGAAGAACGCGGTCGGCTCGACTTCGCTGTACGACGGCGTTCCATAGATGGCCACGAGCTTCTGAAACGGCCGCAGCAGCAGCGGGTTGTGATGCAGGATCGGAACGCGCAGCGTCCCCTCGGCGTATCCGCGCACGTTCTCCGCCGCCTCGATCTCCACGATGGCGTGCCCTTTGGTTGCCAGGCGCACGCGATCCCTCAGCCGGTCGGCGCTCTCTTTCGGAACCCAGCCGGAAATGACCACGAAGCGTCCCGATGCGGCGAAGAACGTCTGCGCCTGCAGTAACAGCATCGCCGTCTCCGCGCGCTCCATGAGGCCGTCCAGCAGCGCGCCGTTCTTCGTTCGTTCCTCCTCCATGGCGGTTTGCGCACTGGCCAGAGCTTGCTCCGCATCGCGCAACGCGGCAGTGAGCTGCTGCGGATCGAGCTCGGCGGGCGACTTCGGCAGCGCAATCGGCTGCGCGACGGCAAGGCGCATCGCCTCATCGAGGCGCGCGCGGGCATGGACCGGCGCCAGGGCCGCGAACAGAACGTCTCCGGCGCTTTCGTCGAGAGGAATGATGCAATGCGAAGCGGGGGCGAGGACCGCGGCGATGGAATCGAGTGCTTCCGGGCGCGCCACGCCGAGGCGCAGCGCCACAAAGCGAAGCGGAGCGATGCGATCGATCGCCAGCCCCGCACGCCGCAGGCGCTCCGATTGTGCGAGCGAATCGCGCAGCATCAACAGCCGGTCGCGCGCGTCCGCTGCCTGCTTGACCAGATCGGCGACCCGTTTTTCCAGCGGCTCGAACAGCAGGAGAATGCGATCACGTTCGGCGGCGAAATCGCTGACGCCATTCGCCTGCACCACACCGGCCGGCTCGCGGCGCATCATCTCCAGCCGTTCCGCCGTGCCGCGAATCCGCTTCACCAGATCGCGGAACGAGGCATACAACTCCTGAACGCCCGGCGGCGAGGCATCGTACGGCGTCCGTCCGTGTGCGATGTCCACGAGATGCAGCAATCCCTCCGAAGCAATCGCGCGCGTCGCCACAGCGGCGTCGCGGTTCGGTACCTGCGCGCGAAAGTGCACCATCGGGACCGGCCGCAGCATGCTCATGGCCCGAATTGCGCTCCTGCCATCGCCCGTGCGGCAGCGGCATCGAGCGATGGCTCTCCCTGCCGTTCGATCAACGCCCGTACCCCGCGCAGCTCCTCTTCCGCGAGCAGAACCAGCGCGACCGCTGGAGCGACGGCGAATGGGTCGCCGACGAACGCGCGCCGGCAGAGCCGGAGCCGCTGCGCACGAAGCGCGACCGGATCCTCCGGCCGCGACGGTGTGGGAGCGGCCGCCCTCGGCCGCTCAGCGGCTGGCGAGGGCGCCCGCCGCCACACTCGCTCGGTCTGGACTGCCCCTTCCGAAAGGCCGAACCACCGTTCGCCTCTCCGGAGGATTTCCGAGTCGCGCTCGCGCACCACGAGCTCCATGAGCCGCCGCGCGAGCGATTCCGTCCGCGGGAGCTTGCGCGCCTCGGCGAGCACCTGGAGTGAGGCCCAGCGATCGAAGGCCAGTTCGGCCGCACCGAGATCGCCGTTGTAAGCGCGGGCGACGTCGGTGACAATCGGTCCGAACGGGGTTCGCGCCAGCCGCTCCATCAGGTCGCGTGCTTTGGTCGCGTCGAGCGCATCCGTGGGAACGGTTGCCAGCGGACCGATCGGGACCCACAGCCGTTTCGCGGAACGCCGATCATGCCCGCGCACGATGACGCGCCACAGCAGCTTCACATTTTCGATTTCGTGCAGGCGCAGCAGGGATGCGAGCAGGGGAGCGGCATCGGGGTAGCTCCGCAGCGCCATCTGGTAAACGTGAAGGAGCCGTTCGAAAGGCGCTTGCAGCCCGAGTGCGGCGACGGCGCGCTGCATCGCGGTGGCGTCCGCTGCCAGGTTGAGTGACGTTGCCTCCAGGCTCCCCAGCAGGCGCGATTTCCAAGCACAAACGCGCACGTAGGCGGACGCGCGAGCGCCGGTCGGACTTCTCATTGCGCACGTTCCTCGGGCGTACAGACGATGCGCAGGTAGACTTCCGCGGCCTCGGCGAGTTTCCGCTCGCCCGCTTCCGCCAGCGACGCGAGGTATCGCTCCTGCTTCTCGCGAAGCTCGCGGAAACGAGCCTCGCCTTCCGAATGGATCGCCTGCAGCTCGCGATCGAGCGCCTCACGTGCCGCGGCCGCGCGTTTGGCGAGCGCGGCGTCACGCTGCGCGCGCGCCGCGGAAAGATCGCGTTCGCGGTGCTCTTCCGCGAGCCTAACCCGTGACCGGCACTCCTCGTCGGCTGCAACAGTGGCCTCGAGGTCGGGATGCATCGCCGCCTCCCAATGGAGGTTGCAGTCGCCGGGTTCCGCGCGCGATGCTTGCGGACACACGCATTTGTGACCGGTAACCCAGGCAAGAGCCGGCGATCACGCGCTCGTGGTGACCGGCGCACTCGCCGGGAGATTGTCCCCGGCCCGATCGTATGGACATGAGAAAGCGGACTGTTTCGCTCGAAGACGTCGATGACGGAGGAAAGATGCGAAAAAAACCGGTGGACGACAGCGAACCGCATGACCAGTCAGCCGAGGCGAGTGGAGAGGAGGCAGCGGGAGGGAGCAATCCGACACCTGACCTGGATGCGGTCGACGAAATCGGAGAAGCCATCGGCATTACGTACGCCGACGATGAAGAGCTTCGCCTCGGGCGAAAAGAGGAAGAGCGCGACGAACATCGTTGGGAGCTCAACCCGGCCTCTGCAGAGGATTACGCCCAGCGCGCGCACCAGCACGGCGAAGGCCCCTCCGAACCGGTCCGGCATATGAAGCACGATCACCGCGGAGACAAACGATCATGAAATCCTCGTGGGTCGGATCTGCTCTTCTCCTCATCTGCGGAATGGGATTTGCCGCGCCGCCCGGAGGGAATGCGGCCGCGGGACACGACGCATTCATCAAACTGCGTTGCAACACGTGCCACTCGGTCTACGGCGAGCGAGCAAAGGCGCAGATTCCCCTGCCCGATCTGTCGAAGGAGACGCCCGAAACGGTGGCGAATCTGATCGTCTCGCGAACACATCTCGCGCCTGAGGCGCTGTTCGACGAGATGGTCATGTCGGCCGCGGCCGGCCAGATGACGAATCGCGAGCTTACGGATATTGTTACGTATCTTCGGAAGCGCTGATTGATGGTTCGTCGCATTTTGGTGCCGATCGATTTTTCGCCCCAGTCGCTCGTGGCGGCTGGCGTCGCCGGCGATCTGGCCAAGCAGCTCGGTGCGCGCATTCGTTTCCTGACCGTGCTCGACGTGAGCGACCTCCGCGCCGCGCTGAAGGCACGCCTCCACGGATTCCATACTGACGCCGAGGTCCATCGCGCTCTGCTACGGTGGATTCGCGAGCAGGCGGCACGCATCGCCATGCCGAAGGGAGTTGCCTTCACCCACAGCATCCGGCGCGGCATCGGCGAGACGGAGATCCTCCGCGCCATCCGGAGCTACCGGCCGCACCTGGTGGTCATGGGATCGAGCGGTCTGGCCCGCCGACTTCCGCTCGGCAGCAAGACCGCGCACGTGTTGCGGCACTCGCCCGTGCCGGTGGTGGTTTGTCCGCTCAAGCCCGCCTGAGTAGGCTCAACGCAAACAGCGCCGAGGCGACGCCGACGATTGTCGGGCCGAGCGCGAGATGCCAACGCGCGGCGATGGCGAAGCCGGCGCCGACGGAGAGCATGCCGGCAACTGACGAGACGATGAGGAACGCGTCGAGCGTCTTCGCGAGCTGTCGCCCGACCGCGGCGGGGACGATGACCATCGCCCCGACAAGCAGCGCGCCCAGGAAACGCACGCCGAGAAGGATGGTCAGGCCGAAGATCGCCAGGTAGAGCAGATTGATCCGCTCGACGCGAATGCCCGCCGACCTCGCCAGATCGGACGAGAAGATGATCAGGATGAGCTTGTTGCGGATCAGGTAGATCGTGATCAGAACGACGGCGCAGCCGAGCAGCCCGAGGATGAAACCGGTTTCGGAAATGGCGCCGAACCCGCCGAACAGCGCGTCGATCAGGTCCTCTTTCGGCGTGAGCAGCGTGCCGATGGCCAGAGCGGCGACGAAAACGACACCGATGGCCGTCTCGGTCGCCAGACCCCCGCGGCGCTGCAACCCATCGATGATCACGATGCCGATGGCCAGCGTCGCTGCGGCACCGAGAAACGGATTAAGGCCCCAGAGAAAGGCGAGCCCGAGGCCGGGCAGCGCGAGATGCGACACGACGTCACCGGCCAGTGTCATCCGCTTCATGAGCGCGAAGCTGCCGACCAGGCCGGAGACCAGCGCGGTGATCACGCCGAGCACGATGGAAAGTTCGTTGGCCTGCGTCATGGGTGGTCCGCGTGTTCGTAGAGGGCATGCTCGCCGAATAGTTGCGAGAGCACATCGGCGGTCAGCACGCCGCGCGGCGGCCCGAAGCAGATTGCCGCGCGGTTCAGACAGAGCACGCGCGAGGCGTAGCGATAGACGAACGACAGATCGTGCGATACCACCGCTGCGGCGATGTGCAGCTCCTCTTTTAGCCGATGAATCAGCCCGTACATCTGCTCTTCGCCCGGCTCGTCCATCGAGGCCGTGGGCTCGTCGAAGAAAATGATGTCCGGGCTGCCGAGCAGCGCGAAGGCGATCAGCGCGCGCTGGAACTGTCCTCCGGAGAGATGGCCGATCTGCGTGGAGAGGATCTCCTCCGTCAGGCCGACGCGGGCGATCGTCTCGCGGATATTTTTCGCTCCGTGCCCGATGACCGCGGCCTTCGATTCGAGCAGGTTGCGTACGTTGAGCGGCACGCTGCGATCGGCATCGATCTTCTGCGGCACATAGCCGCGGGTCACCCCGTGGCGCCAGAGGATCTCGCCGCTGTACGGAAGGATGCCCAGCATGCTCTTGACCAGCACCGTCTTTCCCGATCCGTTCGGCCCGATGATCGCTACGCTCTCGCACTCATCGATCTCGAAGCTGACGTCGCGCAGAATCGACCGATGGTCGAGCGTGACCGAAAGGTTGTTCACCCGGACGAGGGGCATGCGAGGCGTATGGTATGCGAGCTGCTGTGTGGCCCCACAGTGGAACTACGCGAACGAGGTGGTCGCCTCCGCCTTCTCTTGGATCGATTCCTTGGCCAAGGCGCGGACGATAGTCAGGATCGGCACCGATGAGAATCGCAACAGCCGCTCGGAGGTCGAACCGATCACCGTCTCGTTGGAGAAGCGCTTCTGCTGCGTTCCCATCACCAGAAGATCGGCGCCGAGATCTTCGACGCAATCGAGGACGCGCTCAGCCGCGCCGCCGCGCAGGACCAGCTCGCGAACCCCGCTGACTCTTGCGGTCTCTTCGCCGAGCCACATGCGGAAGTGTTTGTCGATCCGCGGATCGCTCTCGCTGAGTCCTTCGGCGACGTGCACGACGATCAGTTCGGCGCCGAACGACTCTGCGATGCTGCTGGCCGTGCGCAGCGCATCGCGCGCCACCTCGCTGAAGTTGATCGGACAGATGATCCGGGTGATCGCTGCCGGGCCGGCGGTGCCGGCCGGCAGAAGCGGCACGACCAGGACAGGGGAGGCCGCCGTGCGCAGGACGGTTTCCGCCACCGAGCCAGTCAGCGCACGTCGCCAGCCGCGCCGTGCGTGAGTGCCCATGATGATCAGGTCCGCATCGCGCTTCCGGGCCGCCGCGGCGATGACCCTCGCAGGATGACCGGAAACGACGAGGACATCAAACGGTACACCCTGGAGCCGATCGGCGGCGTATTCGCGGATTTGATCCGCGATCTCGCTCTCCTCGATCGGTGTGAGCGGCTCATAGGCGGTAAGCGGGTCGAGCGTGCCGAAGGGGATTGGCACGTCCTCCGCGTGGAGGAGCGTGGCTTTCGCCCCGAACCGTTCCGCAAAGAGACGCACATATGCAAGCGCCTGTTTCGACGTGTCGAGCGTATCGACCGGCGCGATGATCTGTTTCACGAGCGATTCGTCCATGGCCGGAGGGCCTCCCAGCGATAGAGTGCCGTGCGCTCCGGCCCGCGAGCAGCGTTCGCCGTCACAACGCGCTTGTGAGGCTCAGCCCTTGATTACGCCGATCGGCACCAGGCGGGCCACTTTTTTCGCGATGCCCGCGCGGTCGACGATGTCCACCACCGCGTCGATGTCCTTGTAGGCTTCCGGCGCCTCTTCCACCAGACCTTTCGCCGAACCTGCCTCGACGACGATCCCCCCGTTCTTTAGGCGGGCGCGGAGCTCAGTCGCGTCGATCTCGTGCCGCGCCCGGGTGCGCGACATCACCCTCCCCGCGCCGTGACAGCTCGACCCGAAGCTCTGCTCCATGGCGCCGCTTTGTCCCATGAGGACGTAGGACGCGGTCCCCATGCTGCCGGGGATCAGCACGGGCTGGCCGAGGAACGCGCGCGTGGCGCCCTTGCGATGCACCAGAACTTCGCCGATTTCGTGACGCTCGACCTTGGCGACGTTGTGCGCTACGTCGTAGACCATCTCGAGATCGCCGTCCGCTCCGAATTCGTGCTTCCACGCTCTCCGGATGCCGGCAGTGATCACCTGCCGGTTGGCAAACGCGAAATTCGCTGCAGCCGCCATGGCGTGAAAGTATTGCTGCCCCTCGGGCGAGCGGAACGGCGCGCAGGCAAGCTCGCGATCGGGAATGGTGATTCCGTAGCGATGCATGCTGCCGACCATCCGCTTGAGAAAATCGGTGGCCACCTGATGCCCGAGGCCGCGCGATCCGGTGTGAATGAGGATGACCACGCGCTCCTGCTCCAGGCCGAGCTGTTGCGCCGCTACAGTATCGAATACCATAGCTACGCGATCGATCTCCACGAAGTGGTTGCCGGAGCCGATCGTCCCGAGCTGATCGCTGCCGCGGTCGTGCGCGTGATCCGACACCGCTGCCGGATCGGCCCCCTCGAGCGTTCCTCGCGACTCGATCCGCTCCAGATCGCCTTCCTCGCCGTAGCCGCTCTCCACTGCCCGCGCCGCCCCGCCGCCTAGCACGAGATCGAGATCGTGCTTATTGAGCCGGAGCGGGCCGCCGCGCCCGACCCCGGATGGGATCTCGCGCGCGACGGAATGCACCAGTGTTGGGAGACTTGGAGCCATTGCGCTCGCCGTCTGGTGGGATCGCAGCAGCCGCACACCACAATTAATGTCGTAGCCGATTCCGCCGGGGGAGATGACCCCCTCGTCGAGATCGACCGCCGCGATGCCGCCGATCGGGAATCCGTAACCCTCATGGACGTCCGGCATTGCGACGGCCCAGCCGCGGATGCCGGGAAGAGTGGCGACGTTCACGAGCTGGTCGAGCGAGCGATCGCGCACGATCGCGTCGAGCATCTCCTCGGTGGCGTAGACGCGCGCCGGTACGCGCATGTCCGAGCGCGTGCTCTTCGGGATCTCCCACAGCCAGTCGTGGATTTTGTGAAGCGCGCTCTTCTGCATCAGATGTCGTAGACGATGGTCACCGACCAAATGTGCGGGCCGGCTTCAGCCGGCCGGGGCTGTCGGATCTCCGCCTCGTGATAGGTCACCGCCTTCACGTCGTCGCCGAACGCGCGCGCCTCGCGCCCGTGCAATTGCGCGACCACGCGCGTCTCCGTGAGCGTCGTGAAGACGGCGTCATCGTACGCCTCACGATGCACGTGCGCATGCGAGAGCGCCTCGTTCAGGAAGTCGATCAGCAGCGTGGTGCGATCGGCAGCCTCGACGGCGATCTCGCGCTGCACGCTGCGTTCGTCAAGATCGGGGCGCAGCAGTTGCATCGTGCCGCGGAGCGCGTCGCGAAAGAGCTCCTCGATCGACGCGCCGCTGATACGCAGGCGGATGTCGGCGGTGTGCTCGACGACCTCGATCATGCCGCCGCCGCCCGCGCCGAGCGCTGCATTTCCTCGAACAGCCGCTCGGTCTCCTCGCGTCGGCAGAGGGCGTGACCCGGCGCCGTGACCGCCGCGCTGCCGGCGGCGATGCCGAATCGCGCGGCCTCATCGATCTCCGCCCCCCGCGCGAGCGCCACGGCTATGCCGGCCACCATGCTGTCGCCGGCGCCGATCCGGCTGGCGATCGGCACGAGAGGGGCGGGAATCCGCCGCGTGCCGTGGCGGTCGGTCAGCCACGCGCCCGCCGGCCCCGCGGAGACGATCACCACCTCGCTGCGGCCGCTCTCAACGATGGCGCGCGACGCTCCCTCGATCAGCGTGTCAGTGAGCACGCCGCCGCCGGTGGCGTACGACATCTCCTGCACGTTCGGCTTGAGCAGAAACGTTCCTTTCGCCGCCGCACAGCGTAACGCTTCTCCGGAGGTATCGACGATCAGGCGGAACTTCATCTCCACTGCGAGCGCCGCGAGGGATCCGTAGAAGTTCGCCGGCACGCCGGGTGGAAGACTCCCGCTGGCGACGACGTAATCGGGTCGCGGCGTCAGCGCATGCAGCACACGAAGCACCTCCTCCCATTCCGGTTTTGCAACATCAGGGCCGGGGACGATGATGCGGAACTCCTTCGCCGTGGCGCGATCGAAGATGTTGACGTTCTCCCGCGTCGGCTTTGCGGTCGCGACCGGACGGATTTCGATCGAATCGCGCTGCAGGAGCTGACCCAGCAGCTCGCCCGTCGCTCCACCGGCGAGATAGAGCGCCGTCGACGCGCCGCCGAGGTTACGAATAGCGCGGCTGACGTTGATGCCGCCTCCGCCGGGCCCGTACGACGGGCGCAAGGCGCGAAGCTTGCGGTCGGGCAGAAGCTGCCCCACCTCCAGGAACATGTCGATGGCCGGATTCATGGTGAGCGTGACGATCGTTTTCATGGCGCTGCTCCAGACGCATGATCACGCCGTCCGGGCGCCGGCGCTCGTTTGACGATCACCAGTCCATCGTGACGGCAGCACGTTCTGGCCGCGCTGGAGGAGGCCGCCGGCCTTTGGAGTGCGGCGGCTTGCCGCCGCTTTTGGAAGCCGTGGCTGGACTTTTCAGTGCTCCGGCGCGCTTCCCCAGATCGCGGCGAGGCGCTGATCGCGCCCGCAGTTGAATCGGTAGAATTTATAGCGCACCGGATTCTTCTGGTAGTAGTGCTGGTGGTAGTCCTCGGCGCGGTAGAACTCCGACGCCGGAAGGATGTCGGTCACGACGTGGGCGAAGCGCTTTTCCATCGCGGCCTTCGTCTCCTCCGCCAGCCGCCTCTGATTTTCGTCATGATAGAAAATCGCCGCGCGGTACTGCGATCCCTTGTCGCAGAACTGCCCTTCGTTGTCCGCCGGATCGATGTTGTGCCAGAAGACGTCGAGCAGCTTCGCGTACGTGATGCGGCCGGGGTCGTAGATGATCTGCAGCGATTCGCGGTGCCCGGTTCCGCCGCCGGAGACTTCCTCGTAGCTCGGATTCTTTGCGTGCCCGCCGGCATAACCGACGGTCACGGAGAATACGCCGGGAAGTTTGTCGAACGGCCCCTCCATGCACCAGAAGCAGCCGCCGGCGAAGGTGGCCACGTCGCGCGGCGGGAGTGGAGCGGCGAAGGTGAGCAGCAACAGGGCGCCGAGCGCGAGAAGAATGCGTTTCACGATCTGATTCTACCCTCGAACATCTTCCGACCCGCCGCGACCGCGGACTCGAAGCGATCGCGCATCCTTCGATGATATCTTGCCGCCATGATCAACAAAGTCGTCGCCTCGGCTGATGAGGCAGTCAGGGACGTCCGGGACGGCGCCACGCTCGTCGTGGGGGGCTTCGGCCTCTGCGGGATTCCCGAAAACCTGATCAACGCGCTGGTGGACCGCGGCGTGAAAAATCTGACCTGCGTCTCCAACAACGCCGGCGTCGACGACTGGGGCCTCGGCCTGCTGCTGCAGAGCCGGCAGGTCCGCAAGATGGTCTCCTCGTACGTCGGCGAGAACGCGGAGTTCGAGCGGCAGTATCTGGCGGGCGAGTTGGAGGTGGAATTCGTACCGCAGGGGACCCTCGCCGAGCGAATGCGCGCCGGCGGCGCCGGCATTCCGGCGTTTTTCACCCCCGCGGGCTACGGCACGATCGTGGCCGAGGGGAAGGAGACGCGCGAGTTCGATGGGAGGAAGTATGTGATGGAGCGGGGGATCGTGGGCGATTTCTCGCTCGTTGCCGCGTGGAAGGGAGATCGATTCGGGAATCTGATGTTCCGCAAGACCGCGCGCAATTTCAATCCGATGGCCGCGACGGCAGGAAAGGTCTGCATCGCCGAGGTGGAGGAGCTGGTCGACGCGGGGGCGCTCGATCCCGACTGCATCCACACGCCCGGCATTTTCGTGCACCGGCTGGTTGTCGCCCCGCGCAAGAAGCGCATCGAGCAGCGCACTACAAGAAAGTCCTGAGTCCTCAGGACTTGTTTAAATCCCTGATGATTCTGTCGATTTCTCCGATCTCGCGTTCCGTCTGCCGCGCCCGATCTTCGCGTCCCGCCGCTCGCAGGTAATCGACTTCATCCCCGAGCAGTCTCCGCTCATCGAGCAGCGGCCCGACGCGCGCGAGCCGCGGACGGATTCCGAATCGTGCGAGCTCCTGGGGCGCGCGTGCGCGCGTCGCGGGGATCATCGCCGCGAGCGCGATCGTCGCCAGCACGACGTACGCGGCCGCGAGCGGCAGCGCGTAACGGCGAATCATGGGGAACAACGCGGCGATGGCAACGACGAGCAGCAGCGCGACGAGGCAATCGATCGATCGGTCGGAAACGAACGAGTGCAGTTCAATGGGGCCGATCCGCGGCCACAGTCCGGCAAAGCTGACGTAGCGCGCCAGCGGCAGCGTTCCGGCGAGCGCGCCGGCTGTCAGCGCGCAACTCCAGAGCGTCGTCGCGACGACGGCAATCGTTCGAACGGCCGAGCGCGCGAACCAGGCGATCCCCACCGCGAGCGGCGCGGCGAGATCGACCCACCGCCGCGGCCCGAACGACATGCCGCCCCAGAAGTAGCGATCGAATGCCGCGTTGGCGACCCACTCTCCGGCGAACATCAAGAGAAAGAGAAGCGCCGCATCGCGATTCGTCCGCAGCCCTTCGATCCATCCGACGATCGCCAGCAGCACGACCGGCGACCAGATGAAGAGCCCGTGGTAGCTGGAGAAGAGCACCGCGCCGAAGGCCAGCGAGCGAAACGGCATCCACGTCGTGCCGGCGAGACTCGCGCCACTGGTGAGCGGCCCGAGGGGCGAGCCGTAGATCGCAAACCAGGCGATCGCCTGCGGAAGGGCGCCGAGCAGCACGCCGATCGCGGCGCGCACGGTTGCGCGTGGTTGCACGCGGCGGCGAATTGCAAGGACAACAAACGCCGGCAGGAGAACGAAATGCTGCAATCGCGTGGCGATCGCCAGACCTAACATCAGGCCCGATGCGAATTCGCGGTCTTTCAGAGCCGCATACGCGGCGAGTGCGATGAACATCGCCCCCGCCGCGTGCGTGCCGAGCGGAAATCGGAAGGTGTACCAGAAGAGCGGCGTGCCGAAGAGCGCCGCGGCGATGGCGATCCAGCGGCGCTGTTCCGCGAGCGCGCCGGCGATCCGCAGCGTGACAAAGGTGAAGAGAACGGATGCCCACGCGAGCGTCCATCCGTAGACGCCGAAGAAGCCGTCTTTGTTTCCGATGGCGCGCGCGGCGAGATAGAACGGTGCGCTGGCGATCGCGGTGCCGATCCACCAGTGATTCGCCAGCGTTCCGAGCGGCGTGATCTCCTTGAAGAGCGGAAAGCCGTCCCGGATCAGCCCGAAGCTGTTCCATTCGTCGAGGAAGAGGAGATCGCCGTCGAAGACCGCGGAGCGGAGATAAGAGTAGACAGCGACGGAATCGGGACGGACATACGCCGGCGAGAGAAAAAGAATGCCGACGAGGAGGAGCGCGACGGCGAGGACGATCGTCTCTCTCGCGTTCACTTGCACTGATTGTGACACAACCGTGTGGTATGTTTCGGCCGTGCCGCTGACTCGCGAACAGATTGTCCGCCGCGCTGCACAGGAGCTGCGCGACGGCTATTACGTCAACCTCGGCATCGGCATGCCGACGCTGGTGGCCAACTTCATCCCGCCCGGCGTCGAAGTCATCCTGCAGTCCGAAAACGGCATCCTCGGCCTCGGGCCCTTTCCGACGGAGGAGGAGGTCGACGCCGACCTGATCAACGCCGGGAAGCAGACGGTGACCGTGCTTCCCGGCGCGTCGTTTTTCTCCTCGGCCGATTCATTCGCCATGATCCGCGGCGGGAAGATCAACCTGTCGATCCTCGGCGCGATGCAGGTCTCGGAGTCGGGGGACATCGCCAACTGGATGGTGCCGGGGGCAATGGTGAAGGGAATGGGCGGGGCGATGGATCTGGTGGCGGGGGCGAAGCGGGTGATCGTGACCATGGAGCACGTCACGAAAAAAGGGGAGAAGAAGATCCTGAAGAAGTGCGCGCTCCCGCTGACCGGCGTGAAGGTCGTCGATCGCATCATCACCGACTACGCCGTAATCGACGTCACCCCGCAGGGCCTCAAGCTGATTGAAGTCGCCCCCGGCGTCACCGCCGAGCAGGTCCAGCAGCTCACCGAGCCGAAGCTGATTGTGGCGTCCGAGCTGAAACTGATCGCGGCGTGATCGTTCCGCCGGCAACGCCCGCCGCCGGCGCCGCGATCCTCGCGATTCCCCCTGCTATCATCGCTGCCTGCTTCCAGGTGGCCCGACCCAAAGGGCCCGCAGATGAGCGGGAACGACGCTGAAGATAGTTTCCGTGAATGTCGGTCTTGCTCGTGACGTCGAGTGGCGCGGACGCGGCGTGCGGACGTCGATCTGGAAGAGCCCGAAGGACGGCAGAGTACGGGTAGGCAGACTGAATCTTGAAGGCGACGAGCAATCGGATCTTTCCGTGCACGGCGGCCCGGAGAAAGCTGT
>JBGPFD010000074.1:0-14610 GCA_041483175.1 Thermoanaerobaculia bacterium | reverse complement strand
CGCCTTCCGGGAGCATCTCGCCGAACCAAACTATGTCCGGCCGCAGGAGCGCGCCGCACGCGCAATGCGGCGGGAGCACATCAAAGGGATCCCGCGACGCGCGCGTGGTCTGCTCGCGAACACAACGCGTGCGGAAAAGGTTCCCGTGCAGTTCGAGCACGTCGCGAGAGCCGGCGCGATGATGCAGGCCGTCGACGTTTTGCGTCACCACCCGTGCGTCAAGCAGCGCCGCAATCGCGCGGTGCGCGGCGTTCGGTTCGGCGTTGCGGACCAGCGATCGGCGCTGCTCGTACCATTCCCAGACCAGCAGCGGGTTCCGGGCGAATGCTTCCGGCGTCGCCAGGTCCTCGGCGCGGAACATTCGCCAGAGGCCATCGTCGCCGCGGAACGTCGGGATTCCGCTCTCCGCCGAAATGCCGGCGCCTGTCAGGACCGCAATCCGGCGTGGCCTCGTCTTCTGGATGGCCGCAATTGCCGCCTTCAGCGAATCCATCGCTCCCGAGGATACCTCGGCTGCGGGAGCGGACTACGGGGTGTAGATCAGGTCCTGGTGCGGCGCTAAACCGCTGGAATGTTCGCCTCGTGAATCTGGATGAAGGCGTCTTTCCGAAGGCGGTCGATATAGGCCTTGTAGTCGCGCTGCCAGGCAGCTTCGCTGGCGTCTTTTCGGAGCTTATCCTTGACCGATTCAAAGGCCGGGATCTCCGACGGCAGGCGCGACTCGATCTTCAGGATGTGAAAGGCCGATTTCGCGTCGATCGGACCGAGCACCGTTCCGGGCGTGCTGTTGAACACCGCCTTGTCGAGCTCGGGAAGCAGCTCGCCGCGCGCGACCTCGCCGAGGTCGCCCCCTTTGTCCTTCGTGGGCGCTTCGGAGGCGGTCTTCGCCAGGAGTTCGAAATCAGCCGCGCCGCGGGCCTGTACGGCGATCTGCTGCGCGCGCTGGCGCGCCTCTTCGGCTCCAGCCGCGCTCTCGGGCTTCAGGATGATGATCTCGCGCAGGTGCGCCCGTTCCGGAAGGCGGTAGCGCTCTTTCTCGCGGTCGTAGCGCTCGCGCAGCTCCTTGTCCGTGGCGTCTTCGCGGCCTCGTAGCTCGTGGCCGAAGACTTTGTTCATCAGGATCGTGTCGCGGAGGCGCGCTTCCATGTCGCCGCGCGTGAGTCCCGATTTCTGAAGCGATTCGTCGAACTGTTTGTCGGTAGTCAGGCCATATTGCTGCTTCAGCCGTTCGGTGGCCTCTTTCAGCTCGTCGGCTGTCACCGTCAGGCCGAGCCGGTCGGCGCGATCCTTGATCAGCAGCTCGGCGATCAGGTCGTTCACCAGGTTCTTCCGAAATTCTTCCTTCTTCGCGGCGACGTCGGCAGCCGTGGCGGTCTGCTCGATCTCCATGTAGCCGTCGTGAATCCGTTTGAGGTACTGCGTGCGCGTGATGACGCGATCGCCGACGCGGATGACGACTGCCTCGACGATCTGCGCCGCGGAAGCGGCGACTGCCGCGCTGGCGATGATGATTGCGAAAAGTGCTCGTTTCATGTGAGTTCCCGGTTTCCGGTTGCCTATTACCGCGGACTGGTAACCGGCAACCGGCAACTCTTATTCGTTCTCTGACTTCGGCAGGGTTCCCGTATAGCGGAACGGCAGCCGTTTGGTCAGGATGGCGATGACCATATCCTTCCGCGCTTTAGCGACGAGCTCAGCGATTCGGTTCCGAACGTCTTCTTCCTTCATCCTCTCCCGGATGACGGGCGCCGCGGACGCAAGGGCAACGATGCCCGGCGGACGACGCTCATCCACCTTGAAGATGTGAAAGCTGGAGTCTGTTCGTATGACGCCGCTGACGGAGCCGGGTTTCAGGGCGAAGATCTCGTCCTCGAACATCTTCGGCAGCTCGCCACGCCCGACGAAGCCGATCTCGCCGCCTTTCTTCGCATTCGGCGCGAGCGACAATTCCTTGGAGAGCTGTTCAAACGGTACGCCCTTCTTGAGCTTCTCCTCGATCTGGTTCGCCACTCCCTCCTCGTGGACGAGGATCTGGCGCACATGGACCTCTTCGTCGCTGTGGAAATCGGCGACGTGCTGCTCGTAGTAGGCCCGCACCTCCGCGTCGGGGGCGGGAGGGACCTCCGCGGCGATGTCGTTGATGAGTTTCTGCCGCCGCATATCGTCGCGTTTCTCCATCACGGTGGAGCCTGCATCGCTGCGCACGGCGGAGGCGATCTGCTCGGCCGGGATCTCGATCCCGTGCGCTGCGGCGTACTCCGCGAGGATGATTTCCTCCATGTATTGATCGACCATCGCGCTGGCCACCTCCGGTCCCATCTGCGCGAGGTCGGTGCCCGTGTTGCGCTCCAGATAACGTTTGAAATCCGCGAGAGTGACCATCCGATCGCCGACGCGGACGATCACGTCCGCGGGGATGGACGGCTTGCGATGGCAGGCGACGGCCGCGATGCAAAGCGCGATGGCGAAAAGACGGCGCACGACTTCCAAGCAGGATAAACCAAAATGAAATCACGCTGCGATCGTGTGTAGCAGGTCGTCGATGGCCTCGATGATCTGCGGGCCGCGCGCCTGGAGCGGGAACGACAACGCGCCGCCCGGCGTGAACTTCATCTGCGGGTTGTCCTGGATGAGTTGCATCAGCTTGTTCGGATCAACGCGCGCGCGCTGCGTCAGCTTCACCACGCCGCGCGAACCTTCGCGCACGATCGACACCACGCCGAGCTGCTGGGCGAAGCGCTTGACGCGGACGAAATGCAGCAGATGCTCGACGTTCGGCGCCAGCGCGCCGAAACGGTCGCGCATTTCGTTGCGGATCTCGTCGAGGCGTTCGTCGGTGGTCGCCGCGGCGATCTTTTTGTAGAACATCATGCGCACGTTCTCGTCGCCGATGTAGGCGTGCGGGATGTAGATATCGACGCCGAGGTTCATCGACGTCTCCACTTCCTCCTCCACGACCTCGCCCTTGAGCTCGCGGATGGTCTCCTCCAGCAGCTTCGTGTACATCTCGAAGCCGACGACGGCGATCTGCCCCGACTGCTCGCCGCCGAGAATGTTCCCCGCGCCACGGATCTCCAGGTCCTTCGCGGCGATGCGAAACCCCGCTCCGAGGTCGGCGAACTCCTGAATCGCCGCCAGCCGCTTGCGCGCGTCGCCGCCCAGGACGCGATCGCTCGGAACGAGCAGATAGCAGAACGCCAGACGGTCGCTCCGGCCGACACGGCCACGCAGTTGATAGAGCTGCGACAGGCCGAAACGCTCGGCGTGATTGATGAGGATGGTATTGCAGGCCGGGATGTCGATGCCGTTCTCGATGATCGTTGTCGCCAGCAGGACGTCGTGCTGGCGATTGATGAACGCTTGCATGGCGCGCTCAAGCTCGCGCTCTTCCATCTGTCCGTGTCCCACGATCACCCGCAGCCCCGGAATCGTCTTCTCCAGGTACTCCTTCATCGCGTCTATCGACTCCACGCGGTTGTGGACGAAGAAGATCTGCCCGCCGCGGCCGACTTCGAACTCGATCGCCTCGCGAATGAAATCGTCGTTGAAGGAAACGACCGCGGTCTGGATGGCCAGCCGGTCCTTCGGCGGTGTCTCGATCACGGAGATGTCGCGAATGCCGACCAGCGACATGTGCAGCGTGCGCGGAATCGGCGTGGCCGACATCGCCAGCACGTCGACCGCCTTCTTCATCTGTTTCAGCCGCTCTTTCTGGGCCACGCCGAAACGCTGCTCCTCGTCGATGATCAGCAGGCCGAGATCCTTGAAGGCGATGTCTTTCGACAGGACGCGGTGTGTGCCGATGACGATATCGATCTCGCTGCTTTCCAGCTTGCGGACGATTTCCTTCTGCTCCTTCGCCGAGTAGTAGCGCGTCAGCAGCTCGATGGTCACCGGAAAGGAGGCGAAGCGGCGCAGAAAAGTCCGGTAATGCTGATAGGCGAGGATCGTCGTCGGCGCCAGCATGGCTACCTGCTTGCCGTCCATGACCGCCTTGAACGCCGCTCGCATGGCCACTTCGGTCTTGCCATACCCGACGTCGCCGCACAGCAGGCGGTCCATCGGCTTGCGCGACTCCATGTCGTGCTTGACGTCGCCGACCGCGGAGGCCTGATCTTCGGTTTCCTCGAATTCGAACGCTTCCTCGAAGTCGAACTGCCACGGTGAATCTTTACTGAAGGCGTGGCCCTGCACCATCTGGCGCGTGGCGTAGAGCTTCAGCAGCTCGTCGGCCATGTCGCGCATCGCTTTTTTCACCGACGCCTTCGTGCGCGCCCAGGTGGTGCCGCCGAGCTTGTCGAGTTTCGGCGCCGTTTCGCCGCCGCCGGAGAACTTCTGGATCAAATTGAGGTTCTCCATCGGCATCAGCAGCTTGCCGCCGCCCGAATACTCGATCTCCATCACTTCGCGCTCCGTGTCGCCCCAGGGGATCCGCTGCAGGCCGAGGAAGCGGCCGACGCCGTGGTCGACGTGCACGACGTGATCGCCGATCTTCAGGTCCCGCAGATCGGTGGCGAACGCCTCGGAAGGGCGTTTCCTGCCGCCGACGCGCGTCGAGGTCGGCGGCTCGAAGAGATCCCATTCCGAATACGCGGTGAGGTTGATCTCATCGAACTCGAAGCCGCGCGGGAGCGCCCCCGGTGTGACTACGATCTCTTCGCGAAGCGAGCCGGCTTCCTCGGCGTACGGGATGCTGAATTCCTTGAGCAGGCGCTCGACTTTTTCGCGTCCGCCTTTTGTAGTGGTGAAGAAGATCTGGCGACGCGCGCGCTTGCGGCCGGCGGTGACATCGGTCGCGAACTCGCTGAGGCGGTTCGTGTAGCGGTCGACCTGAGGAGCGTGGAAGCGAATGTCACCCCGAGCGTCAGCGAGGGGCCTGGAGGGGCGGGGCGCACGAGGCACGATATTGGACCCTCCCGCTCCCCCAGGCCCCTCGCTCACGCTCGGGGTGACAGTCATATGCACCTCGCTCATGCTCAGCCGCGCGCTGCCGAGGAACGAGCGAACGTCAGGCCCGGGCGTGGTGAGCGTCTCCGGGGGGTAGACGGCGCGCCCCTTCGCGGCGGCAGCCTCGTATTCCGCGCGGAGAAGCGACTCGAATTTGGCGATGTTCGTGGTGGTCTGGTCGGGCTCGACGAGGACGACGTCCCAGCCGCGGATGTACTCGGCGAACGAGACGGTCTCCGCGGCTACCGCGACGTAGGACTCGATGCCGGGGAATGTGCCGTTCTCGTTCAGGCGATCAATTTTTTCAGCGACGTCGCGCTTGAACAGCGGGTCCATGAAATCGAGCGAAAGGCGCCGGGCCAGCGCGGTACGCGTGGCACGCGTGACTGCGAACTGCATCATCGGCAGGATCGTCGCGGACGCGATGTGATCCTGCGAACGCTGCGTTTCGACGTCGAAGCCGCGCTGCGACTCGATCGTGTCTCCGAACAGCTCGATGCGCAGGGGCTGTGGGAGGTTCGGCGGAAAGACGTCGAGGATGCCGCCGCGAAAGGCGAATTCTCCCGCTTCGCCGACAAGATCCGTGCGTACGAAGCCGTTCTCCACGAACTGCTCGAGGAGCGCGTGCATGTCGATCTCCGTCCCTTCTGTCAGCGTGGTCACGCGGCCGGCGAACGATTGCGGAGGCGGCAAACGCGAGAAGAGCGCCCGGGCGGGGACGATCAGCAGATCGACGTGCTGCTGCGCGAGCTGGCCGAGGGCGCGAATCTCCTCGCGGGCCACGCCGAGTGCCGGCGAGATCTCCTGGTATGGCGAAAGCGACGGGCTCGGATACGAGGCGACGCTGCGCGCATCGCGGTGAAACAGCCTGAGCGCCGTCTCGAAGTCATCGATGGCTGCGTCGCCCGGCACGATCACAGCGATCGGACGGCGCGAGCTTTCCTGCAACGCGGACAGAACGAGCGCGCGCGCCTCCACGGCGAGACCGGTGAGGTCGAGCTGCGCGTCGCGCAGCAGGCGCTGGAAGGATTCGGTATTCGCGAGCTCTGCGCGGAGTTGCGCGATGAGGGAGTCGTTGCGGGTCACGCGGGGGGAATTGTAAAGGGTGCAGGGGCGGCCGTCTCGGCCGCCCGGCGGGCGAGGGCGCCCGCCGCTACACTCACGAGGCGAAGATTCTTGCGATCATCGATGAACGTAGCGCCGGCTCTTAGCCGGCGCCGAGCCGACTGAGAGTCGGCTCTACGCCTTTCGCTCGCGGAAACTTCGATGAACGTAGCGCCGGCTCTTAGCCGGCGCCGAGCCGACTGAGAGTCGGCTCTACGTTTTTCGCCGGCCTCGGTTACTGCGAATAATCTGAGACGCCCTCATAGATCCGGCGATACTCGAATCGGTTCCGGGTGACGCTCTTCACGTAAAGCCGCGTCTCGTTGTAGGGAATCGATTCTACGAATAAGTCCGTTTCATCGACGGGCGTTCGAATCAGCCATTTGCCAATTGCCTCTTCACCAGCGTTGTAGGTCGCGATGGCCAGAACGGGCGTGCCGTGCATCACGGCGAGCTTCTGAGCGTACTCAGCGACTCCGATTCCGATGTTGATGATCGGATCGAACAACTGTTCGCGGGTGGGCGGCGGGAGTCCGGCTGCCGCGGCGATGCGCGGCGCCTCCTGCGGCATGATCTGCATGATGCCGACGGCGCCGGCGTTGGAGACGACGCTCGGCTCGAATCCGCTCTCCTGCCGGATGATCGAGGCGATCAGATACGGATCGATCTGCCGCCGTTCGGCTTCGGTGCGAATCGTCTTCCAATACTTGAGCGGAAAGAGAATCTCCCAGAATCGGTGTGGGATGCCGCTGCCGCCGTGCCGCATGAACGGGCGGAAGCGCCTCTGCAGGACGCCGGCGGCGTGGAACGGCTCTCCTCCGTCGGCGTAAGAATCGGCCAGCATGAAGGTGATGCCCGCGTTGTCCGGATAGGCGGCGGCGATCGACTGCATTTCGCCGGTGGCGTCGCGGTTCAGCCCAAGCCAGGCGAGTTCGCGCACGGAGTCGAGCCGCGGCTCGCTGATGGCCGCGATCTCGGCCTCGACGTCGGGGAAAACATTGCCGCTGGCGACGTCGGATGGCGCGAGCGGCGGCCGATCGAGGATCTGCCTGGCGCGGAAGCTATAGTAACTATAAGGATAGCTGTTCATCAGCGCCGCAAACGCGGCGTCGCGCTCCTCGGTCTTGCCGAGGATCTGATCGATTCTTCCCGACCAGAAGAGCGTGTTGTCGCGGTAATTGCCGTCGGGGAATTCGCGGCCATAACGATCGAAGATCCGCAGCGCATCGTCGTAACGTCTGGCGAGGAAGTACGTCCATCCGAGGGTCCAGAGATCTTCCCCTTCGGCGCCCGCGCCGCCGGCCTTGATGCCCGCTTCCAGATTGTCGATGGCCAGGTCCAGTTTCAGCTCGTCGATGGTGTAGTACTTGGCGCGAAGAATCTTCGCCTCGGCCGCCTCGCTGCTCTTCGGATCGAGCCGTTCGACGCGCTCCAATGCGGAAAGAAACTCCTTCGGGTGATCGTCGCGCCACGCGGCGCGCGCGCGAAGCAGGATCAGCCCGGGGTTCTTCAGCGCCCGGCCGTCCGTCTCGCGCAGCAGATCGGCGTAGCGGCGCGAATTAAAGAGCGCATGCAGGCGAATCGAACGGTACGTCTCCCACTCGGCGACGTCCGGCAACCTCTGGGTGATCCGGCGCAGGAGATCGAATTCATTGTCGTAGCGGTCGCTCCTTCCGAGCTTTGCGGCAAGCGCTAGGCCCTCTTCGGCGGAGAGGCGGTCGAGCGGCGAGTTCGCCTCGTTAGCCACGAGATCGTACGTCTGCTCGGTAAAGCGGCCCTGCGGGTACTCGGTCAGCAGGCGCATGCGAACGCGCGTGGCGAGGTCGCTGGGCCCCGCTTTGGCCAGATCGGCGGCTAACGGGACGAATTCCTCTTCGGTCAGCTCGTCAATCGGAATGGCCATCGCCTCTTTGAACGACGTTTCCGTCGCGGCGGCATCGCCTGCGAGAGCCTGTATTCCGGGCAGGCGGATGCGCGCGGTCGTTGCCGCAGAGCCGGCAGGCGTCTGCTGGATCACGCGCCTCAGCGCGGCGACCGCATCCGCGTAGTGTCCTGCGTCGTGCTGCAGCGTGGCGATGCGCAACCGCATCCACGGCGCGACGAGCGGATCGGCATCGGCCGCTTTCGCCAGCAACGGAAGCGCCTCATCGGGACGTTTCTGATCGACATAGAACAGCGCCAGCAGATCGGTCGCCCGCCGGCTCGTCCGCGCGTCCGGCGATTGCTCCAGCGCCTTCAACGCGCGCTCGTAGACATCGAGCTTGCCCGCCGCCCTCACCGCGCGCGCCTCCTCGAGCGTCGCTGGGAGCGTCGCGGGCGCCTGGACGACCGGAGCGGGGGTGGGCGGCTTCGGAGGGGCGGTACGGCCGCAGGCAATGAACACGAGCGTTAGACAACTGACGACCGACAACCGGCAACCACTCACCGCCGCACCCTCCTCACCATCCGGACACCATCTTCCACGAAACCGACCTTGTGGAGAAATTGCTGTGCTTCCACGGCCGGCTCGACCACGAGCCAATCGCGTTCCATCCTGGCGGCCAGCGACTCCACCTCGCGGATCATCACGCGCCCGACGCGTTTCCGGCGGTAATCTGGGGCGACGACGAGGCTTTCGATCTGCAGAGTTCCTGGAACCGAGACATCGATGGCCATGACCGCTACCAGCTCGCCCACAAGCTTTCCGATCAGGCCGTATGCGGGCGCCGTATCACGATTTGCATGGGCCGCAAGAAACTGGCGGACGGCATCGGCATCGCCGGGCTCAATGGGTCTGACAAACAACTTTTGCCCGCGCACGACTACAGTTATTGTGCCATGCCTCCACAGCACACGAGACGGGCAAATAATTCTTGACAACGGACAGGCCGCAAATACACTTCGAGGGTCCCCACACAGCCCACTATTGAAAGAGTGACGCGATGAACGTGCAACAGGCGATTGCCGACTTCCTGCACCACGGGCAAGCGGTGCGAAATCTGTCCGATCGCACGATTCGCGCCTATCAGTCGGACCTCAGTCAATTTCACCTTCACGTGAACGAGACGAGCATGGGAGACATCACCCCGCAGGATCTCGAGGCATATCTCGAAAAGCTCGGCACGGGGCCATATCGCGATACGTCGATCCGGCGGAAGGTCGCGGCGCTGAAAGTCTTTTTTCGCTACCTCGAGGAACAGGGTGTGGTGACCGAGTCCCCGGCGCGGCGGCTGAAGATCAAGCGGCCGGTGGAGAGCCGGATCCCGACGGTGCTCTCGGCGCGCGAGGTTCGATCGCTGCTGGCGGCGCCGAAGGAGCAGATTGCCGAGCTCACGGCTGCGCGGGACCACTCCGCCGGCGGACGGAATCGCTACTTCTGCGCTGTGCGCGACAATCTGATTCTCGAGCTGCTGTTTTCAACGGGCATCCGCATCGGCGAGCTGGTGGGGATGAACGTCACCGATGTCGATCTCGAGAAGCGGCAGATCCAGATCACCGGCCGCGCGACCCGCGGGCGCAGCGTTCCGCTCTCCTCGGATGTGCTCGTCGGCGCGCTGACGACGTACCTCGATCTGCGCAGCGAGCGGCGTCTCGATACGCCGGCGTTGTTCGTCGGCCGTTCCGGCACGCGCCTGACCATCTACTCGATCGAGAACATCTTCAAGAAGCACGTCCGGCTCGCGGAAATCAAGCGCCACATCACCCCGCACGCGCTCCGGCACACCATGGCGGCGATGCTCGTCTCGGCGGGCACCGACATCCACGAAGTGCAGGAAATCCTCGGCCACGCGTCGATCCTGTCGACGCAGATCTACACCAGGCTTCCCATTCAGAAAGGGCGCGCGCGCATGCTCGCCGGGGCCGGGGCGGCGAAGCTGCGGATCAAGAAGAAGTAATCGTGGCCCTGGCGTCGTCGCGCTCCGCCTCAGGCGCGACGCCTAAACGAACCGGCCTACACGATCGACGCCACGGCGTCCGCGAGCGAGGGGGCGAGAAGATCAGGCTCGGAACGAACGAGCGCCTCGCCGTTCGGGTATGCGCCGCGGACCGCGACGGCGAAGACGTTTGCCGCGCGCGCCATCAGGACGTCCTCGGGGCTGTCGCCGACGTACGCGGCTTCCTGCGCGGCGATCCCCAGACGCTCCAGGCAGAGCTGCAGCGCAGCCGGATGCGGTTTTCGTTCGGCGACATCATTGCCACAGACCACGTGATCGAAACGATGGATGATGCGGTGCGCCGTCAGCTCGCGGTGCACGCGATCGCGGCTGCCGCTGGTGACGATCGCCTTGCGCAGGCCGTGGCTGTCGAGCAGGTCGAGGACGCGATGCACGTCCGGCGCGAGTTCGATCATTTCCTGGGCGAAGTAGGCGAGCCATTTCGCGTCCGCCGCGGCCCATTGCCCTTCCGGCAGGCCGACGCAGCGGAAGGTGTGATACCAGTCGGGAGAGTAGGTGCGCTCGAATTCCGCGCGATCGAACAGGATGCCGAACTCGGCGAACATCCGCACGTAGCAGCGGTAGCTCGCCTCGGCCGTGTCGGCCAGCGTGCCGTCCCAGTCGAAGAGGATCGCGCGAAAGGGAGAGTCGCCTGGCGGGCGGTTAGGGCCGGCTGGAGAGCCGGCCCTACGTTCGCGCTTCACCAGATTACGCGCACGCCCAACTGCATCTGCCGCGGATCGCCGGTGCCGCTCTGCACGGTGCCGTCGAAGTTGAAGATGAGACTCGTGACTTCGGGGCGGCGGAGATTCTTGCTGTTGAACACATTGAACACGTCGAGGGCCGGCTCGATGGTCACATTTCCGTAGGAAACCGGACGCGACAGCCGGAAGTCGAGCGAGGAGTACTGATTGTCTTTCCGGCCGAGGTTGCGCCGCGTGACCGAGCCGTCGGCGTTGATGCGGTCCTGCGGCGTGTTGGCGTCGGCTCCTGTCGCGGTGATCGACTTTGGCTGCGCCGAGCGATAGGAGTAGCGGAAGTTGGCATCGAATCCCGCCGGCGCGTTCCACAGCAGCCACGAATTCAGGCGGTGCCGCTGATCGCGATCGGAGTAGCCGTACTCCGCCGCCAGATCCGTGACCTTCGCGTATCGGAATGTGAACGGATCGCGCTCGTTGTCGTCATCCGACTTGTCCTTCGAGTACGTATAGTTGACTTGGAACTGCAGGTGACTGGACGGCCGTTTGGTGAGGCCGATGGTCACGCCGTTGTAGAGGCTGCGGGCGCTCGATTCAACGGTGGTCAGGGTACCAATGCCGTTTGAGCCGTCCGCGCCGAGTCCCGTGTGCCATGGTGATCCGAGAAGGGGATCGTTGCGGTTGATGAATCGTGTGACGTGCTCGGTTTTGGCATAGTTGAACTTCGCCAGAACGGCGTAGTTCGGAATCACTTCCTGCTCCCAGGAGAAGCTGACCGCGTTGGTGCGCGGGTTTTGGAAGTGCCGATCGAAGACGAAGACGTCCGGATCGAACGGCGAGCCGACCTGCGACTGCGGGATGAGATTCGGATACGCGGGAACCGGGCCGAGGAACGGCGTCAGCGCGCTGTTGCGGAACAGCGTCTGGCCGCGGCTGCCGTTCGTCGAGCGCGAAGAGGCCAGCGTCAGACCGGGAATGCGGCCGTAGTAGATGCCGGCATCGGCGCGGAATACCTTTTTCGCGTCGCCGTTGGGGCTCCAGGAGATTCCGACCCGGGGCTGCCACATCTTGTAGTCGGACGGGATCTTGCCGTTGGATGGGAACTCCTGCCCGTTGACCGTCTTGCCGATGAACCCCGCGTAGAAGACCTGGGATGGCGGCGTGATCGGACTGGGCTCGATCTCCGCTTCCCATCGCAGACCGTACTGCACGTTCAGATTGGGCGATGCCTGCCAACTGTCCTGCACGAACACGGCGGGCTCGGTCTGCGGGATGCTCTGCGTGCCGGCTTGCTCGGCAGTCAGATTGCCGACGCCGGCCTGCTGCAGGTACAGCAGCACCGGTCCGGTGATGCTCGCTCCCGCGGCGCACGTGCCGCTCTGCGAGGAGCTGCCGTCCGAGCATTCGACGTAGTTCGGATTGTGCAGATAGTTGAGGAATCCGTCGGTGGAATCGAAGATGTAGCGTCCGTTTGCAAACCCGACGAATGTCTGCACGGAATTCACGCGGTTGTACTCCACACCCGCCTTGTACGAATGGGCGCCGCGGAGCAGGGAGACGTTATCGATGAGCTGAATGCGCGTGTCGTAATACTTGACCGGAATGAAGAACGGCTCGCCGAAGCGGTAGCCGCGCCCGAAATCAAACGCGGTATCTGGCAGCGGCCGTGACTGCCCGGTGATGTTCGGTCCGTTGTAAGGGCGGGGGCGGTTTTCGCGCGCCCCCTGGAAGCGGAATTCGTTCAGCAGCGAGTTGCTCCAGCTGGTGATTAGCGATCCGGTCACGGCGTGCGACGAATCCTTCTCGATGGAGTTCGCGCTGCGTCCCCACGAATCGACGTCGAACGTTCCGTTTTCCTGCTCCGACCAGGTGTAGTTGTAGCGCAGCGTGGCCAGGTTCTTGGCGCTGGTGTTCCAGTCGACCTTTGTCAGCAGCACCCGTGCGTCGTTTGTGCGACGGATCGGGCCGTTTTCGTTGGGGCTGCCGAGGCTGGCCAGCGCGTCGACCACGCGCTGCTCGATGCGGGTCGGATCGGTCTGCTTGGTGGCGTGGGCGCTCTGGATGTCGAGTGCCCCGAAGTAGAAGACCTTGTCGCGGACGATCGGGCCGCCGATGGTAAAGCCGATCTGCGACTGCGTGGATGGAAATTTCGAGGCCAGACTGCCGTCGGGATTTTTCGGCCGCGAGCTGAGCGAGTCGTTCTTGAAGACGAAGTGCGCGGTGCCGTCCAAGCTGTTCGTGCCCGACTTGGTGATGACGTTGACGAATCCGGAGTTCGAGCGGCCGAACTCCGCGTTGGCGCCGTCGCCGATGACCACCATCTCCTTGACCGCGTCGAGGTTGAAGGTGAACGCCGGCCGCTGCCCTCCGCGCTGCTCGCCGAAGAACGGATTGTTGAAGTCCGCCCCGTCGACCGAGACGTTGTTCTGAATTCCCTTCTGGCCATTGATCGACAGCTCGTCGCCGTCAGGCCCCTGCACGATGGTCACGCCCGGCGTGAGCTTGGTGTAGTCCAGGAAATTCCGGCCGTTGTTCGGCAGGCCGGCGACCGATTTCTGATCGATCCGCGTGGACCCTTCGGTGCGTGTCGTCTCGATCAGCGGAGCGGCCGCGGTGACCACGATCTGCTCGGAGACGGCAGCCGGTTTCAGCGTGACGGACACCGTCAGCGTCTGGCCGACGCCGAGATCGAGCCCCTTCTGCACGTAGGTGCCGAACCCCTGCAATGTGGCCGTGACCCGGTACGGCCCGAGGGGAAGGAGGACGTTGCGGAATCGGCCCGCACTGTCGGTCACCGTGGTCTGCTCGAAGTTCGTGGCGGTGTTTTTCACCGTGATCGTCACGCCCGGGAGACTGGCCCCCGATGCATCGACCACGGTTCCTTCGATGACACCGGTGGTCGCCTGGGACTGCGCGTAAACGAGGCAGGGGAGGAGGAGAACGAGGGCAAAAAGGATCGACAGCGAACGACGCATAGCGTCTCCTTTCAGCGATGTTGGACGAGTGGTGAGAATGCCGCGACTATACCACCCCTGCTACACTTTCGCGCACGGATGAAGCTGCCGAAACTGTCGCTCACCACGCAGATTTTCATCGGCCTTCTGCTCGGCATCGCGCTCGGATATTTGAAGCCTGACTGGGGAATCGCCGTGCGGCCGCTTTCCCTGCTATTCCTGAATCTGATCAAGTCGATCATCGCGCCATTAATTTTTTCGACACTGGTGATCGGGATCGCCGGCACGGGCGATCTCCGCCAGGTGGGGCGGATCGGTCTGAAATCACTGATCTATTTCGAGATCGTGACCACGTTCGCCCTCTTCATCGGCCTCGGAGCGGTGAATCTGACGAAGCCGGGCGTCGGCGTCGTTCTCCCGCCGCCGAAGCCGGAGGCGGCGGCCAGCGCACTGCTAAACGCGAAACCGCAATCGTTCGGCGATCTGATCACGCATCTCGCGCCGTCCTCGATCATCAAGGCCATGGCCGACGGCGACGTGCTGCAGATCGTGGTCTTTTCCGTTCTCTTCGCGCTGGCGGTCACCAGCATCGGCGAAAAAGCGAAGGTGATGGTCGAATGGTGCGATTCGCTGGCCGGCATCATGTTCCGCTTCACCGAGTTCGTGATGCGGTTCGCGCCGATCGGCGTCGGCGCAGCGATGGCCAACACGGTCGGACACTCCGGCCTGAGCGTTCTGAAAAACCTCGGGATGTTGGTCGGGACTCTGTACGGCTCGCTGGGAGTGTTCCTCTGTTTCGTCCTTCTGCCAGTCGCGCTCATCGCCCGGGTTCCGCTGCGCGACTTCTTCAACGCGGTCAAGGAGCCGGCGACGATCGCCTTCGCCACGACGTCGTCCGAATCGGCGCTGCCGAAGGCGATGGAGAACATGGAGCGGCTCGGCGTGCCGCGGCGCATCGTCGGCTTCGTCCTTCCCACCGGCTACAGCTTCAAT
>JBGPFD010000073.1:0-14709 GCA_041483175.1 Thermoanaerobaculia bacterium | reverse complement strand
TCGAGGAAGGATGGTGGCACGACGCGCCGGCCGAGCGCGAGTACTGGGACGTGGAGCTGTGGGGAGGAGGGATCTACCGTTTGTATCAGGCAGCGGAGTCGAAAGGGTGGTTTGTGGATGCGAGGTTTGGGGTGTGACTACGCGGGGTAGAAGAATTTCGAATTTCGAATTTCGAATGAAGAATTAAGAAATGCAGAAGAAGATCGATATCTATGAACGAGCCTTCGAATTTGCGTGCCGTGTCCTTCGGATGGATCAGACGCTTTCGCGGAGTCGTCGCGTCAATCGCAATGCAATGAATCAACTCGTCAATGCTGCCTCATCCATCGGTTCGAATTTGGAAGAGGCAAAGGCCGGTCAGAGTAAGGCGGATTTCCACGCAAAACTGCGCATCGCGTTGAAAGAAGCGCGGGAGTCCCACTACTGGCTGCGGCTCATTGCGCGATCTGGAGCGATTCGCGCCGGGCGAGTTGCATCACTCATTCAGGAATCGCATGAGATCGTTGCGATCCTTACATCAATCGCCAAAAAGACAAATCCACGAAATCCCGTAACTCCCAATTCTTAATTCGAAATTCGAAATTCGAAATTCAAGAGTTTCCATGCCCTCCCCTCCCTCTCGCAGCTTCGATTCCCTCCCCCTTCTCCAACACGCTTGCGCCGGCGCGGAAAAGGAAAAAACGCGCATTCGGCGCTACCAGAAACCAAAGACAAACGCCCGCCCCTATGCCGAACTGCGGGCTTCCTCCGCCTTTTCCTTCCTCGACGGCGCTTCTCTCCCCGAAGATCTCGTCTATAGGGCGGCCCAGAACGATGTGCCGGCCATGGCGCTCGTCGATACCAACGGCGTCTACGGCGCGCCGCGGTTTTACACGGCCGCGAAGAAGGCCGGTATCAAGGCACTCGTCGGCGCGGAGCTGGTGCTGGAACAAGGTACGTGGGGCCGGCTCTCAGCCGGCCCGGAGCCGCCTGAGAGGCGGCTCTACGTTCTGGTCGAAAACCGCACCGGCTACAAGAACCTCTGCAAGCTGATCACCGCGGGGGCCGCGGGGCGGGAGAAAGGGAACGCGCGCTTCACCTGGGATCTGATCGCGCAATACGCCGAAGGCCTCCACTGCCTCACGCGCGCGGATGACGAAACCGTCGGCAGAATCGCGGGAATCTTCAAGGGCCGCACCCACGTCGAGCTGCAGCGGCATTGCATCCGGGAGGAAGAACACCACAACCAGCGGCTGATCGCCCTCGCCCGACGGCTCAAACTCCCGCTGCTGGCCACCAACGGCATCCGCTACGCGCGCCCCGAAGACAAGCCGCTGCACGACGTCCTGACCTGCATCCGGGAAGGTCAACATGTTGACAATGCCGGCCGCCTCCTGGGCATCAACCGCGAGCGCCACATCAAGGGCGCCGAGGAAATGAGCCACCTGTTCGCCGACCTGCCGGAGGCCCTGGACCACGCCTGGGAGCTGTCGCAGCGGCTCGATTTCACGCTGGCCAATCTCGGCTACCAGTTCCCGCAATACCCGCTGCCCAACGGCGAGACCGACATGTCGTTCCTGCGCAAGATCGCCTGGAACGGCGCGACGGCGCGCTTCCGGCCGCTCACGGCGAAAGCGCAGGCGCAGATCGAAAAGGAGCTGGCGATGATCGAGAAGCTCGACCTGGCCGGCTATTTCCTCATCGTCTGGGACATCGTCCGCTTCTGCCAGCGCGAGAACATCATGGTGCAGGGACGCGGATCGGCCGCGAACAGCGCGGTCTGCTACGCGCTGTCGATCACCGCTGTCGATCCGGTGAAGATGGACCTGCTGTTCGAGCGCTTTCTATCCGAGGAGCGCGGTGAGTGGCCGGACATCGACCTCGATCTCCCTTCCGGCGATCAGCGGGAGAAGGTCATCCAGCACGTTTATCAGACTTACGGCGCGCACGGCGCGGCGATGACCGCGAACGTCATCACCTATCGCGACCGCTCCGCCGCCCGCGAAGTGGGAAAGGCCCTCGGATTCTCGCTGGAGCAGGCGGACAAATTGTCAAAATGCGTCGGGGCGTGGAACTTCGGCGAGATCCGGGATTTCGATGTCATCCTGAGCGAAGCGAAGGACCCCCCGCGCGTTTCCGAAGGGGATCCCTCGCGCTCTGCGGCGCTCGGGATGACACGAGTGGCGGAAACGCTCCAATCGGCCGGTTTCGATCCCCACGACCTGCGCGTGCAGCATTTCATGCGCCTGCAGATGCAGATCCAGAATCTGCCGCGGCACCTCGGGCAACATTCGGGCGGCATGGTCATGGCCCGCGGCCGGCTCGACGAGGTCGTGCCGCTCGAGCCGGCGGCGATGCCCGGCCGCGTGGTCATCCAGTGGGACAAGGACGACTGCGCCGACCTCGGCATCATCAAGGTCGATCTCCTCGGCCTGGGCATGCTGCAGGCACTCGAAGAGGCCATCCCGCTCATCCGCGAAAAGGAGGGAGTCGACGTCGACCTCGCCCACCTTCCGCAGGACGATCCGCTCGTCTACAAGATGCTCAACGAGGCCGACACCATCGGCATGTTCCAGGTCGAGAGCCGCGCGCAGATGGCATCACTCCCGCGCCACGCACCGAAATGTTTCTACGACATCGTCGTGCAGGTGGCCATCATTCGCCCCGGCCCGATCGTCGGCGGCATGATCCGGCCGTTCTTCGACCGCCGGCAGGGACGCGCGCCAGTCGAATATCCACATCCCTGCCTCGAGCCGATCCTCAAGCGCACGCTCGGCGTGCCGCTCTTTCAGGAGCAGTTGCTGCGCATGGCCATGGTGGCCGCCAATTTCACCGGCGGCGAGGCGGAGGAACTGCGGCGGGCCATGGGATTCAAACGCTCGATGGAACGGATGGCGGAGATCGAGAAACGTCTGCGCGCCGGAATGACGAAGAACAGCATCGACGCGAAGGCGCAGGAGCAGATCGTGAAGTCGATCACCTCCTTTGCGCTTTACGGCTTCCCCGAGTCGCACGCGGCGAGCTTTGCCCTCATCGCCTACGCCAGCGCATTCCTCAAAGCGCACCATCCGGCCGCGTTCACCGTCGCGCTGCTCAATGCCTGGCCGATGGGTTTCTATCACCCCGCCACGGTGATCAAGGACGCGCAGCGGCACAGCGTGACAGTGTTGCCGATCGACGTGAATCATTCCGGCTGGAACTGCCGGTGGGAAAACGGCGCCGTGCGGCTCGGATTGCGCTTCGTGAAGGGACTGCGCGAGAAGACGGGGAAGGCGATCGAGAGTGTAGCGGCGGGCGCCCTCGCCCGCCGGCGCCCGGGGGCGCGCGCCGCCGCACCATTCATCTCCATCGACGATCTCGCGCAGCGCTGCAAACTCCGCGACGATCAGCTCACGAAGCTGGCCTTTGCCGGCGCGCTCGCGTCGCTCGGATTGCAGCGCCGCGCCGCCCTGTGGCAGGCGGCGCAGGCGGCGCGCCCCGCAGGCAAGCTGTTCGAACGTGTCATTCCGAGCCGCATAGACGGCGAGGAATCCCCTCCGCCAGAACGCAGGGGATCCCTCGCTCCGCTCGGGATGACAAGCCCTCTCGCCGAGCTCTCTCCCGGCGAAGAGACCCTCGCCGACTACGACAGCATGCAACTGACGACCGGCCCGCATCTGATCCAGCACTTCCGCAAGCGCCTGAAACGCGACAACGTCCTCTCCGCGCGCGATCTGAAGAGCATTCCGAACGGACGACGCGTGGCCACCGCCGGAGCGGTCGTCGTTCGGCAGAGGCCCGGAACGGCGAAAGGGTTCGTCTTCCTGACGCTGGAAGACGAGACCGGGATGTCGCAGGCAATCGTCCATCCGAATCTGTTCCGCGACCAGCGTTCGCTCATCGTCAGCGCGCCGGGCCTGATCGTCGAAGGCATTCTCCAGAACACGGATGGCCAATGTTCCGTAAAAGCGGAACGTTTCTGGCCTCTTGAAGGAATGGGTGAGGTCGCCAGTCACGACTTCCACTAACGACAGGCGTAAAATCACAAGGGCCCAGATGACCACAAATCCCCTCGTTCCCGTGAAGCCGGTGTCGGCGGTGGAAACGCCGAAGGCAGTGCGGCCGCGCGCGCGGCCGTCCCATGAAGAAATCGTCGCCTGGATCCTGTTGGGCGCGCTCATTCTCTACGTCCTGTTCATGCGGCTTGTCCCGGCGGTCGTCGGCGGGATGGCGCTTTACCTGATCCTCGATCATCTGGCGCAATCGTTCTCCAAACGCATTCCCGGAACGGCAGCCCGCCCGCTGGCGCTGATCCTGGTGACGCTCGTCGGCGGCGGATTCATCGTCGGCGCGATCACGCTGGCGCTCTCGTTCCTGCGCCACCATGTCGACCGCATTCCGGCCATGATGACCCAGATGGCCGACGCGCTGCAGTCGACGCAGGCCTGGCTCGGCGAATACGGAAAGCAGCTCATCCCCGACGTCATGACAGACGCGGACGCCATCAAAGGGGCGTTCGCCGACTGGCTGAAGCGACATGCCGACGCCCTGAAAATCGCCGGCGGGACATTCAGCATGGGCATGATCCACGTGATCATGGGGATGCTGCTGGCGATCCTGGTCTTCTTCCGCCACGTCACACATCATGAAGACCGTCCGCGCGCCGCGTTGAGCCATTTCCTGGCGCAGAAGGCCGACCGGTTCACCGAAGCGTTCTCGCAGATCGCCACAGCACAGCTCAAGATCTCCGCCACCAACACGCTGCTCACCGCGCTGTACCTCTTCGATGTGCTGCCGCTGTTCGGGATTCGCCTGCCCTTCTCCACCACGATCGTGCTCCTGACGTTCGTCTGCGGATTGATTCCCATCCTCGGCAACCTGGTGTCGAACACCGTGATCGTCGTCCTGTCGCTCGGCATTTCGGTGCCCACGGCGATCGCTTCGCTGGTCTTTCTGGTGCTGATCCACAAGCTCGAATATCTGATCAACTCACGGATCGTCGGCGGAGAGACCGACTCGCAAGCGTGGGAAATCCTGCTGGCGATCCTCATCGGCGAGACCGCGTTCGGCGTTTCCGGCGTGGTCATGGCCCCCATCATTTATGCGTTCGTGAAGCGCGAGCTGCGCGAACGAGCTTTGGTCTGAAGGAGTGCTTTGTATGCGTCGTGCTGCTTTGATTCTGGCGTGCCTTCTTTTCCCTGTCCTGACGATGGCCAGAGAGCCTGGGACGGCGAAGGGAACGATCACCTTCAACGGAAAACCGAAAACACTCGCCTACGCCTACGCGTGGAAGGAGCCCAGCCAGTTCACGAAAGGACAGATCAACACGGTCGTGGTGTTGAGCGATACGAAGCTCGACGACGGCGCCCTCGCCGATCGCTTTGCCATGACTGACCTCGCGCGCAAGGGCAAATTTACCGGCGTGCAGGTCAATTTCGATCCGAAGGGCGATGTCGTAGGCGGTACGTTCTACACCGCCGCCGAAGACGGCTACTTCGACGCGTCGGGAATGCACAAATGGGAGAAGAAAACGCTGTCACCTTCGGCGATCGAGGGGAAGTTGTCGACGGACGGCGAACATCATTTCTTCAAGACCTCGTACGCCTATTCCGCGGACTTCAAGGCTTCCATCGGGCCGGCACCGAAGAAATAGCAGCGCGTCAGCGCTGCAGCGTTTCGATTTTCGCTGCGAGCACGAAATCGCTGCGGGTCAGCCCGTCGATCTTGTGCGTCCAGATGGTGACGCCGACTTTCCCCCAGGCCAGGACGATGTCGGGATGGTGCCCTTCCTTCTCGGCTACGGCGCCGATTCGATTGGTGAACGCCAGTGCTTCAGCGAAATCGCGGAACCCGAATTCCTTCTTCAAATGATGCTCGTCGACCACCTGCCAGTTGCCCCCAAGCTCTCGCTGTAAGGCGGCGAGCTCGGAGCCTTTCAGGCGCGGGACGCCCCCCTGACACGGTATGCATTTCTCGTTCGCCAGTGCTGCACTCATGATCATCCTCTTCAAGGCCGATATGTTGACGCGATGCCGGAATGCCTCGCGGCCGCCGACAAAGATCACCGGAACGTCGTTAGTGTACTGCCGCTGCAGGTCGGGATGGGAATCGATGTCGATGACCTGCGGCGTGATTCCGGCGTCGTGAAGCGCCTCTTTCGCCACGTCGCAGAGATGGCAATCGCGGCGGGTGTAGAGCGTGACGTCCATCGCATACACTCTACCGCGTCATGCCGGACAAGACGACTCTCGATCTACGCGGAAAAAGCGTGCTCGTCACGGGCGCCTCGCGCGGCATCGGACGCGAGACCGCGGTGCGCATGGCTCTGGCTGGAGCTCGCGTCGGCGTGAACTACTCTCGCGCAGAAGCGGAAGCGCGGGAGGTCGTTCGCGAGATCGGAGAGGAGAACGCCATCCCCATTCACGCCGACGTGGCCGATCCGGCGCAGGTCGAGGCGATGGTCGACGCGATGCTGCAGCGGTTCGGCCGGATCGACGTCCTGGTCAACAACGCGGCCACGTTCGACATGAATCGGTTCGATGGCAGCGACTACGCCGCGTGGCAGCGCGGATGGCAGCGCACCTTCGACTTGAATGTCTTCGCCGCTGCGAACGCCTCGTTCCTGGCGATGCGTTCCATGCGTCGCCAGGGCGGCGGAAAGATCATCAATGTGGCGTCCCGCGCCGCGTTCCGCGGCGAGACCGACTTCGCCGATTACGGCGCCTCGAAAGCGGCGCTGGTGAATCTCACGATCTCCATCGCCCGCGCCTGTGCCAAAGACAACATCGTAGCCACGTGCGTGGCCCCCGGTTTCATCGAGACGGAGATGGCCCGCTCCGAACTGGAGGCGCGTCGCGCGGAGATCGTCCGCGAGATTCCCCTCGGCCGCGTCGGTACCGTCGGCGATGTCGCGGCGGTCATCCTTTTCCTGGCCTCTCCGATGGCCGACTATCTCAACGGCGCGACCATCGACGTCAACGGCGGATCGTGGTTCCACTAGGGAACCTCTGCACAAGTGCAGGCCTTCGGGTGTAGAGGCGGCGTCCCCGCCGGCCCGGCGGGCGAGGACGCCCGCCGCTACACGAAGCGGTTGTGCAGAGGTTCCCTGGAGCACCGGCTCGGAATTTGCTCTGTGATCGGATGAACATGTCCTCTCTGGTCATCCTGATCGTCGCCACAGCGGCAGTTCTTCTCGCGGTTCTGCTCGCCTACGTGCCGATGCGCGTCCTGCTCGCCCACATGGCGAAGAAACTATCGACTTTCATTCAACGGCAACGCGATCGGCGCGCGGCGGCGCGCAGCACGCCCGACCGGCGGAAAGTGGACTAACTCTTTTTCGCCAGCGCCTGCCGCAGCACGCTGTCCACCGCCGATGTCTCATTCGGCGTCATGGCGCCGACCTCCCGCCAGACGATTCGGCCGTCGCGGCCGATGATCAGCGAGGTCGGCAGGACGGTCGTGCGCAGGACGTTCGCGATGCGCCCTTCCGGATCGAGGGCGATCGGGTAGGTGATCTTGTTTTCCTTCACGAACTGCGACACCGCGTCCGCGCCGGCCTCATCGACGTTGACGCCGATCACCTCGAATCCGCGGCCGGCATATTTCTCCTGCAGCGCCTGCAGCTCGGGAATCTCGTAGCGGCAGGGACCACACCAGGTTGCCCAGACATTGAGGAAAACGACAGTTCCCTTCTCCGAGGCGAGGTCGAACGGCTTGCCGTCGAGGTACTTCGCCGAATATGCCGGCATCACACTGCCCACGTCGGCTGCGCCGGTCGTTTCGGTGGGCGCGGCGTGTGTTGCCTCTGCGGGAGGGGTCGCGGACCTCTGCGATTTCTCGAGGCCGCAGCCGATCGTTGCGACAAGCAGCAGCAATACGGCGGTCTTTTGCATTCCCGCGGAGAACGACGAGGGCTACGACTCCTCTTCGTCTTCCTCCGGTTTCTTTCCTCGCGGAATAACCTCCGGCTCTGCCGGGGCAGCTTCCTCGGCAGCGGCAACCTCTGGAGTTTCGACGATCTCGGCCCGCGCGTGTGTTACACCCACGACCACGCGCTCGGGATCATCGAGCACTTTGACGCCCTCCGGCACTGTGAGGTCGGAGATGCGGAAGTACTGGTGCATGCCGAGCGGCGAAATGTCGATGTCGATCTTGTCGGGAATCACATTCGGCAGGCATTCCACATGGAGTTCGCGCACCTGGAAATCGAGAAGCCCGCCATCCGTGACGCCCAGCGCCGTTCCGTTGATGTGAATTGGAACCTTCGTACGGACGACCTCGTCCATCAGGACGCGGATGAAATCGATGTGCGTCATCTTGCGGCTGATCGGATCGATCTGCATATCCTTGATCATGGCGTGGCGCTGCTGCTCGCTGCCGGCCATTTTCAGCAGGAAGATGGAGCGCATGCCGTGCTCGCTCTTCTGAATCAGATCGCTGACCGCCTTCCGGTCGACGGTGATAGGGACCGTCTCGCGGTGTCCGCCGCAGACCACGGCCGGGATCCGGCCCTCCCTGCGGAGCTTCCGCGCGGGGCCCTTCCCCGTCGGTCCCTCCCGTCGCGAAACCTCCAGACTCAGCTCGTCCATGATGGCCACCCCTTTGATCAGTTAATGCGGCGAAAGTCGCTAAACCGTGCAGATTCAGCAAAATTCCCGCCTTTGGAGCACGGCGGCCTGCCGCCGCTTTTCACGGCTACATCTCGAAGAGCGAGCTCACCGAATCCTCGTTGTGGATCCGCTTGATGGCCTCGCTGAGCAGCTCGGCGATCGACAGCGTCCGCAGCTTCGGACACTCCTGCTCTTTGTCCAGCGTGGGCATGCTGTTGGTGGCGATGACCTGCTGGAGCTGCGAATTGTTGATCCGCCCGATCGCGGGACCGGAGAGCACCGCATGCGTGCACGCCGCGGAGATCGATTTCGCCCCCTGCTCCAGAAGGGCTTCTGCCGTATGGATCAGGGTTCCGGCGGTATCGATGATGTCATCGACGACGAACACGTTACGTCCTTCCACCTCGCCGATGATGTGCATCACGGCCGTCTGGTTCGCGGCGACGCGCCGCTTGTCGATGATAGCCAGGCTGGCGCCGAGGCGTTTGGCGTAGGCACGGGCGCGCTCGACGCCGCCGGCATCGGGCGACACGATCGTTAGATCGGGAAGAGCGAGGTCGCGCAGGTGGCGCACGATCACCGGCGCGGCGAAGAGATGATCGACGGGGATATTGAAAAATCCCTGAATCTGCGAGGCGTGCAGATCGAGCGTCAACACGCGGTCCGCCCCGGCAGCGCTGATCAGATCGGCGACGAGCTTCGAGGTGATCGGAACGCGCGGCTTGTCTTTGCGGTCTTGTCTCGCGTACCCGTAGTACGGGAGCACCGCGGTGATCCGCCGTGCCGAGGAGCGCTTGAATGCATCGAGCATGATCAGCAGCTCCATCAGATTGTCGTTGACGGGCGGCGACGTCGGCTGGATGACGAACACGTCCGCACCGCGGACGTTCTCGTCGATCTGCACGTAGTTCTCGCCGTCGGAAAAGCTGTACAGCGAGACACGCCCCGGTTCGATCTCCAGGCGACGACAGATTTCCTGGGCCAGCGTCGGATGCGAACGACCGGTAAAAATTTTCAACGGACCGTACACGCTGCGTCAGATTATATCGACCAGCCGCCTTCTTGCACCTCGAATGCGCATGAACGAACCCTTACCGACGCGCGAAAGACTCCCGCGAGGAACGAACCGGTGGGGATCAACGCCGACGAACTCCAGCGATACCGCGATCGCACGATCGCGATTCCACTGCACAGAGTCCCGGAGCGGATTGTCGTGGAGAAAGCCGACCGATCGCTTTACTTCACCATCTTGACAGCGAACGGACCGGCTACCTCCTCGTAGAACGTGACATCGGCATCCGCCGACGCCGCGGTCGTGTGCTTGATGTTGGCCCGTTCCTGCAGAAACGAGCCTGGGCCAATCGCCTTCTCGCCGCTTCCGTTGTTGTAGAGAAGCGTTCCGGAGATCACCACTACTTTGGCGTCGCTCGCGTGTGTGTGCCAGCCAACCTTGGTTCCCTTCGAGAATCGAGTGATGACGCCGGAAGGACCTTTTGCCGGATCGCCCCATAGCCTTGCCTTTGTGATCCCTGGCAGAACCTGTTCGAACTTCATCTGATTGGCAAGGATGATCTCGTCCTTCGCGGTAGTCTTCGCCGACGGGGCAGCGGCAATGGCGAAAAACGTAGCGCCAGAAAGTGTGAGGACAAGGGCCATTCTAGACAGAGCTTTCATGACATGCTCCTTTCGTTCGCGAGGAAAAATTGTTTTCTAGATCCTATGTCTCCGACCATTGCGTGGGCAACCCTCTACGACATCAGAAGAAAAGATCAGGCGGACACTCCGGCCCATGGGCCCGCCATGCGACTCCGTAACCGCGAGCGAAATCATTGATGTGGAGACCAACGTGCGGTACCAACCAGCGCGGCTGCGGCGAGATCGCCCGTCGTGTTGAGCACGGTGGCGAACAAATCGGGAATTGCGTCCACCGCGATGAGGATGCCGATCCCTTCGGCCGGCAGGCCGATAGCCAGAAAGAGTGGCGTCAACATGATGAACGCACCCCGCGGAATGCCAGGCACCGCAAAAGCCAGGAACATCGCGGCGAAAGCGATCGTCGCGAGCTGACTGCTGTGCAGAGGAATGCCATAGAACCACCCGACAAAGAGCGCCCCCACGGTCCACGACACCGGTGCCGCAATCTTGAACGTGGAAACGGCGAGCGGAAGGACGAATCCGGTGATGCTGACCGGCAGGCCGAGTCCGCGCTCGGCGCTCTCGGCACCCTCGACCAGCGCCGGCAGCGACGCAATGGAAGAGCTGGAACTGAAGGCGATGAGCTGCGCCGGGAGCGCGGCGCGTGCGAAGCGGAGCATCGGAATCCGTGCCGCCACCGCCAGCACCGGATAGAGCAGAAGAGTGATAGCCAGGCTGGCAACTGAATACGCCACGATGTAGAAGCCGATCGCCCCGGCCACGGCGGCTCCGGCGTGAGCCGCGATCGGCAGCAGCAGCGCGAAAACACCGACCGGAGCGAGCATCACCACCCAGCGCACGAGCGTGAGCATGGCATCGCCTAACGCCTGAAAGAATCCGAGCAGCGTCGCCCGGGCCGGCGCCGGACTGCGCGCGATGGCCAGCGCAAGAAACAGCGTGAACAGAACGAGCGGCATCATCGCGCCCGTGGCTGCTGCAGCAATCGGGTTGGGCGGCAGCAACGACGTAAGCCACGTAGAGAATGTCTGGGCCTGGCCGCCCGACGCGATCTGTCCCGCCGCCTCCGCGGCGCCCGGCGGCAGCGGCGGGGCGGCGCCCCGCGGCGGAAGCAGCCCGAACACCGCGAAGCAAATCGGCATGACGACGACGGCAGTCCCGGCGAGAAGGAGCACGAATACCAACACGGTTCGTCCACCCATGCGACTGATCGACGTCAGGTCTGTCGCGGAAGCGACACCTGTGATGAGAAGCGAGACCACCAACGGGATCACGGTCATCCGGATGGCGTTGACCCAAAGCGTTCCGACTGGCGCGATGAAGTCGGCGGCGCGGACGAGCGACTCGTTCCTCGAGACGGCGATCGCGGTTCCGGCGATGATCGCGAGGCCAAGAGCAATGAGAACGCGTGTCCCTTCTCTCATGGAACTGCAGCCCTCTACATCATCAGGTCGCCGCCGTTGATGTCGAACGAGGCGCCCGTGATGTAGCCCGCCGCCTCCGAGGCGGCGAAGCAGATCAGATCGGCCACTTCCAGCGCTGTCCCGAGTCGGGGGATCGGGTAGCCCGTCGCCAGCCGGGCCAACACCTCCGGCGTCGCATTCTCGCGGGTCAACTCGGTGTCGATCATGCCTGGGCAGACCGCGTTCACCGTGATGCCGTACTGGCCCAACTCTTTTGCAGCCGCTCTGGTCAGACCCAGCAGTCCGGCCTTGGACGCTGTGTAGTGCGCGCCGCCGAGCGTGCTGACCGTGCGGCCCGCGGTGGAGGAGATGTTCACGATGCGGCCGTATGCCTGCGCCTTCATGGCCGGGAGCACGGCCCGGGTGAGGAGGAAGGGTGCGGTGAGGTTCACCTCGAGCGCCTCGCGCCACTCTTCTGCCGAGAGCTCGTGGAAGCGTGTCGAGCGCGCAAGAGCCGCGTTGTTGACCAGGATGTCCACGCGGCCGAACCGCTCGAGCGTCAGGCGGACGATCTCGTCGGCGACGCCGGCCGCCGCAATGTCTCCCGGCACAGCAAACGCCCGCGCACCGATCGACCGGGCCAGCGACTCGGCTCGCTCGCGACTCCGGACGTTGACGGCGACCATCGCACCGCGCTCGTGGAGTCGCTCGGCCGCGGCGCGCCCGAGCCCACGCGCGGCGCCGGTGATGATCGCCACCCGTCCCGTAAAGTCGTTCACGACATCTTCCTTAATACGTACCTGTTCAAGAAAATGGGGCAGGCTGACTCCTGCGACCTTCAGCTCCGGAGGACACGACGACGTTCTGGTACGCCATACGACGCCTCCCAACCGGGCCGCAACGCGAGGCCACGAATAAGCGCCGCCCGCTACCCGCGGATCAGCGCACCGCTGCCGGCTTCGCCTTCGTTGCGCCGTTCACCTCGAAGAGCTTCGCGACTTGCACGTAATACTCGCGTGCCTTCGCGCGCTCGCCTGCCAGCTGTGCGGCGCGCGCGGCGCCTGACAATCCATTCAGACGATTTGGCGAATCCTTGAGCGACCGCTCGTACGCTTCCAGCGCCCTCGCCGGCTGATTGAGCTCCAGCAGCAGATCGCCGAACATTTCCCGCGCCGGAATGATCGATCCCGGAGTCACGGGACTCTTGTCCATCGAGTCCTCCAGATCGGCGGCCGACTGCAGCAGCACCAGGGCGTCCTCATTGCGACCCTCTGCGCGCGCGATCCAGCCTTCAGCCGCGCGACGCTGGAGCTCGACCTGATCAGCCCAATACGCATTCTTCTGATCGACCAGTTTCTGACGGAGGTTCTGCAGCCGCTCGACATCGGCCCGCGCCCGCGCCGGATCGCCACTTCGCGCTGCGCCGACCGCCCGGGCGAAGTACGTCACCGCTTCGGCATATGCATAGGAATCCCACGGCAGCCCGGCTGGCGTCACCGTGAGCGCCGCCGCGTCTGCCCAACGCCGGCGCTCCAGCGTGAAGCGCGCCGGAACCGCCGCCAGTGCGTAAAAGCCGGCGAAGTTCTCCACGCTCAAACTCTTTACCGCGGAGAGCTCCTCGATGAGGCCACGCACTTTTTCATCCTCTCCCCGCTGCAGATACGCATAGGCGAGATAGTCGTCGGCGTGAAGTGCGTCGAACGCAGCCGCACCGGGATGCGTGCGCAGGGCGTGCTGGTGCGCTGCGTTGGCCGAAGCGATGTTCGCATCGATCGTCTCCTGCCACATACCCAGGCGAACGAAAATGTGCGAAGGCATGTGCAGGGCATGAGGCGACGAAGGAGCTATCTTCGAGTACGCGTATGCGGCGTTCAGCGCGAGCGGAGCGAGCGCGGGATAGTCGAAGCTGTGAATCAGATAGTGTGCGATACCTGGATGGTCCGGATGCTTTGCCAGAAGCCGACTGAAGATTTCCGCCGCCTGCTTCTGGTATGCGTACGTCTTGTCCTTCGGCATGGCCATACCGTGATTGATCAGAATGAGTCCGTAGAAGATGGATGCCTCGTCATCGGCGGGAAACTGCGTGGCCAGGCGTTGCATCGCCGCTTCATACGCGCGGGCGCGGGTCGGAGTGTCGAGCGTCCCGGCATCGCGATAAAAGGTCGCCATGGCGTCGATGTATCCCTGTTCGCGCGCCGTCTTTGCGCCGACCGATTTCGCCTTTTCCGCGGCCGCGACCCCTCGCGCCAGTTCCGCGGCCGTGTAGGGAGCCGGCCAGACCTCGTGAAAGTTGCTCATTGCTACACCCCACCACGCCATCCCGCATTGCGGGTCGATCGACGCAACGTTGCGGAAGGCCTTCTCCGCCTCCTCGTACCAGAACGAATGCAGCAGAGCGACCGCGCGGGTAAACGCCGGCTGCGCTTCCGCGCTGCATGAAATCGGGAAGGAAACCGTACCGAGCCGCTCGGGGGGTGCCGCGTCGTGATGGTGATGCTCGTCCATCTGTGCCGCGAGCGGCGCGACAAGCAGCGTTGAAAGGGCGATGGCGAAAAGAACTCTCATGGTGCCTCCGTGCATCGAATGGAATGGAGACCGCGATTGTACCCGCAACGTGAATCGGGCCATGAATCGTTCGCCAACGTGCACCTGAGAGCTCGCGGTTGGGTTACCTCTGGATGACGCGGAACTGACGCGATCGAACCGACGACCTCCATAGTGCGATTTCAGCCGAAGCGCCCAGTCAGGCCGGAATCTTCTCGACGATCACGGCTGTGCCGTAGCAGAGGACCTCGGTCGCAGATCCTTTGCTGACAACCTCGGAAGCATCGTAGCTCGCACCGACGATGGCGTTTGCTCCGATCTGGCGTGCGTGCTCGAGAAGCAGATCGTAGGCTTGCTGCCGCGCCTGTTCACACATCTCGGTGTACGCACCGATGCTGCCGCCGATGATGTTCTTCAGGCCGCCGAGGATCCCCTGGGCGATGGTCGGCGAGCGCACGATAATCCCTCGCACGATGCCCTTGTACTCGCGAATGCGATAGCCCTCGAACGAAAAAGTGGTCGTGACCATCATGGTCGTGCTC
>JBGPFD010000072.1:0-14709 GCA_041483175.1 Thermoanaerobaculia bacterium | reverse complement strand
GCAGCACGGATTCGGGCGAGACGTGGGAGAAGATCACCGATCAGGCGAACGTGGAGTCGGTGGCCATCGATCCGCGCTCGCACGAGCGGCTCTATGTCGGCACCTGGCGGCAGGGATATCGCAGCGATGACGGCGGCAGGAGCTGGAAACTGATCAACAGCGGGATGGTGCTCGATACGGACATGTTCTCCATCACCATCGATCCGGAGAATGCCGACGACATCTGGGTAGCGACCTGCGGCTGGGTCTACAACAGCAGGAATCGCGGCGACAACTGGACGCGCTATCGCGACGGATTCAACAACCGCCGCATCCACGAGGTGGAGATCGATCCGTGCGATCCGGACGCGCTCTACGCCGGATCGGTCGCCGGCCTCTATCGTTCCGACGATCGCGGCAAGAGCTGGTATGTCGTTTCCGATGAAGACCTGGTGGTCAACAACATCGCCCTTCATTCGCAGCGGCCGGACCGCATCATCCTCGGCGTCGAAAGCGATGGCGTTTACATCTCCGAGGACCACGGCCGAACGTTCCAGCGGTCGTGCGACGGTCTTCGGAATCTGACGGTCACCTCGATCGCCGCCGATCCCGCGGCGGCAGATCACGTCTACGCGGCGGTCGCCTTCGGCGGCGTCTCCAGCGGCATCTACGAGTCGGAGGACGCCGGGCAGAGGTGGAAGAGGCGCAGCACGACGAAGTTGCCCGCGGTCCTCTCGCTGATTGTCAACGATGATCCGCAGTCGCGATTCGTCGCCGGCACGGAGAAGGGATTCTTCTGGAGCGGCGACGGCATGGAGTGGACGCAGGCGCCGCCGTCGAACGCGCCGGTTCGTGTGCAGAAGGTGGTGCGCTTCAATCGCATGCGCTTCTTTGCCGCGACATCACAGGGCGTCTTCACCACTCGTGACGCGGGGAAGAGCTGGTACCGGCTCGCCGGGGCGGACGATCGGACCGTCGATGTGGTTACCGGCATGCTCGGCGACCAGAAGGCGCTGTTTGCGTTGACCTCCGGCGGTTTGATGGCCTTCGACGGCGAACGCTGGCAAACGATCGAGGGGGCACCGTCGAAGGGGGCCACGCTCGCGGCGCGCAACGTCAACGACGCACAGTTTCTCTTCATCGCCGGCATGCAGGGGGTCAAGGCGGGCCGTGTCGACCTCGATTGCCGCTGGCACGAGGCCGAAGTTCCCGACGCGCAATACGCGGCCGTCTTCGGCGCCACGCGCGACAATGGCGACGTCGTCTTTCTCACCTCGCGCGAGCAGCGCAAGGTGCTCGTAAGCACGCGTCAGGAACGCGAGTGGAGCGCGTTTCCGCTGCCGTCGCGAACAGCCGAGGTGACCTCGATCGCCGTCGATCCGTTCGACGGCAACCGCATGTACTTCGGCACGCTGGGCGAGGGCCTGTTCATTTACGAAGGCGGCCTGGAGCGTTACGAGACTCGAACGGCAACCACGGCCGTGTCGGCAGGCGGCGGGGGATCGTGGAAGTGACATCCGGCGCTGACCGGTGACAGTGACGTACTGGGACGATCTGAGGCTCCACGACGGCGGCAGCGCTGTCGAGGAGGTCTGGCTCAGTCATCCGCTCGTTCGGCAGGAAGTCAATCGTCGCGTGTCGGGCGACCCGCTCGTCTGGCCGACCGGCTGGCTGGCGAATCTGCTCTCCGGTTCGCCGCCCTTGTCCTCCGCCGTCGTCATCGGCTGTGGGACGGGCGGGCTGGAGCGGGACCTCATTTCGAAAAACGTCGTCAAGCATGTGGTCGGTCTCGATCTCGCCGCGGGACCGCTCGCGCGCGCGAGAGAGCTCGCGGTTGCATCAGGGATCGAGGAGCGCGTGTCGTACGTCGTTGCCGACGCGGCGCAATATCTGGCGGAGCGGCGATCGCAGTTCGACGCGGTATGTTTCCACGCCTCGCTGCATCATTTCGATGATCCGTCCGCCATTCTGCGCATCGTCAGCAATGCGCTGCGCGACGAAGGGATCGTGTATTTCGACGAGTACGTCGGCCCGTCGCGCAATCAGTGGAGCGCGCTCCGGCTTCTCCTGCCGAACGTCGCCTATCGTCTGCTGGGGCGGGGACTCCGGCGGCCGCACCTCGTCCGCGCGCCGATCAACGTCGTCGATCCGACGGAAGCCCCGGCGTCGCATCGGATCATGCCGGCCGTGCGTTCGCTGTTTGACATCGTCGCCGCGCGAGGCTACGGCGGCAATCTACTGTCGGTGATCTACCCGAACCTCCACCGCCCTCCCGATGTGCCCGCGGAAACTCTCGCCCGCGGCGTGCGCCGCCTGCTGGCCCTGGAGCGCCTGCTCCTGTTCGTGCCCGGCATCCGCCCGTACTACGCGGTGGTGGTGGCGAGAAAGCGCATCATCCGCTGACGCATATTGCATTACGTGGAAGCGAGTGCATCAGCCGCCGGCGCGCGCGTGAAATGCAACGTAGACGAGGATGATGACAATCACCAGAAGAGCAAGCCTTCCCATTCCCATCATGCGGGAGTGCGAAACGGATCTCGTTCCCTTCGGTTTGATGCCAGTGACTGCGGCAACGGCGACGATGACGACAGCGAGGCCGAGCCAGACGAGCCAATTCACGATTCGGCTTTTCGCAAGATCCGCGCCAGCACTGCCCGTGGCCCGACATCGAGAGGATCGGTTGCCTTTCGACTCCGGCGCGTCTTGAACGATCGGTTCGGTATTACCGCGGCGGGGTCGGATCGTAGTAGCGCACCACGAGAATCCCCAGCCCTTTCTGCCCGTTCGCCGATTTCGGATCGTCCGCCACGACGACCATCACGTTGGGCAGAATGCTGTCGTACACGAGCACCGACTTCGACTTGACGGCCTTCGGCGAGCCGAGAGTTTCGCGCAGAAATGCTTTCTCCTCGGCGAAAGCGGTCTTGGCGTCGGGCAGAAACATAAACAGCTCGAATCGAATCGAGCGCAGGCGATCCTTGTGGAACTGCAGCGTCACCGCCTTGTCATCGGCGTAGTCGATGACAAGGTGATCGGCATCGTCGCCCTTCTTCGTTTTCCAGCCGATGTCCGCGAGAGCCTGCTCGGTCTGTGCGCGGCTCATGCCGATGACCAGATGGAACGACTCGGGACGCATCCACGACGTTTTGTTCGTCGACGGAAACGCCGTGGCCAGAAGAAGCGCCAGGAGCGGGATCACGGGGCCTTAGAAGCGCGCCACGGCGGAGATCGATCCGACGCGATAGCGCTCCGAGCGGTCGTAGGCGGCGTCGATCTGAAATCGCGGCCATGCGAGCCCCGCGCCGATGGCGAAGTGCTTCTGCGAGGTTCCCTTCGGATAGAGGATGCCGGCAGCGACGGCGTCCGGCACGTCCAGCGGGCCGCGATATTCGATCGCGTGCGCCGGATCGCGCCACGCCCCGGCGCGGACAGCGAACGGAATCTTGGTGGAAAAGAAATACTCGCCGCCGAGGTGCAACTCGGTGACGTCGTTCGCCTTGTAGGCCTTGTCGATGGCGCGGATGTCCTCGTTGATGGAGACGAAATGGTCGACCAGATTCGAATAGGTGACATGAACCGCGTCGGCATTGATGGTCAGCGCCGGAATGGGCCGGTATGACACGCCGGCACCGTAGACATCCGGAATGTGAAACGTGGTGTCCGAAACTTTCACGAACGCGAACTGCGTATCCGAATTCGCGGCGAAGGTCGGCGTGGTGAATTTCGCGCCCTGCTTGTAGACGGCGCCGACACTGAACTTGTCATTCGGAGCCCACTTGACGCCGCCGGCGAACGTCACGTCGCTCTTGTCTTTGACTTTCGAGTCTTGGCTGGTGATATCGCTCGTGGCCTGGACGGAGATACTCGAGAAGTCGAACGTCGGTGTCACGCGGAATGTGAACGCGGATTCATTGAAGCGCTGATAGCGAACCGTTCCACCGAAGGAGAAGTTGCCCAGCTTGTAAGCCCCAGCAAGGCCGAACGTCCGTTCCTGAACGCTCAACGCGCTGAGGAACGGCAGGATGGTGTATTCGAGGCAGGCGAAGAAATCGTTTTGCCGCTGCCGGATCGCTTCGCAGTCCGTTTTGCTCACCGGCGTTCCGCCCTTTGGAAGGTAGAAGTTCGGCACGTCCGTGGTTACCGCGCCGGTGAACTGATTCCGCTGCGGTACGACCTGGCCCGATCCCTCGTTGCGCAGCGGCTGGTGGTAGTAGACGCCGAATGTGAAGTTCTTCACCGGATAGACGAAGCTTGCGAACGTCGGATCGACGCGCTGGCTGTAGTGGCTGAACGCCGTGCGTTGAATGTCGGGAAAGGTTCCGCTGGTGCTGAAGAGCTGCTGCTCCTGATAATTGCGCGCCTCCAGCGAGATCTCCGGTTTGCGCAGGATCGTCAGGCCCGCGGGATTTGCCTCGGCGGCTGAGGCGTCATCGGCGAGGCCGAGAAACGCGCCTCCCATTCCGAGCGAACGCGCTCCCGGATTGCCGAAGTTGAATTGCAGGCCGGAGAGCGACTCGATGTCCGTATTTTGCCCGGCGAGAGGGGCCGCGAACAGGGCGATCGCCACGAGGAGAAGGAGTTTGCGCATGTTTCCTCCAACGGGACCGATGTTGAAGGAAGAATACCGCAAATGCAGGTGCGCTTCGGGGTGTAGGGGCCGGCGTCCCCGCCGGCCCAGCGGGCGAGGGCGCCCGCCGCTACACGAGCTGTGATGCAGGATGGAGCAGCAGCTTCAGCCGGAATGGCGCGCCCGCAGCACCTCCTCGATGACGCGTGCCACGACGGCGGCCGGTTCGCCGAGTTGCTTCGCGCGATCGTTACGCCAGCTCCACTCGATCTGTCCCTTGGCCAGACTCTTTGCCCCGACGGCGACGCGCACCGGAAAGCCGATCAGATCCGCATCCTTGAACTTCACGCCCGGCCGTTCGTCGCGATCGTCGAGCAGAGCGTCGATGCCGGTGCTGATCAGTTGCCCGTAGACATCCTCGGCAGCCGTGCGGACGTTCTCCTCGCGGCCGATCTGCGTTACGAGCACCTCGAACGGCGCGATCGGCATCGGCCAGATGATTCCGTCGTCATCGTGGCTCTGCTCGACTGCCGCGGCCACGGTGCGGCCGATTCCCAGCCCATAGCAGCCCATGATCATCGGCTGGCGCTGGCCGCTTTCATCGAGATAGGTGCAGTGCATCGGCTCGGAATACTTCGTGCCGAGCTTGAAAATGTGGCCTACCTCGATTCCGCGATAGATCTCGAGCCGGCTGCCGCAGCGCGGGCAGGGATCGCCGGCGAACGCGGTGGTGAAATCGCCGTACTCCGGCTCGGGGAAATCGCGGCCGGGGTTCACGCCGGCGAGGTGCGTGTCGCGCTTGTTGCCGCCGACGACCCAGTTTTTGCGCCCGCGCAGCGAGGCATCCGCGAGAACGCGTCTGGCCTTCGTTCCGACCGGGCCGCAATAGCCGACCGGCCCGCCGGTGGCTTCCTCGAATTGCGTGTCCGGAAGCATCTGCAGCCATTCCGCGCCGAGGTAGTTTTTGATCTTGATCTCGTTTCCTTCGCGGTCGCCGCGCACGAGCACCATGACGCAGCCCTGATCGCTGTCGAAGACCAGCGTCTTGACGAGATGCGAGGTCGGCTTGCCGAGAAAGCGGCCGACGTCATCGATGGACTGCGTCCCGGGGGTGTGCACCGGCGCAAGCTCGGTCATCGGTGCGGGCTCGGGCTCGTCGGAGAAGAATTTGGATGTGGCCTTTTCGATATTCGCGCCGTACTTGCAGTTCGGGCAGCTCACCACCGCGTCTTCGCCCGACTGGGCGAGAACCATGAATTCATGCGACGCCGATCCGCCGATGTTGCCGGTATCCGCTTCCACCGGCACATGATCGAGCGCGCAGCGACGAAAGATGCGGCTGTACGCGTCGCGCATGGCGTTGTACGTCTCGTCGAGCGATTCGGCGCTGCTGTGGAACGAGTAGGCGTCCTTCATGGTGAACTCACGACCGCGCATCAGGCCGAATCGCGGCCGCAGCTCGTCGCGAAACTTCGTCTGGATCTGGTAAAGGTTGACCGGAAGCTGCCGGTACGAGTCGATCGCGTCGCGCACAGCGTCGGTGATGACCTCCTCGGCCGTGGGGCCGAAGACGAAGTCGCGATCGTGCCGGTCCTTGATCCGCAGCAGCTCGCGCCCGTACATCTTCCAGCGGCGCGATTCCACCCACAGCTCGCCCGGCTGAATGGTGGGCATCAGCAGCTCGACGGCGCCGGCGCGGTTCATCTCTTCGCGCACGATGGCCTCCATCTTTTTCATCGAGCGAAGGCCGAGCGGGAGGTAGGTGTAAATCCCGGCCGCCACTTTGCGGATAAGCCCGGCGCGCATCATCAGCCGCTGGCTGATGACGTCGGCATCGGCGGGATCTTCACGCAAGGTGTATAGAAAGTATCGGGACCAGCGCATAAAGGGGCGAATTCTAACAAGTCCTGAGTTCAGGACTTCTTTTTTCGTGTTTTACTCGTGGTCATGCCGGGAACGATCCTCAAGTTCAACCGCACTCCGGTCGCGCAACTGATGTCGTGCGCCGCCGTCTTCGGTTCGGCAGCTCTCGTCTTTCAGTATCTCTCACACGGTTTGAACGAGATCGAAATCCTGCCGCTCGCCGGACTGCTGCTTCTGGTTTTCGGGACCGTGGCCGCCGCGGTGGTGCAGTACGGCGATCACATCTATGTCGGCGACGACGGCGTGCTCTACGAGAATCGGGTACTTTCGCTGTTTGGAAAGCGCGGACGCTGGCTGCGCTGGGAAGATGTCGTGGAGGTGCGGGAGATCAAGCGAAACGTGCTGATCCTGCTCTCGCGCGACGGTCGACGCGTGCTGGTCGACGCCATCCTTGGCTACGCGATTGCCCGAAACGAAATTCTCAGGCGAGCCCCTCACGCCATCTTCTCGGGGACGCTCGCCCAAGATGAGGCTTAAGACTCAGTCCATGGTCCTCAGTCCTGAATCTGCTCTGGCCATCACGCGTTCGTAGAATCGCCGGTACACCGGCACGATGCGCGACTCGTGGAACTTCGTCTCCGCGGTGTGACGCCCGGCGCGGCCGAGTCGCTGCTGCAGATCGGGATTGGAGAGAATCTCGATCGCGCGAACCGCCATGGCGTCGACGTCGCCGACCGAAAGGAGAAAGCCGCTTTCGCCGTCGACGACGACCTCCGGCAGTCCTCCGGAGCGCGTGGCGATCACTGGAACCTCGGAGGCCATGGCCTCCAGTGCCGCCATGCCGAACGATTCCGCCTCCGACGGCAGGAGGAAGAGATCGCTTGCACCGACGATTTCCTCGAGATTGGGGACATTGCCGAGGAAGAAGACACGCTCGCGCAGGTGGTGTTCGCGGCAGAACGCCTCGGCACGCGAACGATCGGGCCCGTCGCCGATCATCACCAGCTGGCTGGGGATCACGCGCGTGACACGCTTGAAAACCGCCAGCACGTCCATGATCCGCTTGACCGGCCGGAAGTTCGACACATGGCAGATGAGCTTCTCCGTCGAGGCGCCGAAAAGCGCGCAGGCGCTGCGGTCGCGGCGAAACCGCGAGGGATCGACGAAGTTGGGGATCACCTCGATCTCCTTGTTCGTATCGAAGTTCTTCGCCGTCTCCTCCCGCAGCCATTCCGAGACCGCGGTCACGCCGTCGGAGACTTCGATCCCGAATTTCGTGATCGGCAGGTAACTTTCGTCGCGCCCGACGAGAGTGATATCGGTGCCGTGAAGCGTGGTGATGACCTTCAATCGCGTCGATCCGAGGATCTGCTTGGCGAGATGCGCGCTGATGGCGTGTGGAATGGCGTAGTGCACGTGCAGGATGTCTAGTTTTTCGTAGTCGGCCACCTCGGCCATTTTCGTCGCCAGGGCCAGCGTGTACGGCGGATAGGGATCGAACAGCGGATACGCAGTGACGGTCACCTCGTGAAAGTGCACCCGTTCGTGGAGGATGTTCAGCCGCGAAGGCAGCGCGTAGCTGATGAAGTGGACGTCGTCCCCCCCGCGCGCCAGGGCGATGCCCAACTCGGTGGCCACCACGCCCGAGCCGCCAAACGTCGGATAGCAGGTGATGCCAATTCTCATGAACGAATCCTGAGTCCTCGGCACTCAGCCCTGAATTTCGCGCCCGTCATACGCAGAAAACACGTCATCGATTTTCGGCGGCTGTTTGGTGACGAACGCCTCGCCGTAAGACGCGCCGATCATGGCGCCGAAATGCCGGCCGCGAGCCTCGATCATCTGCAGGAACTTCGAATCGGAGATGAACGTCAGCGGCTCTTTCGATTTCGGATCGAAAAACTGCGATTTGTACGCGTGGATTGCCCGCATCTTCGTTTTCCACGACGCCGAGACATCGACGACGAAGCTCAGCGGCGGAAGGTAATTCTGGAGGTAATAGACGATTGCCTGCGGACGGTGCGCCGCGCGCGTGGTTTCGAGCCGTCGCAGGCCGGCATAGAACGACGCCTCGGCGACCAGACGGCCGGTGCGCGTATGGTCGGGATGCCGTTCGTCGGGCCACGGCGCAAAGACGAGCGACGGACGCCAGCGGCGGACGATCTCGATGATCTGCAGTTCCTCGTCGCGTCCGGTGCGCAGGCCGCCATCGCCGAGATCGAGGTGCTGGCGAAACGCCGCGCCGAGGATGCGCGCGGCCGCCTGCGATTCACGCTTGCGCGTCGCGGGCGTTCCGCGGGTGCCCATCTCGCCGCGGGTGAGGTCAACGATGGCCGCGCGGCGTCCCGACTTCACCATGTTGGCGATGGTTCCTCCGCAGGCCAGCTCGATATCGTCCGCATGCGCGGCGAAAAAAATGGCGTCGACGAAATCCGTTTTGGCCATCACAAACTCACGATCTTGAACGCCGGCTCGTCCGGTTCCACCTCGTCGACGATCCGGTCGAGAAGGAGCCTGCCATACTCGCGCCAGTACGGGAACCAGGCCACCACGCGGTCCTGCACGTGCCGGTCGGGAAAGAACGTGGACACCAACTCGCGCGCGGCGTGAAAGCGTTCCTTATCCTTGCGCACCAGACCGCGGATGGCGCGCTCGGTCAGCTTCTTGAAGTGATACTCGATGTGGCCGATTGACCGGTTGACCGCGCGTGCCACGGCGTGATCGGCGGGAAGCGCGAGGGCACGGATCTTTTCGATGTGCGCGAGCAATTCGCGTTGCGCCTGATCGGCGATCGATCGCACCTCGATCACTCCCTCTGCTGCATGGGCGGCGACCACGCGCTCGGGCGTGGTGAAGACTTCGTGCGGTTCAATGTCGAAGCGCGAGAAGTAGCGGATGATCCTCCGCGGTGCGATGAGCACGTGTCCGCGAAGCGCGACTCTTGGCATCCACACATCGAGCATTGCGTGCAGCGGTGCGATCTGTGCGTAATAGGCGACCTCGGATGGGCCGCCGACGAAGACATCCGGCCGCAGAACGAAATCCTGCAGAAGTGGGCGGGTGATCGCTGAAGTCGAAATCGATTCAGGGGATCCCACGCTCGCCGGTTTCTGCAGCAGATCGCGACTGCCTGCCGCGTCGATGCGGTACAGCAGCGTGTATCCATCGTCGTCGCGCGGAACGATCTGCGGCGCGTAGCCTGCGCTTTCCAGCTCGGCCGAGCGCGTCGACAGCGCCGCCTGTACCTCGTCCCACCGGTTCGCGATTGATGCGAAGAGGGGAGCGCCGGCGCGCCGGAGTTCCGGAAGCAGCGAGTCGACCAGAACGATGTCGCCGCCGGAGGTCGAGGCCAGCAGCTCGGCGAACGATTCGCCGAACGTGATCCCCCGCCGCAGCCACGCCGGGCGTTCGGTGGCCAGCGTCGCGATCAGTTGCTCGATCAGTGATTCGGGAATGACGGTGCGTCCGACGACCTCGCGTGAGTCGGGCGGCCGCGACGCTCGCAGCCACATGAGATCGCCCTGGCCGTGGGAATCTCGGCGCGGCAGAGCGATCGTCGTGGCTTCGTTGAAATCGTGATCCTCGGTCGCCAGCCAGAAGAAGAGCGTCGTCGGCGTTCCGCTCGCTTCGCGCTCGCGCTTCATTTTCAGGAGCGACGCCAGCTTGACCAGCGTGTAGAGCGGGCCGCCTGCAAATCCGGTCTGTTGCCCGGCCGCGATGGTGAACGTCTTGCTGGCGGCCCAGCGGCGGATCTGCGGTTCGACATCGAGGCCCCAGCGACGATTGGAGGCGATGAGCGCGTCGACGAGCGGTGGGGCGGCGGGCGAGGCGCCCGCCGCTGGGTGGCCGAGGGCGGCCGTTCCCACAAGTCCATCGTGACGCGGCAGGAAGCGTTCGTCGCCCGCCAGCCAGTCGAGCACGAAACGGTTCATGCCCGGATAGCGCTCCAGCGGCAGGCGATAACATCCCGGGTCGGCGCTCATGCTCTATTTCCCACAAGAATGAGCCGCGGAGACGAATTGTGGAACTCCGTGCCGCGGAAATCGCCGAAGATATCGCGGATGTGGAGCCCGCAGGCGGTGAACATCATGGTGATCTCGTCGAGATCGTACCCGCGAACGCGTTCGAGGTAACGCCTCTGGCCGATTGTTATCCGTTTGTTGAACGAACGGTCGGAGACGTCAAACCAACGCTCGATAAGCGCCTCGCCGAGGGGAGTCTCGCGGCGCTCACGTTCGATCATCCGCTGCAGCTCGTGATGGACGTTGAGGTAGTCGAACAGGAAGACGGCATTTTTCCTGAGGACGCGCGCCATCTCGTGAACCACGTGCAGGTTTTCGGCCGCGGTGGAGAAATAGCCGAAACTAGTAAAGAAGTTGACTAATGCGGCGAACGTGGCGTCGCGAAACGGCAGCAGGCGCATGTCGGCGCGGGCAACGCGCTGCGGCCCATACTCGGAGCTGCCGCTGCACAGCAGGATGAACGACAGATCGCAACCGACCGCGGAGTAGCGGGCGCGCCGCAGCTCGTGCAGGTGCCGTCCGGTGCCGCAGGCGAGATCGAGCACCACCCCGCGGACTTTTCCGAAGTGCTTCCGGAAAAACGCAACCTGCCGGCGGGCTTCGGTGGCGTCTCGATACGAGTAAAGCTCGAGGTACTCCTCGCCGAACCACTCCTGAAACCAGGCCATTCTTCAAAGGATGAGGGATGAGGGATGGAGGATGAATGCCCCGGTTCGCGGGGCGTACGGAAGGGATTCAACCTTCATCCTTCATCCTTTTCGCGATCTCCTGCTCGTGCGTGCGCGCTCGCTCGAGCGCCGCTTCCAGCGAGGAGACGACCTGACGTGCGCTGGCCAGCAACGACTGTAACTGCTCTCGCGAGGCGGCAGCACGATTGTCCCGCGGCTCGGCAACCGCGACGGCGCCGAACGGCTCGTCCACAGCGGCCACCGGTTTGACGAACGTCGGCGCCCGCATCGGCGCCCTCTCAACCGTTCCCTTCATCGAGAGTTTCGGCGTGCCGGCGGCGGCGGGAGTCACGCCGGACTTCGCATTCATGTCGGGACGGGCCAGACTTGGATCGTCGGCCAGCGCGGTATCGACCTGATTCTTCAGGTTGTCGAGAATGCGCGCGACCGCCGCGCGAAGCGTCGCCGTGACGCCGACGCCATTGATAGCCGCGGCCTCGAGCACCGGCGTACTTCCCGGCTGGAGATAGGCATTCATATCGTCGACGGAGTCGACGTTCGGCAGGTCGCGTTTGTTGTACTGAAAGACGAGAGCCACCTTGTCTGGATCGAGGCGGTTGAGGCGCAGATTGGTCCGCAGATTCTCCAGGCTGTCCTTGTTCGACTCGCGCATCGTATTCTGCGAGTCGGCGACGAAGACCACCCCGTCCGCGCCACGAAGAACCAGCTTGCGGGTGGCGTCGTAGAAGACCTGCCCGGGAACCGTGTAGAGCTGGACGCGCACCTTCTGGCCGCCGATGGTGCCGAGCTCCATCGGCATGAAGTCGAAAAAGAGCGTGCGATCGGTTTCCGTAGCCATGGAGATCATTTTTCCCTTGTTCTCCAGCTTCGGATTTCCGTAAATCTTCTCGAGGTTGGTGGTCTTTCCGCACAGGCCTGGGCCGTAGTAGACGAGTTTGACCGTCACCTCGTTGATTGCCTTGTTGATCAGGACCATTCGGTACCCCTCCCGGGACCACGGGGGCCAAGCTTAGCACCGTTGCATGCATTAGAATCGAGCCATGGGGCGTCGAGAGTTGCTGACAAAAATCTGCGCACAGCAGATCATCGGCGTGGTGCGAGAAGACAGCGTCGAAAGCGCTTCCGCGGTGGCCGACGCCTACGCCCAGAACGGAATCCGCATCGTCGAGGTGACGCTGACCACGCCGGATGCCTTCGAGCTGATGGCCACGCTTTGTCGGCGCTACGCGGGGGACGAAGTGACGGTTGCCGCGGGCACGGTACGCAGCGCGGATGATGCGGCGCTGGCGCGCCGCGCCGGTGCGGAGATCATTGTCTCGCCGCACACCGATTTGCGCCTGATCGAGTACGCCACCGAGAACGAGATGCTGTCGGTCGCCGGCGCGGCCACGGCGACGGAGATGATCCACGCCTGGGAAGCGGGATGTGACATCGTAAAGATTTTTCCGGCACCGCATCTCGGCGGCCCCGACTTCATCCGCGCCGTCCGCGGCCCGATCCGTGACGTGCCGATGATCGCCGGCGGTCCGGTATCGCTCGATGCCATCGATGCTTATCTCGATGCCGGCTGCATTGCGGTGAACCTCGGAACATCGCTTGCCGTGCCCGATCTGGTCCGGGCGAAGCAGTGGGATGAGATCGTCCGCCGGGTCGTTCTGGCGGTCTCCATCATCCACGCGCGAAAGAATCCCGCGCCGGCCGATTCGGCCTACGTCCACTGATGGTCATCCGGAAGGCGTACATCGTGCCCGGGCAGCCGCATATGCTCCTGGCCCCGGAGAAAAATAGCGGTTGGGTGTCGCTCCGCAAGACGTACGAGGAGCCCGACGAGGTCATCGCTGCATGCTGATCGACATCTCTCCGCTGATCGACGACTCCATCCGCGTCTGGCCGGGCGACACGCCATTTGTGCACACGGTGAATCGCGACATGAACACGGGCGCAAATCTGACGCTCTCCGACATCCGGACATCGGTGCACGTCGGTGCGCACGCGGACGCGCCGAACCACACCGTCCGCGACGGACCGGATATCGCGTCGCGGCGGCTCGACTACTACATCGGCCGCTGCGTGGTGCTGCACATCCGCGTGCGCCGCGGCGAGCGGATCACGCCGGAACACCTCGGCGGAAAAGTCGTGTCTGCGCCGCGCGTACTGCTGCGGACCGGGACCTTCCCCGATCCGCGAGCATGGAACAACGACTTCGCCAGCCTCTCGCCGGCGCTGGTCGACGACTTTTATCAGCACGGAGTGATGCTGATCGGTATTGATACACCGTCGGTCGATCCGTTCGACTCCACTGCGCTCGAGGCGCACCAGGCCTTCGCGCGTAACGACATGGCGGTGCTCGAAGGGCTGGTGCTCGATCACGTGGAGGAGGGAGAGTACGAGCTGATCGCGCCGCCGCTGCGCATCGCGCGGGCGGACGCAAGTCCGGTACGCGCCGTGCTGCGCACGTTCTAGTGTAGTGTCTCACTAATATCTTGCCTTTCGTTAAGCCTCTCAGCGGCTTACCCCGAAGGGCTGGTGGCGGTTGCGGGCGATCTGCAGCGTCGCTCGTCGTCGACGATGCCACCGCATCGCCTCCTCCTCGCTCCTTGCATCTCACCCGCAAGCGCCACCAGCGAAAGGCAAGATATTAGTGAGACACTACACTAGGCCCTTACGTGATCATCGCTTTGCGATCGATGAGATAGGCCTCCAGATTTTCGACTGAAAGCGGCGGACTGAAGAGATAGCCCTGAATCGAGTCGCATTTCTGCCGTTGCAGAAACGCAAACTGCTCCTCAGTCTCCACGCCTTCGCCGACCACTTTGAGATTGAGGCTGTGTGCCATGGCGATGACCGCCGTGGCGATGGCGGCATCGATCGGATCGGTGGTGATGTTTCGGACAAAGGACTGGTCGAGCTTGAGCGTGTCGATCGGGAACCGCTTCAGATAGCTGAGGGACGAGTAGCCGGTTCCGAAGTCGTCCATGGCAATGCGCACGCCGAGGTTTTTCAGCTCGCGAAGCGTGTGGATGGTGTTGTCCGCGTTCTGCATGGCGTTGCTCTCGGTGATCTCCAGCTCGAGGCACTCCGGATTGAGATTCGCTTCTGCGAGCACTTCGCCGATCTGTTCGACGAGATTCGGTTGCTGAAACTGCCGCGCGGAGAGATTGACGGCCACGAACAGATCGCTGTCGATCCGCTTCTGCCACAGTTTGATCTGGCTGCAGGCCGTGCGCAGCACCCATTCGCCAATCGGCAGAATCAGCCCGGAGGTCTCGGCAACGGAGATGAAGTTCGCCGGCGAGAGCAATCCGAGATCGGGATGTTTCCAGCGAATGAGGGCCTCGACACCGATGACGCGCTTCGTCTCCATGTCGGTTACCGGTTGATAGAAGAGCACCAGTTCGCGATGGCTGAGCGCCTTGCGCAGCATGTTCTCCAGCGCGAGGTGTTCCAGCGCGCGTGCGTTCATGGCCGGCGCGTAGAGTTGGTAGTTGTCGCGCCCCTGATCCTTGGCGCGGTACATCGCGCTGTCGGCGTTCCGCACCAGCGTCTCCGGATCGGTTCCGTCGCTCGGAGAGATGCTGATGCCGATACT
>JBGPFD010000071.1:0-14814 GCA_041483175.1 Thermoanaerobaculia bacterium | reverse complement strand
GCGAGCTGCCCGACGAACGGGTCGGTCATGATCTTGAAGATCAGCGCGGCGAACGGCTCATCGTCCGACGCCTTGCGCTCGATGAACGACTCGTCGTCGGGATTGATCCCCTTGACCGGCCGGATGTCGACCGGCGAGGGCAGGTAGTCGACCACCGCATCGAGCAATGGCTGCACGCCCTTGTTCTTGAAGGCCGAGCCGCAGAGGACCGGAGTGATTGTCTGGGCGATGGTCGCTTCGCGGAGGGCGGCCTTCAGCTCGTCGATGCTGAGGGGCTCGCCGGCGAGGTACTTCTCGAGCAGCTCGTCGTGCTGCTCGGCGATCGACTCCACCATCTTCTCGCGGTAGTGCTCGGCGTCGGCTCTTAGCTCCGCCGGAACGTCCATGACCTCGTACTGCGCGCCGAGGGTCTCCTCATTGAAGATGAGAGCCTTCATCTGCACCAGGTCGATCACGCCTTTGAATTGATCTTCGGAACCGACGGGAAGCTGGAGGGGGACCGCGTTCTTGCCGAGTTTCTGGCGGATCTGATTGACCACGGCGATGAAGTTCGCGCCGACGCGATCCATCTTGTTGACGAAGGCGATGCGCGGGACGCCGTACTTGTCGGCCTGACGCCAGACCGTCTCGGACTGCGGCTCGACGCCGCCGACCGCGCAGAACACGCCGACCGCGCCATCGAGGACGCGCAGGGAGCGTTCCACCTCGACCGTGAAGTCGACGTGCCCGGGGGTATCGATGATGTTGATGCGCATGTCGCCCCAGAACGCGGTGGTCGCCGCCGAGGTGATGGTGATGCCGCGCTCCTGCTCCTGGACCATCCAGTCCATGGTCGCAGTCCCCTCGTGCACCTCGCCGATCTTGTGCGTGATCCCCGTGTAATAGAGGATGCGCTCGGTGGTGGTCGTCTTCCCGGCATCGATGTGAGCCATGATGCCGATGTTTCGCGTCTTCTCCAGAGGTACTTGCCGTGCCATGATTTTCTCGAAAACTGCGCGATCGGCGCACACGTGGCGCCGACCCATCTCATCGATCTCTTGTTCGTTTCCCGTTGCTCGGTCCGGAACCGCAGAACCAGCACCTTCTGTGTTATCCGGTCGAGACGGAGCTAAGGGAAAACCTGAAAAACTACCGAATGAAGAATTTCGAATCTCGAATTCAGAATAAAGAAATCGCTTTTCTCAATTCTTCATTCGAAATTCACTTCGCAACTGCCTACCACCTGTAATGCGCAAAGGCCTTGTTGGCCTCCGCCATCTTGTGCGTATCTTCCTTCTTCTTGATCGCGTTGCCGCGGCTGTTCGCGGCGTCCATGATCTCGCCCGCCAGTTTGTCCTGCATAGTCTTCTCGCCGCGGCCAGCGGCGTAGCTGATCAGCCAGCGGATGGCCAGCGCGGTCCGGCGGGCGGGCCGCACTTCGACCGGAACCTGGTAGTTCGATCCGCCGACGCGGCGGCTCTTCACTTCCAGGGCCGGCTTGACGTTGTCCACCGCTTTCTTGAAGAGCTTGAGCGGATCATCCTTGGCCCGGTCTTCCACCGTCTTCAGCGCTCCATAGAAGACGCGCTCGGCAACCGACTTCTTGCCCTGCACCATCAGCGAGTTGATGAACTTGGTCACCAACTGACTGTTGTAGACCGGATCCGGCAGGATCTCGCGTTTCGGAACTTCACGTCTGCGTGGCATAGAACTCTAAGCTCTCAGCCCTCTGGCCCACCCCTCCCGGCTCCTGAGAGCTGAGAGCTGCGAGCAGAGAGCTCGTTGTCAACCCTTCTTCGGTCTCTTCGCTCCGTACTTCGAGCGGCTCTGCATCCGCTTTGCCACGCCGACGGTGTCGAGCGTGCCGCGGATCACGTGATAGCGAACGCCTGGCAGGTCCTTCACACGACCGCCGCGAATGAGGACGATCGAGTGCTCCTGGAGGTTGTGGCCCACGCCGGGAATGTACGTCGTCACTTCAATTCCATTCGTCAGACGGACACGCGCCACCTTGCGCAGAGCCGAATTCGGCTTCTTCGGCGTTGAGGTGTACACGCGTGTGCAGACACCGCGCTTCTGTGGACTCGATTGAAGCGCGGGCGACTTGGTCTTGAATTTGACCTGCTGTCGTCCCTGGCTGACGAGTTGGTTAATAGTCGGCATCCGTCGAAAAGTCCTTTTTGAACACACACATACAGCGAAAATTGAGCCACATGGAGCGAAACCCGCGCACTGTAGCACGGAATTCGAACGTGTCAAGCCCGGGTCTCGGTCAACGCCGCGCCCCGAGGGCTTATTCCGCTAAAACTCGACCCATGTTCCGCTTCCACGCCGCTGCGCCTCGCCGAAAAGGAACTGCGCGGAGGCCAAATCCTCCACTGCAAGCCCCAGCGACTTGAACAGCGTGATCTCCTCCGGCGACTGCCTCCCCTTCGCCCGCCCGGTGAGGATCTCGCCGAGCTCGGCCCGGATGGCATCCGGCCCGATGGCCCCCTCTTTGAGGGCGAAAAGGTAGTCTCCGGACTCGTTGACCGTCGACTCCCGCCGGTCGACGAATAGCGACGAGGCCGCCATCGTGGCCGAATCGAGCTCTCGGGTCGTAGCGATACTCGACCCGACCGCGTTGATGTGCGCGCCGGTCGCGATCCATTCGAGTTTGACGATCGGCTCCCGCGAGCTGGTGGCCGTCACGATGATGTCGGCACCGCGAACGGCCTCTTCCGCGGAAGCCGCCAGTAACCGGGTGCCGGTTGCCAGTTGCCGGGCCTTCTTCTCCGTCCGGCTGTAGATCCGCACCTCGCGGATGTCGCGTACAAGCGGGATGGCCTCCAGGTGACTCTTCGCCTGCACTCCTGCGCCGAGAACCGCGAGCACGTGCGCGTCCTCTCGCGCCAGCAGCTTCGTCGCCACTGCGGAAACGGCCGCCGTCCGGATCGCCGTGATCGCCGACGCGTTCATGATGGCCAGCAACTGCCCCGTCTCGCCGCTGTGCAGCAGAACCCCGCCGAGGTGCGTGTCCAGACCGTGAGCCGGATTGCCGGGAAACACGCAGACTTCCTTCAGCCCATAGTCGGCGCGGTAAGCAGGCATGAGACCGAGAAAGCCGGCAGCCCCGTCCACGCGAATGAGGCTGCGCAGCGGGTTGGCGGCGCTTCCGCGGGCAAGGTCCGCCAGCGCCTCCTCCATGACGCGAATGCAGTCGCGCATCGCCAGCAGTTCGTGAACCTGATGCTCATTCAGAATCAGCAGCTTCATCGCAGCGCTCCATACAGCCAGAACGATTCGTCGAGGTTCATGAACTGCGGGCGGCGGTTGTGGTGCAGCAACCGCCATCCGTTTCTCTCCGGCGCCGGCATCTCCACATTCAGCAGGAGCAGGACGCGCGATCGATCCGGAAAGCGCTCGCCCACGCGCCGGACCGCCTCCGGATACGTCACCTCGAGTCCGCGCGCAAATTTCGAATCCCACTTGCTATACGTTCCGAACTCCTCGATGCCGGCGTACCAGAATGGATGATCGAAATAGGGGCAGAGCGCGGAAGCCGTCGTTTGGCTATGCGCGGCGATGGTGGTCGAAGCCATGCCGCTGCCGCGGATGAACTCGGCCATCTCCTGCGCTCCCGAAAAGGCGTACTTCCAATCGAGCCGCCAGACATAGACGGAGGCAACCCCTGACGCCGCCAGCATGATCGTGAGCAGCGTCCAGCAGACTGCCGACCGGAAAGAATCGCCAATCCAGAGCGCGAACAGAAGCACGAGAAAGACGAAGCCCGCGTGGCGCAATCCGCCGAACCATTTGAAGATGAAGAGGTATCCGAAAAACGCATACGTTCCCAGGAGGACCAGCAGCGCGAATCGCGAGCGGCGGATCGTCCAGAGCGCGGTGAGGATGATGGCCACGCCCAGGGCGATGGCCATCGCGTGCGGGATGATGATCATCGGGAAAAACGCGGCGCGGATCGCCTGCGCCGGCGCGTCGGGATGAAACACGCTGATCGCGCCGCGGACCATCGCATCGCCCGTCGGCCACACCTGCGCCAGAGCCAGCAGGCCGCCGGCAAGCATGATCGCGATCGCCGAAACGTAGAGCCGGCTCCTGGCCGGCTCCGGGCCGCCTGAGAGGCGGCCCCACGTCTCGAGCAGGTAGGCCAATCCGATCAAGGCGGCAATCGCCAGGCTGTGGACGTTCGTGTTCGCCAGCAGCGCCACCGCAACGGCATAGGCCACGGGCCTGTCGTAACGGCGCTCGTGCAGCGCGGCGATGATCAGCAGAAGCAGAACGCTGAGCGCGTAGCTCCGCGCGATCACCGCGTACTCGTATCCGAAGTAGTACGAGAACGGCAGCAGCACTCGCGCAATCCGCGGGAAGGGGGACGCGAACAGCACGATGGCTGCCGACGCACAGGCGATGATGCCGTGCAACACTTCCTGAGCGCCGTACGGTGCCCCCCCTCGGGCAAGCGGAATCAACAGCGCGTACCACAGTCCCGGCGTGCCGCCGTGGTGGAAAAAGTGCCACAGCGCCGAGGCTCCCGCGTCGCGCGCTGCGAGCCAGGCGTCTGCTTCGTCGCGCCACGGCTCGTGATGGGCGGCGACGGCGGCGATGATCACGATGTATGCCGCGAGCAAGACCAGCGCAAGCGCTCGCGGCAGAGGATCGCGCGAGACGAGGGATGAAAGATGAGGGATAAGGGATGAATGGGCCCGCGGCCCTTCCGAGTCCTTCATCCTTCTGCCTTCATCCTTCTGCCCTCATCCTTCTGCCCTCATCCTTTTATCATTTCGTCGCCACCAGGAAACGCCCGATCTTCGCGTGTCGCGGATAATTTCGATCGGCCCAGGCGAATAGCCACGGCAGGCGGGCCCGGTTGGAGACTCCATCGAGGTTTCCCAGGACCGCGAGTCCTTCGACGATGACGGCGGCAGGCGGATTCCGCTGCAGCTCGTTCGTCGCTTCGCGCATGAGGGGCGGCGCGGAGAGGAATGCCACATCGAAGCAGCGCGTCGCCGGCCGCCGCTGCAAGAGGAAGTAGAGTGCCTTCTCGTTCGACAGATCGAGGATCGGCGCTCCGGGCGGCGTGTGCGCCGTAAGAAATCCGTTGAGAGCGGCGAGATCGCGCGCATTGTCCGGCGTCGTGTAAATGCCTTTCCCGGTCGCCAGCGGATACGGCACGAGCCCGGCGTGACTTTGCCGGCTCTTCCACGCTGCGAGAAACTTCGTCGCGGACACGACGTTCGGAACCAGCTCGACGAGAAACACGAGAGGAATGGCCATGAGGATCGCGGCGACACGCCGCCTTCGCAGGAGCAGCGGCTCGAGCGCGAAGGCCACCACAAGGGCGCCGAACAGTGGAATGCCGTAGCGCGTGTGACTCCAGCTGCAACGGCCGGCCGCGCTGCGGAAGGCGATGATGGAGAAAATCGCCACCACGATTGCGCGCGGATCGCGCCGGCGAACGCCGACCGCGAGCAACCATCCGAAGAAAAGCGGCGGGACGTAGTAGCGCGCCGATTCCCAGTCGAGCGTCTTCCGCGCCGGCAACGACCAGATCGCATCGATCGAACGCGGAATGATCACCAGGGAGTCGACGGCAAACTGCCGCAGCCCGGAGCGCGTCGCGAGAAGAATGGCGAAAGCGACGGCGACTGCGATCGCCGCGGATGCGATCACTTGCTTGAGCGGCGGACGGAGGATCGCCGTGCAGATGATTGTCGCCGCGAGAGCGTAAAGCCCCGTATCGAGACTCCAGAGCACGCCGATGGTCGACGCCAGAAACGCCAGGAGAAGGCCGCGACCGCCGCGGGCGAATCGAAGCAGCCCGAGTGCGGCGAGAAACAGCGGCGCAAATCGAAAATAGGGAAAGACCGGCACCAGGCCGGCTCCGATCGCGCAGAGCGCGATGATCACCGCAGCGACGGTTCCCGTCGCCGTCGCGCACAGCTCCGCGGCAATCGGGACGAGCAGCGCGAGCGTCGCCGCGTCGAGAATCGTCTCCAGCCGTCGTTCGCGCCGCGGCGATGGCGGATCGCCGAGGACCAGCGCATCGAGGCCGCCATCGACCGCGAGGCCGTGCAGGATGAAGACGTCGGCGTACGGACGGGCCCCGTCGCGGAAAAGGAATGCCGGCGTGAGGTGCTCCCCCTCGTGAAACGTCTCCATCAGCGCGTAGGGATGGTCGTGAATGAAGGCCATGAGCAAGAAGACACTCAGCGCGGCGAGCCAGAGGTGTAACAGCGAGCGTCCCCCGTGCCGGCGGGCGGGGGCGCCCGCGCCTACACTGTCCTTGCAGAACATCCACGTGATGCATGCCGCTCCCGCAATCAGCAGCGCGACCACCAGGTAGTCGAGTGCCTTCGGATAATGCGTGAGCGTGACGAAACCGACGCCGCCGCGCGGCACGGCCCACTCTTTGATGAAACGGACCAAGCGCCACGATTAAACTAGCGCCGTCGATGGGGCGCAAGTCGCGACGCAGGCGCGAGGTACGGCAAAACAGTGTAGCGGCGGGCGTCCCCGCCCGCCCGGGGCCGGCGTCGGCAAAGGCCCCTACACTGCCGAATTTCGCAATTCTGGCGTTGCTCGCGGTTCTGACGCTGGCAGTCTTCGGCCAGGTCACGTCCCACTCGTTTCTCAATTACGACGACGCGCAATTCATCTACGAGAACGCGCACGTCAAAGCCGGACTGACGCCGCCGTCGATTGGCTGGGCGCTGACGTCGACGTCGATCGGCTGGTATCCCCTCACCTGGCTGTCGCACATGGTGGACATCGACCTGTGGGACCTGCGCGTCGGGATGCACCTGCTGACCAACGTCTTGCTGCACCTTTTCAGCGCATGCATTCTATTTCTCGCGCTGCAACGGATGACGGCCGACCAGTGGCGCAGCGCGATCGTCGCCGCGCTCTTCGTCATCCATCCGACGCACGTGGAGTCGGTGGCCTGGGCTTCGGAGCGGAAGGACACGCTCAGCACGCTTTTCGCGGTGATCGCGCTGCTGCTCTACGCGGTCTCGCCGCGGAGGCGCCTGCTGCTCTTCGTGGCCATGGCTTTCAGCCTGATGGCGAAACAGATGTACATCACGCTGCCGTTCGTCCTGCTGCTTCTCGATTTCTGGCCTCTGCGGCGGCTGCAGAGTGCGCGCAACCTTCGCGATTGCGCGATCGAGAAAGCGCCGCTCTTCGCCCTGACGATTTTCGGAGCGGTGATGGCCGTCATCGGACAGCGCAATCTCAGCGCAGTGCAGAGCATGGCAGCGGTTCCGCTCGGCACGCGGCTGGCGAATGCGGTCGTAGCGTATGTGCGCTACATCGGAAAGATGTTCCTGCCGGTCGATCTCGCCGTGCTCTATCCGCTGCAGCCGGCCGCCGCGACCGCCGTAATCGCGGCGACGATTCTGCTGATCGCGCTCTCGATCGCCGCATTTCGCTTTCGCAACAGCGCCCCGTGGTTCCTGACCGGCTGGTTCTGGTTTCTCGGAACGCTCGTTCCGGTGATCGGAATCGTGCAGATCGGGACGCAGTCGATCGCCGACCGCTACACCTACTTTCCCTACATCGGCCTGTTCATCGCCGTCGTCTGGGGCGCGTCGGCGCTCGCCCGGCGGGCGATGATGCCGGAATCGATCCAGGCCGCGACCGCCGCAATCATCATCATCGCTCTTGCAGCCACGGCGTATCGACAGGTCGGATTCTGGCGAGACAGCGAAACGCTATTCACGCACACCATCGCCGTCACTCCTCCGAATGCGCTCGCCGAATATTCGCTCGGCCAGACCCTGGAGCTGACCGATCCCGATCGGTCGGCGACGCATCTCCGGCGCGCCATCGAGCTGGTCGAACGCGTGCCCGGATCGACGCGCGACTGGCATGCGCAGGCGTACGTCGGCCTCGGAACGGCGCTGCTGATGAAAGCGCGGCCAATGCCGGTCGGGCCGCAACGCACGGCGATCATCAACGAGGCAGTCGCGTATTATCAGCGAGCGCTGACCATCGATCCGAACGCGCCGCACGCGAAGAACAACATCGCGCTGGCGCGGCAGTGGCTCGGCTCGCGGTGACGTAGAGCCGCCTCTCAGGCGGCTCAGCGCCGGCTGAGAGCCGGCGCTACGTTCGCTCCGTCAGTTGCGCCACCGTTTCCCGAATGGTCCGCCGCACGGCCTCGGCGCTCGACACTTTCGGGCGCCAGCCGAGCGCTTCCATGCGGCGCGTGTCGAGCCGCACCTGCGGCACATCGCCGGGCCAGCCGCGCGAGCCGCCGGTGTACTCGAGCCGCACGTGCTTCGGATCGAGCCCCATCGCCTCGATCGTCCATTGCGCGATTTCGTTCACCGAGGTCGCGTCGCGCACCGCGAGGTTGTAGCAGTTGACCAGCTCTTTCGCGTGCTCGTGGCCAAATATGATGCCGTCGAGGCAATCCTCGACGTGGACATACGGCTTCGACTGCCGGCCGTCGCCGAGGATCGGCAGCCGCGTCGGATCGCGCTGCAGTTTCAGGACGAAGTCATGGATCACGCCGTGCGTGGGGAACGGGCCGGCGATGTTGCCGAACCGAAAGATCCAACTGCGGATCTCGTAGTTGTTCGCGAACGCAGTGATCAGCGTCTCGCAGGCCACCTTGCTCGCCGCGTACAGCGAGATGGGAAGAATCGGGCCGTACTCTTCCGGCGTCGGCATCACTGACGGCTCGCCATAAATCGCGCCGCTGCTGGAGAAGATCAGCTCTTTCGTTCCCGCGATCCGCATCGCCTCGAGGACGTTATAGGTGACCAGCGTTCCGCCTTTGAGATCGAAATCGGTGTATTTCGTCCCGAGGCTGATGTCGCTGTTCGCCGCGAGATGCCACACCAGATCGGGCCGCGTCTGCTGGAAGAGCGCGACGAGGCGGTCGCGGTCGAGCAGGTCGAATTCGTGAAAGTGAAAATTCGGCTGCCCCTGCGAACGCGCGATGTACTCGCGTTTGCCGAGAAAGTAATTGTCGACGCCGTAAACCTCGTGGCCGGCCGCGAACAGACGCGGCAGCAGATTCGTGGCGATGAATCCGGCGGCGCCGGTGACGACGACCTTCATGCCAGCGCGGCGCGCGTCCGCGCCAGCTCCTCCGGCGTACCGATCTCCACGAAGTCGTGATTCACCACTTCGCAGGCGAGCTGCCGCTCCTTCGCCAGACGGGGAAAGATCACTTCCTCGAACGAGCACGCGCCGCGCTGTGGCAGAAAATCGATGACCCTCGATGGCATCAGGCAGAATCCGGCATCGATATAGGGCAGTTCGGGCGCGCGTTTGTCGAAGCGCACCACACGGTCGCCTTCGATCGCGGTGTTGCCCACCGAGATTCGGGAGTAGACGGCGAGGCACGGCTCGTCATGCACGCGCACAAAGCGATCGTAGTCGAATCGACGCAGGACGTCGCCGTAGGCAAGAAGAAAGCGTCCGCCGAGGAGGTGGCATGCCTCGCGAACGGCGCCACCGGTTCCGAGCGGTTCGCGTTCGCGGCTGTAGGTGATCCGCACGCCGAACCGCCGCCCATCGTCGAAATGCCGCTCGATCACGTCCCCGTGATGGCCGGTGAGAAGGACGACGTCGCGCAGGCCGCGTTCGGCAAACGACTCAATGACGAACTCCAGAAACGGACGCTCACCGATCGGCACCATCGGCTTCGGCAGGCTGCGCGCAAGCTCGCCGAGACGGGTGCCGAGACCCCCGGCGAGAATGGCGACCTTCATGTCACTCCGACCGTCAGCGAGGGGCCTGGCCGGGCGGTGTGCGCTCGACGCATTATTCATGGCGCACCCCCCACCCAGGTCCCTCGCTCCGCTCGGGATGACACCTTCCGCGCCCGCCACAATCGCTTGAATGTCCACGTCGTGCTGCGAAACCGTTGCAAGGTCGACGCGCCGATCCGCTCGCGATAGTCGATCGGAATCTCCGTGACCCGGAACCCCATCCGATACGGCACGATCATCATGTCCACCGGCAACGCCGGGCCGTTCGGGTCCCACTCCACTTGATCGATCATCGACTTGCGATACGCGCGCATTCCGCTGTGCACATCGGTGGTTTTGATTCCGTGCAGCAGGCGCGCTGTCCAGGCGAACACGCGATTCGCGACGTAATTCGAAAACGGCATCGCCTTCGGACGCCGCGCCAGCCGTGTGGCGTTCACCAGATCCCAACCCTCTTCGATCAAATGCACCAATTGGGGGATCACTTCGACCGGATAGGTGTCATCGCAATCGAGCGTGATCACCACCTCGCCGCTTGCGTCGCGCACGGCGCGATCCATCGCCGGACCATACCCTTTGGGCGGAAATTGCTTGAACACGCGGCAGCCGAGTTCCTGCGCGACCTCCGCGGTGCGGTCGCGGCTGGAATCGACGAGAAAAATCTCCGCGTCGGGAACCACGCGTCGAATGTCCGCGACGACTTTCGCCACCGCGCGCTCTTCATTGAGGGTGATCATCGAGATCGTGGTCTTCATCGCTTCCGCGCCTCGAAGATCATTTGAAAGGCGAGCATTCCCGGCCATAGGCGTGCGACGGCCCGTTCGGCGGGGTAAAACGCTCTTAGATAGAGCTGATACGGCTTCGATTCGAGAATCGACGACGGACTGGCATCGCCGCCGCCGAGCAGTCGCTTGGCCAGCGGAACGAAGGGGCGCATCAGACCGGGGTTGTACGTCCGGCGCAGCGGCTCGAGTCCGGCAGCACGCAGCATTTCGATGGCCGTGCTTCGGGTGAAGAATCGGAGATGCGTCCGGTCGAGCACGCCGGTGCCCGCGTAAGGAAAGCGGCCGAAAAGCAGCCCGAGGCGAACGGACCACAGCCCGACGTTCGGCAGCGAGACGATCACCGTGCCGTCCTTTTTCAACAGCTCCGTGTACTTGCGCAGGATGCCGATCGGCCAGGAGAGATGCTCGAGGACGTCGGCGAAGATAATGACATCGAAGGTGCGCGAGGTGAGCGCGTCGACCTGCTGCAGATCGGCCTCGATCACTGCGCCGATTCGCTTTCGCGCGACGGCGACCGCCTCGGCACTCGATTCGATTCCGGTCACGCGATTGCCGCGCTTCTGAATTTCCTGCGACGTGGTGGCGAATCCACAGCCGACGTCGAGGACGTCGAGGCCGCTGCGGTTGCCCCAGAGGCGGAGCAGGCCCCAATTCACGTCCTCGAAGTATTGGTACTGCGTCGATTCAAACATGGCGAACGATGAAGGATGAACGATGAACAGGCAATCGCAGTTCAACGTTCATCGCTCATCGTTCATCGTTTTTGCCAGGGCGATGGCGCGCTCTACGCACACATCGGAATTGATGTAGTCGAATTGCGCGAAGCGTCCGAGGAGTCGGAGCCCTGTCGCGGCGACGGCGTCGCGAAGTGCGGTGACGTTCTTCCGGTAGTCGAGATCGTAGACGGGATAGCCGTACTGAAAGCGGACCACGCGCCGGTAGTCGATCTTCGCCGGATCGATGAGCCCCATCGTCTTCAGATCGTCGATGGTGCGCTGCAGCACCTGCTCGTCGGTCATGTCCCACGTGCCGTCGCCTTCGTTCGCAGTGATCTCCGCCATCAGGGCCCACGATCCCTGCGGCACGTTCCGCTCGCTGAAGTATTTCGGAAACGACAGCCGGTGGAAGATGATCGCTGGATCGGGAATGTAGAGCGCGGTGTACGGGACGCCGTCGCCGCCGCGCAGGCCGAGCAGCACGTTGATCAGGGAGTTGTAGCGCAGCTTCGACGCCGCCTCGCGCGCCTCGGCCGGCGCGTCGCGCCAGACACTTAGCAGTTCGTGGATGGGCATCGTCGATACGAGCGTGTCGAACGTCTTTCGCTCGCCGCTCTTCGAGACCACCAGCCACTGATCGCGCTGGCGCGAGACCTCCGCCACATGCCACGATGGGCGGATCGTCCCCTTCACGCCTTTGGCGAAGGCGTGCACCACCGACTCGTATCCCCCTTCGATCGGATAATAGAAATACAACTGGTGCAGATACCCCTCGGTGGGGATTCCGATCGACGACTTCAGCACGTCTTCCATGGGCGGCTTCGGAATGCGCGAGACAAACTCCAGCCCGAGCTTCGACGGATCGTAATTCCAGATCTTCCGGTTGTACGGGATGAAGTACTTGTCGGAGATCCCCTCGCCGAAGGTCTTGTACGACCATTCCGCGAGATTCGACGGCGCGTCGTTCGCGTGCGGATTGACGATGTAATGGTAGATGCAGTCGAAGTTGTCTTCCTTTGGGAGCGAGGCGAGATCGTTCTCGAACGGATACTTCACCAGCCGCCCCTTGAACCAGATCTTGTTCTCGCGGCGACGCTGGTGAACGTTGTCGCCAAGAACGCGGACCATCAGGTCCAGAACGTCCTTGTTCTTGCTGAACATGATGTGCGGGCCGGCGGCGTCGAAAGTGAAACCGCGATCGATGATCGAGCCGCAGAGCCCGCCGATGCGGGCGCGCTTCTCGAGCACTTCAACGTTGTCGCCGAGATGTGCCGCGAGGGAGATTCCGGAGACGCCGCCGCCAAGGATCCCGATGGAGCGGGTCAAGCACTCTCCTGCGCAGCGACGGCGATCTGCGCCGCGGAGAGCAGTCCATGGCCCATCTGCGCGACGACCTTGGTTCCCTCCGGCTCGACGGTGTAGTGCATACGCGGCATGCCGTGTTCGGCCATGAACCGCTCCAGCCGTGCGTGATGCTTCGAGGAGTAGAGCATCAGGAATCCGCCGCCGCCGGCGCCGATCACTTTTCCGCCCAACACGCCGAAGCGGCTCCGCACCTCGTCGTAGATCTCGTCGACGCGCGACCAGCTGATCTTCTTCGACAGCTTCTTCTTGTTCTGCCAGTGATCGTCGAGAAGCTGTCCCCAGCGATCAAAATTGTTCGTCTCGATCGCCTCCAGGATCCGGTGCCCGAGGTCTTTGATGCGGTGCAGGCTGTCGGCGACGCGGGCATGGTCGACGCTCTCCTTCTTCTGCATGGCCTCATTCTGATCGGAGAGGACCTCGCGCGCGTCGCGCTGCGAGCCGGTGTAGTAGATGTGCGTGTGAGAGACGAATTCGCCGACGTCACTGCTGCTGGGGATCAGTTGCCGCACGCTGACGCCGCCGTCGCGCGCGATGTCGAGCACCGTCAGCCCGCCGTACGCCGCCATGTACTGATCCTGTTTTCCGATCCCTTCCTTCAGGATGTCGAGCTCGATGCGGCACGCCTCCTCGGCGAGCGTCTGCAGCGGAACGTAGTCGCGGCGATCGTGATGCAGCGCGTTGAGCAGTCCGACCAGATAGCAGCTCGACGATCCGAGCCCCGTTCCTGCCGGAAGATCGGCAATCGAGGCCACCTCGAAGCTGTCTTCGATCCCGTGCGCCTTCAGCGCCTCGCGGGCCAGCTCGTGCTTCAACTGGCTGACGTGCTCCACCACTTCGGCGTGCGAGTAGTGCAGCCGGACGTGATGCCCGACCACCGGCCGATTGACGATCACATACATGTACTTGTTCAGCCCCATGGCGAAAATGAATCCGCCGTGCTGGCCGTAGTACGAGGGAAGATCGGTGCCGCCGCCGCCGAGCGTCACGCGAAACGGGGTCCGGGTAACGATCACAACCGGAACCCCGCGGACGACGCGTCGTTGAAGAACATCTTCACCGTGTCGAGTGAGAGATCCTCGAGCGGCTTGCCATACATCGCCAGTTTTTTGAGGATGTCGGCGGTCACGGTGATGATGTGGCAGCCGCAGGCGTCGGCCTGAAAGATGTTCAGCAGCTCGCGCGGGCTGGCCCACAGCAGTTGCGCCTTCGGCTTCTTCCGCACTATGCCGGCCGCTTCGGTCATCAGCGGCACCGGATCCCGGCCGGTGTCGGCGATGCGTCCGGCGAAGACGGAGACGATCGCCGGAACCTTCGCATCGACGGCATCGACGACCTGGCGCACCTGATCGAGCGTGAGGATCGCGGTGATGTTCAGCTTCACGCCCGCCGACGACAGGCGGCGAATCAGATCGATCGACGACTGGCGGCGCGTGTTGGTGATCGGAATCTTCACGAAGACGCTCTCGCCCCAGGTAGCGATGAGCTTCGCCTGCCGCTCCATCTCATCGAACTCATCGGCGAAGACTTCGAAGGAGATGGGCAGTCCGGAGACTGCCTGCAGCGCCTCGCGCGCGAATTTTTCGTAGTCCGAGATGCCCGACTTGCGCATCAGCGTCGGATTGGTTGTGAAGCCTTTGACGATGCCGCTGTCGCGCGCGGCGATCATGTCGCGGACGTCGGCGCCGTCGGAGTAGAGGTCAATGTTGAGCTTTGGCGTCATGCTTCGATGGTTGACCCGTCAGCGTGCGTACGAAGTGACCGAGGTCACGACAGACCCAATCCGGCCGCTGCGTGCCGCGCCGACTACTCGAATATGGATATTCTAACAGCGCCGTCCGGCAGCCCGCTCGGTGGCCACACTCGATGTCCGTGTCGATATCCCCCACAAACCACGATTGCGCCAGATCGATTTCGTAACGCCGCGCCGCCTCGAGCACGAAGAACGGCTCCGGTTTCCGGCAGGCACAGCGGTCCTCGGCGCGGTGGTAGCAGTAGAAGAATTCGGTCACGGGAGCGTCGCCGAGGAGAGCCAGCAGTCTCTCGTGCGCCGCGCGCAGCGTTTCGTAGGTCGTTTTCTCTTTCGCCGCGTCCGGCTGATTCGAGACGACGAAGATCAGCCAGCCATCCTCGGACGCCAGTCGCAGCGCTTCGATGACACCGGGGAGCAATCGCACCTGCTCCGGGCCAAGCGGCGCTCCCCATTCGCCGTTTTCCTGCTGCACGAGGTCGTCGAGCACGCCGTCGCGG
>JBGPFD010000070.1:0-15057 GCA_041483175.1 Thermoanaerobaculia bacterium | reverse complement strand
CAGAAGATCAACAGCGTCGCTGATTTCCGCGTGGCCATCGATCGCCTCCACAGCGGACAGACTATCCGGATGTATGTCATCACGCCGGGCCGCACCAACATCCAGGGCTATCGATTCCTGAAGGTGCCCTAGTGTGGTGACATCGTTGACGACGAGCGACGCCGCAGATCGGCCGCAACCGGCACCAGCCCGGAGGGTTGCGGGCAACGAAATGCTGCGTATCTCTGACTCACCACACTAGCCGTCCATTCGCTTTTCTGCGACATCTCCTGTGGGGCCGGCTGAAGCCGGCCCCACGCATTTGCATACAATCGCTCCGTGGATCACGAACGCTTCATGCACCGCGCTCTGGAGCTGGCTGAGCGCGGCCGCTATTCCGTCAGCCCGAATCCGATGGTCGGCTGCGTGCTGGTGCGCGACGGAACGATCATTGCCGAAGGATGGCATCAGCGCGCCGGCGAGCCGCACGCGGAGATCAATGCCCTGCAGAGCTGCGACGACCCCCGCGGCGCGACGATGTACGTCACCCTCGAGCCGTGCGCCCATGAGGGGCACACCCCGCCCTGCAGCGACGCCATCGCTCAATCGGGCATTGGCGACGTGATCGTGGCCACGTCCGATCCGCACGACATCGTCAACGGCCGCGGAATCGAGCAGCTCCGGCGCGCGGGGCTGCACGTCGAGAGCGGCATGCTCGAGGATGCGGCGCGCCGGCTGAACGAGAAGTTTTTTTACGCCATCACCGCGCGTTCGCCATTCGTCTGCCTCAAGGCGGCAATGACGCTCGACGGCAAGATGGCCACGGTCACGCGAGACAGCCGCTGGATCACTGGCGAAGCGGCACGCCAGAAGAGCCTCGAGCTTCGCGAGGAGTACGACGCCATCCTCGCCGGCGGCGGAACGGTCCGCGATGACGATCCGCAACTGACGCGCCGGCTCGGCTGGAATCGTTCGATCGAGCCATGGACGCGCGTGATTCTCGATCGCGATCACCACGTGCCGGCCTCTGCCCGCGTACTGACCGACGGCGGCCCGACCATCCACGTGGCCCATGAGGTCGACCTTCCCGCATTCCTGCACGACCTCTACGCACGCGGCACTCAATCGCTCATCGTCGAAGGGGGCTCGCTGATCCACTCCGAATTTCTGTCACAGCGGCTGTGGCAGAAGATGATCCTCTTCGTGGCCCCGATGTTCGTCGGCGGCGCCGGCGCTCCCTCGATTTTTTCCGGCCAGGCGGTGCCGCGGTTGACAGAGGCGGGCCGGTTTCGTTTTGATCGTCTCGAACTCGTAGGTGGTGACTTGATGATCACCGCGTATCCGATGAGTTAACAATAAATAGTTAACGGTTAACAGGCCCCCCACCCACTGTTAACTGTTAACCGTTAACGGTTCACTATGTTCACGGGCATCATCCAGACCAGCGGCGTCATCGAATCGCTCGACAAGCTCGAGTCCGGCGCGCGCTTGCGCATTCGCGCGAACAGCGATGATGTCTTCACACGCGGAGAGAGCGTGGCCGTCAATGGCGTTTGCCTGACCGTCCTGCCGAACGACGACCGCTCGTTCATCACCGACCTGTCGCAGGAAACGCTCAGCCGCACGACCCTGGGCAGTTTCGGCAGCGGCGCCCGCGTGAATCTGGAGCGGGCCATGGGCGTGGGCGACCGCTTCGGCGGTCACTTCGTGCAGGGACACGTCGACACCGTCGGAACGCTGATTGCCAGGACCTCGGAGGGAGAGTTCGCCGTCTATCGCTGGAGCTATCCTCTCGAATACGCCGACCTCGTGGTCAGCAAGGGATCGATCGCTGTTGACGGCGTGTCGCTGACCATCATCGATCCCGATTCGTCGAGCTTCGGCGCGGCGCTGATCCCCGAGACATTGCGGCTGACCACGCTCGGCACGGCGCGCATCGGCGAGCGCGTGAACCTCGAATTCGACATGATCGCCAAGTACGTCCGGAGCCTCGTCGCCCCGTATCTCGCGGGAAGCGCTTGATCCTCTATCGAAAGGCGCCGCAGCTTCGCGTCCAGCGAAGCCAGTTCCCGGAGCCACCGTACTGGGCGGCGAGTTCCATTGCGCCGTACGGCACGCGCCGCGGGTTGCCGATCGCCATCGATTACTTCGAACTTGGCGCCAGTTTCGCCGCGCGGACCGAAGTCGCCGTTTGCGACGACGTTCGCCAGGCGCTGGAACAAACGACGGCGCTCAGCGATCCCGTCGTGGTGGAAGCGACCGGCAGCGCGGAGACGGTCTTCCGCCGCGGCGACGAGACGCTGCGATTCTGTTGCGACCGCGGCTACGCGGCCATCGAACTCGTCTCGACCGACGGGACGCTTCCGTCGTCGGCGTGCGATCAGGCGGTCGTGGCGATTGCCACCTGGCCGCTGCAGCTCGAGCAGCTCCGCGTTCTGTTTGGAGAAGCGCACGACCGCGGCCTTCACTGGGGCGCCGCTGTCCCGGTCATCTTTCCGATCACCACCGATCTTCCGGCCCTCGCCGATATCGCCGACCTGGCACGCCAGAACGGCGCGTCGTTTCTGGCGGCCCTACCGGTCGAGCTCGACGCGACGGCGCGGAAAGCGATCGCCCAAACCCTGATCGCCGACCCGGAAAGATACGACATGCTCTTCCACGCCGATCTCGAGCCGCTCCTCGTGGCCACCGAGCGGCACATCGCCGCGCTCGCGGCGGAGATCGGCGTCGACGATTTCATCGTTCCTCCACGATGGGGAGAGCGCTCGAACTGGAACGCCGCGGTGCTGCTGACGCTCGCAGCCACGCGGATGATCGCCATGAAGCGCGATGTGGAGACTGCCTCGCGCATTGCGCGCTCGGCGCGCATCGTCGCACAGCTCGAAAAGCCGCTCGAACGGATCGCCGCCGCTGCCAGCCTGTCGATCATAGACGGGCTCGATGACATCACCATCGACGCGCTCAGCGATTGGCTCGAGGGAGGCCGCTCCACGTTCCTCGACCACATCAACAAACAGTGGCGGTTGCGGCGGGACGCGGGGCTGACGTAGGGGGGGTGGACGGGGGCCGAAGGCCTCTTGAAAGCTTCCTTGAATCCGACCGGGGTGGACGGAGAATAGCAGAATTTCACCCCGCGGTCACACGTTGGCGACAGAAATGTCCCGCAGAGGGGTCTTCGCGGCGCTGCTCGCTGCTGTTTTCGTGATCGGGATCACGCTGGTCGCGGCGTGGTTCGCCTGGCGGCAAACCCGCCGCGTGGCCGTGGGGGCTTTCACCCCTAAGGAAGAGCAGGTCGACCTCGCCGCCCTCATCACGCGAGTGCGGGCACTCAATCGCCTCGAAACGGCGAGCGTGCGCGTGGTCCACGTGAGCACCATTACGCAGTCGTATCAGCTCATTCCGGACGCGCTGGCTGGCGACGAGATGACTCTTATGGCCACGGGCGACGTCATCGCGGGGATCGATCTGTCGCAACTGCGCCAGCAGGATGTCCGCCGCGATCCCGACGGCACGATCGTCGTTCGCCTACCGCCGCCGGAGATCCTGGTGACCCGGCTGGACAACCGGCAGTCGCACGTCATCAACCGGAAGACGGGGTTGCTTCGCCGCGCGGACATCGATCTCGAGAGCCGGGCGCGCCAGTACGCCGAGCAGGGCATCCGCAACGAGGCGCTGAAGAAAGGAATCCTGCCGCTGGCGTCGCAGAACGCGCAGATCAAGGTCGCGGAGTTGCTCCATATGTTCGGGTTTCACCGCGTGCGCTGCGAGGCGGCTGCAGCATCGCCCTCGCAAGGCTGATGGCCTGGCGCAACGCGGTCGACTTGCTCACGCACTCGTTGAATTCGTAAGCCGGATCGGAGTCGTAGACGATTCCCGCCCCCGCCTGCACGTGGGCCTGATCGCGCGCCAGCACGATCGTGCGGATGGTAATGCACGAATCGAGGTTGCCGGAGAAGCCGAAATAGGCGACTGCGCCGCCGTACGGCCCGCGGCGCGTCGTTTCGAAACGATCGATCAGCTCCATGGCGCGGATCTTCGGCGCTCCGGTGAGCGTCCCCGCCGGAAAACACGACAAGAAGAGATCGACCGGTCCGCGGTCCTCGCGCAGCCGCCCGGCGACATTGGTCACCAGGTGCATGACGTGGCTGTAGCGCTCGACGTGGCAGAAGTCGGTCACCTCGACCGACCCGCTGCGGCAGACGCGCCCCAGATCGTTCCGGCCGAGGTCCACGAGCATGAGGTGCTCGGCGTTTTCTTTCGGATCGGCGAGGAGCGCGGCCTCCAGCGCGGCGTCCTCTTGCCGCGTGCCACCGCGCCACCGCGTTCCGGCGATCGGCCGCGTTTCGGCGACATCTCCCTCGACGCGCACCAGCATCTCCGGCGACGCTCCGACCAGCGTGCACTCCGGCGTCCGCAGCAGAAACATGTACGGCGACGGATTGATTGAACGCAGAGCGCGGTAGAGCGTCAGCGCCTCGGCGGTCGGATAGTCGGTTTCCCACCGCTGCGAAAGGACGATCTGGAAGATCTCGCCCGCGGCGATTTCTTCCTTTGCCGCGCGCACCACAGTCTCGAACGCCGCGCGTTCGATGTTCGATCGAAACTCGGCAGGGGCAATCTCGGTCGGGTACGGAATCAGATCGATCGGCGCGCTCCGCAGCTTCTCGATCGCCCGGTCGATCCGCGCATTCGCCTCGGTGAACGAGGCCTGCGGATCGGAGCTGAAGAGATTGGCCACCACGTACAAGCGCTGCCGGACGTGATCGAAAACCACGACGTTGTCGAAAAAAAGGAGGCGCGCGTCGGGGATGCCAGTGTCGTCGGGATGCGAGTCGGGAATGCGCTCGCTCCAGCCGGCGACGCCGTAGCCGAAAAAACCGACGGCGCCGCCGAAGAACGGCGGCAGCTTCTCTTCGCCATAAACGCGCAGCGGACGCAGCTCCTCTTGGAGCAGCGCGGCCGGAGCGGGCGTGGTGCGATCGAATCGCAGGCTGCGGCGCGGATCGAAACCGACGAATGAATAGCGCCCGACGTTCTCTCCCCGCTCCACGCTCTCGAAGAGGAACGCTTCCGCCGTTTCCCCGGAAAGTGCGGCGAAGGCGGCCAGCGGCGTGAGCGCGTCGGCGCTCAGCTCCCGCACCACCGGGACGATGTCGTAGTCGCGTCGCAATTGATCGAGATTCACCGAAACGCCTCGAGAAACCCCTCATCCGGCCTTCGGCCACCTTCTCCCCGCAACCGGGGAGAAGGATCTCGCGCGAGTTCCCTCGCCCCGCGCCGCGGGGAGAGGGTGCCGCGAAGCGGCGGGTGAGGGGCAATGTCGAGATTCACTGGAACGCCTCGAGGAACAGCTCATTCTGCCGGATCGCCTGCGCTTCGAGAAGTCGCAGTCCGGTGTCGGATAGGCGGCGGCCGCCGTACGCGGTCTCGAGGATCGTCCTCCCCGCCGGCATTTCCACCACCACGCCTGCCGGCAGCGTGTTGATGATGACCTCGGCATCGGATCGGGAGAGCGCGTCGAGCGGCTGCGTTCCCGGCTTCGGAGTCCGGTTGAACACGACTCCTTGTTTTCCGAGGCGGCGGAGTGCCACCATCGCTGCGCGCGCGGTTCCGCCGGCGCCGATGACTGCCGCCGTCTTCGCCGGATCGCTTCGCAGAAGAATCTCGAATCCGTCGACGTCGGTGTTGTCGGCGATCACACCGCGTCGAGTGTGCACCAGCGTGTTGACCGCCTCCGCCTCGGCCGCGTTCGGCGCGATCTCCGCGCCGACGCGACGCGCGAATGCCAGCGCGTCATCCTTGAACGGCGCGGTGACGCTGAGCCCGGAGATCCTCCCCTCCTGAAACGATTCCGCGATCTCCTCGAACGATTCGAACGAGGCGATGCTGTACGCCGCGGCCACGCCGCGCTTGCGAAACAGCGGATTGTGAATTGAAGGCGAAAGGCTGTGGCCGGCCGGATTTCCGGCGACCGCGAAGATTTTTTCGGGCCTGTGTAGCGGTGGCCGTCCTCGGCCGCCGTAGATTGCCACCGCGCGTTCGAGCGAGAGTTGCCCCGGCGCGGCGCTTCCGGCGAACGCCAGCTCCGATCCGAAAAACGGCGCCAGGATCCGCGAGTAGAGCCCGCGCTCGCCCATGCCGAAAATCGTCAGGCCCGGCCGGATCGCCGCCAGCAGCGTCTCATTTTCCCGGAGAGTCCGCGGCGTGACCGCAATCTTCGTATGTGTGCATCGGCGCGCGGTCATGGCCTCGATCAGCGGCGGGAGATCGGGAACGGTTTCGAAGTCGTGATGCGAAAGGACGATGCGCTCGCGATGTGACCCGATATCGCTGTCGGGACGGTATTCGACGTCGACGAGCTCGATTCCCGCGGCGATCGTCGCCTCGATATTGGGCGGCTTGCCGCCGCGGTTGGTCAGGATGATCGGCTTGCTCGTCGCCGCGCGAATAGCGTGCAGGTCGGCATCGCGGCCCCCGAACGCATCGAGTCGTACCTCGACGGCATCGTGATCGAGGCGCAGCGCGCGGATGGCCGCGATCGCCGCCTCCGGCGTCTCTTCGAAGATGGTCACCACGAGGCGCACAGCGGGAGTGTACGCTGTGGGGTCAGGTCTCCACTTTCCTGTTACAGGAAAGTGGAGACCTGACCCCACAATGAAACCGCACCGCACGGAAGCGATCATCCTCAACACCTTTCCGGCGCGCGAACGCGACAAGCTGGTGGTCTTCCTCACGCCGGAACAGGGGAAGCGAAAAGGGTGGGCGTACGGCGCGCGAAGCCTAAGGAGCCGTTTCGGCGCAGCGCTGGAGCCGCTGGCAAAGGTGCGTATCGGATTCAGCGAGCGCGAATCGGACGAGGTCGTGCGGATCGAGTCGGTCGATCTGATCCGTTCCCTTTTTCCGGCGCAGCAGAACCTCCTCAGCAACGTCGCCGCGTCGTACATCGCCGAGACGGTGGACACCTTCGCGCAATCGGACGATCCCGCGGAGCTGATCTATCGCCTGCTCGATCGAACCACGGAGGCGCTGCTCGAGGGAGCGCCGCCGCTGGCGGTCGTCGCCTACGCCGAAGTGTGGATGCTGCGGCTCGGCGGGATCTTTCCGACGCTGCACAACTGCGTGGAGTGCCACGAAGCGCTGGGGCGGCCGCTGCGATTCGAGAAACTCGGCTTCATCTGCGACGACTGCGGGTCGCGCAATGCCGAACTGATTTCGAACGAGGTGGCCGATGCACTGGAAGCGATCCTGCGTCTTCCGGCGGCGGATTTCGCCGCGCCACCCGAGGTCATCTTCGAGATTCGCTCGCTGGCGGCGACGATCCGCCGCAATTTTCTGGGGCACGAGCTGAAGTCGTACGAGGTGCTGGCGAGCGTCGCTACGCGATGACGCCGCCCCGTCCCTCCGCCATCAACTCCCGACCGTGGAAGTGAAACTCGTTGCCCGCGTCGAGCAGGAGCTGGCGGCGCTCGATCCGCTCCTCGTCCGCGCGCGTGTAGAGGGTCGCCTCGAGGAATGCGGTGCCGTCGTCACGGAGATCCACCGAAGGAAGAAACGACGCCACCAGCGCGCGGACGATCTGCACCGATTGCATCCGCCGCAATGCGGCGTTGTACTCCTCGGCCGTAGCGATCAAACGTGTCATGTGCCACGCGGCCGAACCGGTGATCTCGGAGATGATCAGCCAGTAATCGAAAATTGCTGCGGGCGTGCGATCGACTTTGAAATTCTCGAGCTTCGGCGTGATCAGGCCGTTCTCGATCTCGTACGCGCGGCCATGCACGCGCACGCCCTCCGCTTTGTCGATCAGCGCGGCAGCGAGAAACTCGAGATGCGCGGTGGGCGGCGTCTCGCCGGCCACGAAGGTGTCGCGAAATCGCGCGGCGGCGCGCTCGTGAGCGCGGGCGATCCGGCCGCGGACGGCCTCGACCTCCTCGCGCGAGAGCGTCGTCACCGCACCTGCTTCACGCGATCAAGGAACGGCCGCGGGCCTTCGAATCCGATGAGCCGCTGCGCGTCGATCTCACGCCCGCTCGAATCGAGGAACACGATCGTCGGCACGCCGATGATGCCGTACTGCCTCGTCAGAGTCTGCACCGCCGGATCGGTGGCGTTGGTCAGGTCCGCCTTGATGCGTACGAATCGCGCGAGCTCACCGGCCACTGCCCGATCGCTGAACGTGTTCGCGTCGAGCTCTTTGCACGGCAGGCACCAGTCAGCGTAGAAGTCGATAATCACCGGCTTGCCGGCCGACGACGCGAGTACGGCACTCTCGTATTGCTGCCACTCGATTTTCGCGCCGCTCGAGCGCGGCAGAGCGAACGCCGCGCCGGCGATCAGAAGAAGCGACGCGCACGCGAGGCGCATCACACGCCCGCCGCGCGGGCCCACGCTCCGGCTGAAGAAAAGGAACGCAGCGCCGATCAGCAGGCTCGCCGCCACGCCCCATCGAAACGCGCTGTCGCCGATCAACGGACGGACGAAGTAGACGGCCATGGCAATCAGCACGAATCCCATCGCCTTCTTGACCTGAACCATCCACTCGCCCGGCTTCGGCAGTGCGTTCAAAGCCACTAGATATGGAAACCCGAGCCCAAATCCCAGCGCGCCGAACATCACGAATCCGATCAATGGTTTCCCGATCTCAGCGACCAGCGTGAAGAGCGCCACGACCACGGGGCCGACGCACGGCGCGGCGACGATGCCGACGAAAAGCCCCATCACTGCCGCCCCCGCCACACCCGCCCGTCCCCCCGACCGCCGCGCGATGAACTGGGGCACGGTCATCTCCCAGGCACCGAACATCGAGGACGCGAGCACGAGCATCAACACGGCGAATCCGATCAGCACGGCCGGATTCTGCAGCCAGGCGCCGAACATTTTCCCGCTGAGCGCAGCGAGCACGCCGAGGGCCGAGTACATGACCACCAGCCCGAGGACGTACGACGCGGAGAGCACAAAACGGCGCGAGCGCCGTCCGTCGCTCTGCATGGCGAAGAATCCGACGGTGATGGGGATCATCGGGAAAACGCACGGCGTCAGATTGAGCGCCAGCCCGCCGAGAAAGAGGATGGCCAAGGTGAGCGGGAGGCCGTGCGACACGAACGCCGCGGAGAGCTTGTCGGTCGGCGCGATCCCGTTTTTCGGGGCGGCGGAGAGGGCCACGTAGCGCCGGCTCTCGGCCGGCGCAGACGGGCCGAGAGCCCGTCCCACGTTTACTGGAATCTCCCCTTTTGCGTCCTTCGGCGGCAGGCAGACATTGTCATTGCACGCCTGATAGTGCAGCGATGCGGTGAGCGATTTCGCGTCGCTCTTCAGCCTCGCGACGAACGGAATCTCGATCGTCCCTTCGTACACCGCGAGCTTGTTGCCCCCGCTGAAGGTGAAGCTCTTCACTGTGTGCTGCGGATAGATTGCGCTGACCAGATCGGCGGCAGGCGGATCGAACGATAAGACCGTGGGAATGGCAAACGAGTCGAGTGGATGCGCGGAGTTGATGTGCCATCCGCTCTCGATCTTCGCGGTGACCACCCCGCGCACTTCATCGCCGTTGCGCTGGTTGACCGTGCCGTGCAACGCGACCAGCTCCTTCGGGGCTGGATTGGTCGCGCTGGTGAGGCCGATCTGCGCCGGCGCGGCGGCGGCGATGAGAAGCAGAAGGGCGGAAAACGCAGGGGAACGCACCGACTACTGCACCCGGCTGCTGGCGAGCCGCTTCTCGAGCTGCGGGAGCACCGCGTCGACGTTCTGAATGTACTGCGACTTGGGGAAGCTGCTCTTGAAGGAGTGGAATTCATTCACCGCCATCTGATACTTCCCCTGCTGCACGTAGATGTCGCCGGCGAGAAGGCGCGATTTCTCGTACGCGTCACCCTTGTTCTGGACGGTGCCGAATTTGCGGATCGTCTTCAGACCGTCGTCAAATCGTCGCCCGAGCACCTGCGTCAGCGCCAGCTCGTAATACGCCTCATCGCGCACGCCGGCCGGCACGTCGGACTCGGCGATGAGCTTCTTGAATCGCGTCTCGCTCTGTGTCAGCGCAAAGCGCGAACGGAACTCCTTCGCCAGATCGAGGCGTTTTGCGTAATCCTTTCCCATTGACGATTCGCCGGCCACGCGCTTCTGGAAGTCCTGGTACTTCTTTTCGACGTCCGCCATGACCTCGATGAACGGGGTCGACGGAAAGTAACCGTGAATGACGCCGGCAAGGGCCAGGTCCGACGTGAGAAGCAGAAACGTCGGAAGCGTACTCACGCTGTACTGCTGCGCGACCTTCGTTCCCTCGCTACCGTCTTCGGTATTCAGGCGGAGGAGAATCTTGCTATCAGTGGCCTTCTGAAAAGCTTCCGAAGGGAAGACCTCCTGCTCCATCCGGTGACACCAGCCACACCAGTCGGCAAAGAGGTCGACGAAGATCAATGCGTTCTTTTCCTTCGCCTTTTTCTGTGCAACGGAGAGCGAGGTCAGCCAAGGGCCGGCGAAGGCCTGCTGGGTCAATAGCATCGCCATTGCAGCAAGCAGAAGGGTTCGTCTCACGCTGGATCCTCCATCGCGGTCATGAACTCGGGGTTCCGACCCCCTATTCCGATTTTGCCGCGCCCACCGGTGACAAATCAGCAGCAGCGCTCCGCTTCTTCTCGCTGTACGTGCGCGCCGCGTCGACGAATGCGTCAAACAGCGCCGTCGCCGATCCCTCCCCCGCCATGTCCTCGGGGTGCCACTGCACGCCGATGTAGAACGGGTGCCCGGGATCTTCCAGCCCTTCGATGATGCCGTCGGGAGCCTGGGCGGTCACGCGCAGGCCTTCGCCGACGTGGCGGATGGCCTGATGGTGCGACGAATTCACATCCAGCTCCTGCTCGCCGACGATCTCCGCCAGGTGGGTGCCCTGTTCGATGATGACGTCGTGCCGGTGACGATCGCTCGCCGCGCTGGCGTGCTCGATGTCGGTGCGCAGCTCCGAGTCGATGTCCTGGATCAGTGTTCCGCCCGCGGCGACGTTCATCATCTGCACGCCGAGGCAGATGCCGAGCGTCGGGATGCGGCGCTCGCGAGCGATGCGCGCCAGGGTCAGCTCGTTGCTCTGGCGGCGCGGATCCATTGGCTCGACGGCCGGATGCCGCGCCTCGCCGTAGACGGCGGGGTCGCAATCATCGCCGCCGGCGAGGACGATTCCGTCCAGCCCCTCGACGATGACCTCCGCGTTTTCCGGCTGCGGCGGAATGAGCACCGGCACGGCGCCGGCGCGCCGCAGCGACTCGATGTAACTGGTATAGGTGAACGCCCGTTCGCGCTCCCCTTTTCTCTGCACCACGTCCGAACCGATTCCAACGATGGGTTTCTTCATGACCTTTTTTGTTGCAAGTCAAGTATGGGGCAATCGCCCGAAATTGCCGTACACGCTTCAGTGAAACTCCACGCGCGGCGAGGGGTAGTTGTCACGGCGTTGGGGCGCCTGCCTCAACGCACCGTGATCTGAACCTGATCGCGATTGCCGGCGCGATCGATGGCCGTGATGGTGTGCTTTCCGGCGACCAGCGGCCATTCCTCGTGCTCGGGACGGCCGTCGACGATCCACTTCGCCGGCGCGCTCGCCTTCAACCGGATCGCCTGAAACTCGCGGCGAAGCGTCGGATCGACGAGATACGTCGTGCCATTCGGCGGATTGAGAATGCGAACGCGATGCTCGTCCTGGCGAACGGCGATCGGCGATCGGCCAACCGGCTCCCACGCGCGATACTCCGCCGGAAGCTCGACGCGCTCCGGATGATGCCACGGACAGAACTCCACCGGCGCATCTGCGGGGAGCCATTCGGTCTCGATGGCCGGGCAGAAAATCGACGGACGCTTGCCCGAAAGAGCGCAAACCGGCTGCGGTTCCAGATCCGGTGGACGCTCGACGATCGCCCCCCCACTCCCGCCCACCCGCTTCGCGGCGGCGAGCATCACGTCGTGGAAAATCGGCGCGGCGCCGGTGATCCCGCTCGAATTCCGCAGCACGTCGCGATCGAAGTTTCCCACCCACACACCCACCGTGACCTCGCGCGTGTAGCCGATGGTCCAGTTGTCGTGATACGCCTGCGAGGTCCCGGTCTTCGCCGCGACGGAAAACGGAAAATCGAGACTGCCGCCGGACCCGAAGATGTATTCACGGGCGTGTTGGTCGCTGAGAATGTCCGTAATCCAGAACGACGTCCGGGCCGATAGCACTCGCTTGTCGGCAGTCGGTTGTCGGTTGTCGAGCAGCATTCGCGGCCGGACGGCGGCGCCGCCGCGCGCGAACATCGCGTACCCGGTGACGAGCTGCTCGAGCGTAACTTCGGCATCGCCGAGGGTCAGGCCGACGCCGTAGTAATCAGCGGTGCGCGTCAGATCGTGGAAGCCGGTGTGGCGAAGCAGGCGCAGCAGCGACGGCGGCCCGATTCGCGATAGCACGGCGACGGCCGGGACGTTCTCCGATCCGGCCAGGGCGGCGCGCGCGCGGAGCGGACCGCGAAAGCGGCCGTCGTAGTTGCGCGGCGTGTAGACCACCCCTTCTTCGGCGGTCGGGAAATGCGACGGCACGTCGGCGATGACTGTCGCCGGCGTGAACCCCTCCTCGAAGGCGAGCGCGTAGGTAAACGGCTTGAGCGTCGATCCGGGCTGGCGTGGCGTGGTCACGCCGTCGATCGCGCCGCCGAACGACTGCCCGAAATAATCGCCCGATCCTTCCCAAGCAAGCCAGTCGCCGCTGCGATTGTCGAGCACCGCGACCGCGACGCTGTGCGCGCCGTGGCGCAGCAGATTGTCGCGTTGCGCGGCGATGATGCCATGGATGTCGCGCTGGAGATTGGAGTCGAGAGTTGTGCGGATGACGTAGAACCGGCTCTCAGCCGGTTCGGCCGGGCTGGAGAGCCCGGCCCACGTCCCAAGCACCCGTTTGATGATGCCGTGGATCTTGCGCTGGAGATTGGAGTCGAGAGTTGTGCGGATGACGTAGAACCGGCTCTCAGCCGGTTCGGCCGGGCTGGAGAGCCCGGCCCACGTCCCAAGCACCCGTTCGATGATGCCGTGGATGTCGCGCGGGAGACTGGAGTCGAGGGTTGTGCGGATGACGTAGAACCGGCTCTCAGCCGGTTCGGCCGGGCTGGAGAGCCCGGCCCACGTCCCAAGCACTCGTTCGACGAAATGGGGCGCCAGAAGCGGATGGCGACCGCGATCGAAGGCCAGGCGTTCGGCTCGCGCCGTGCGCCATTCGGCTTCGCCGATCATGGCGAGACTCCGCATGCGGCGGAGAATCAGCCGCTGGCGCAGCAGGGCGCGCCGCGGCGTTCCGGGCCGCTGCGGAAGCGCCGCGAGATACGCAGCCTGCGCGATGGTCAACTGCTCGGGCGCGCAGCCGAAGTACCGCTCGCTCGCTCGCGCGATGCCGGTCGTCTGTTCCCCGTATGGCGCGAGGTTCAGATAGAGCGCGAGGAGCTCCCGTTTCGAGTAGCGGCGCTCGAGACGCAATGCGATGATCGCTTCACGGATCTTGGCCGCGATCGTGCGCGGCGAAGGCGGCAGGATAAGCTTCGCGACCTGCTGCGTGATCGTCGAGCCGCCCTCGACCGCGCGCATCCGGCGGACGTCGTGCAGCAGCGCTCGCGCAACCGCGATCGGATCGATGCCGGGGTGCTGCTCGAACCGGCGGTCCTCCGCCGCGATCGTCGCCCACGCCACATTCCGCGGCACCTCACCGATCCACCGGCTGCGCGTTCCTTCCTCGGAAAGCGGCTCGTACAGAATGACGCCATTGCGATCAACGACCGTCGGGGTGATTTGCGGCTGAATCATCGGAATCGGCCCGAGCCGGACCCAAATCCCGAGCGCAGCGTGGGATCCCCCGACTACTACAGCGAAGAGGATCCTTCGCCGCATGCGCGGCCCAGGATTTATCACGGCTTGATCTCGACCACGTCCGTCGGCGTGCGGCCGAACACCTCGGGCTGGTACATCTCCTCGATGCGCCCCGGCGCGGTGATGAACGTTCCGGCCGTTGTGGCGCGGACGACATACGTAAATTCGTGCACTCCTTCGCTAAGCCGCGTGGCGAAGAGATTGACGCGATCGTCGTGGCGCTCGACGTGATCGAACCCGCCGTGCTCCCACCACTGCATCCAGTCGTTTCCCATTGTCTCCTCGCGCCGCTGTTCCTCGGAGAGCCGCGCCGCCGTGGTGGCGAACCAGGACTCGACCGGCTCCGTGCCGGCGGGAATCGGATCAGTCAGCGCGACGAAGCGCCGCTCCTTCGTGTTGCGGATGCGCAGCGTGACTTTCACGAGATCGCCCGCCTTCACCGCCGACTGCGAGTAGCGGCGCTCGAGCGAGAATCCGCGATCGGCGGCGTCCTGGAAGATGCCGGCGAGGCCATACTTCAACCGCATCAGATAAAAGAGCGTGCCGGTCCCGTCCTTAGTGAACACGACCTGTGTAGCGGCGGGCGTCCCACCCGCCGGGCGGGCGGGGTCGCCGGCCCCTGCATTGAGCAGCTTCGGCATCGGAATGTCGTGGCTCTTCGCGGCCGTCGTCCGGCCGCGAAACTCATCGCGGGCGATGACCGCATCCGCAAGCGCAACGGTCGCGGTGAAGTTCGGCGTTTCCTGCTCATAGCGGCGGTAGTAATCGACCAGCGCCTCCATCGCCCAGGCGTTCTCCTGCGTGTTTCCCCAACGCCCTTTGTCGCGCACGCGCATCAGCCAGCGGACGATCGGTTGGATCGCGGAGGCCGGCTGTCTTCCACGCACCAGCGTGTCGAGGACGATGGCCGTGGTGCGAACATTCGAGTTCCAGAACCACATCAGATACGGATCGGTCAGCTCCTCGACGTGCGCGGTCCCACCCTCCGGGAGAATGGCATTGTTGATGCGTCGCAGGAGGTCGTCGCGATGCTGCGCATCGACGTCCGCGAGGAATGCGACTCCGAAGATCGGCATAAGATCGACGTAGGAGTAGAGCCGGTTGATGTTGCTGTCCTCGTTCCGTCCACCCTCCGTCAGCACTTTGACCGCAAACGCCTGCCATGCCGTGTATGCCGGCCACCAGCTCTCGTTCTCCGGCCGT
>JBGPFD010000069.1:0-15148 GCA_041483175.1 Thermoanaerobaculia bacterium | reverse complement strand
CGGCCGCCGAGGGCGTAGCCCACCGCGAGGCCCGCCAGAATCACACCGACAACGTTCGAGAAGACGAGAAGGTTCGAGCCGAACGACGGCGCAAGGAGCCGGAGAGCGGCGACCTCGAGCCCGAGCGTGGCGAAGCCCGTGACGAACGCGCTCAGCGAGAGACGCATATCGCCACGGGCCGGCACCTGCTCACTCCCTGATCTTCGAGCCGTCCGCCACTGCCATCGACTCGCCCGGCGGTCGCGTTAATGCTTGACCGCTGCCTCCCGGACCTTCTGGACGGCGGGGACAAGGAGCCCGATGAGGACTCCGCGGCTCCCATCCTGCGAGAGGATCTCGAGGTTCAGCTTCGGGCCCTGCTGGCGGAAGCTCGACCGGCTGTTCGGTGCGAAACCGAGCGTTGTGAAGTTGAGGGCGACCTGTCCGGCGGGCGAGCCCGGCGCAACCGTTTGGACGCTCGTCCCTTGAGACTGCACCGCGGGAACGTTTGTGCTCGCGCGCGCCGTGGCAACCTTCGCGTTCGTCCCTTGAGACTGCACCGCGGGAACGTTTGTGCTCGCGGGCGCCGTCGCGGCAGGCCTGAGGAGCGCGATGAGCCCGTGCGCTTCTCCGGCCTTTCGTCCGGTCAGGTCGAAGAAGCTGGCGCGGACGGAGCCGTCCCCCATCGAGAAGATTTCGACGTTGTACTCGCCCGGCTGGAGCTTGACAGAGCCGTCGCCGAGGGCGGCCTGGCCGAGCCGGACGTGGGCGCGGAAAGTGTCCCCCCTCGCGACCAGGACCTTCTGATTCGAATTGGACTCAAGGAGTGTGAAGGCACCGAGGGGCGACGCCATCACGAGGAACGCCGCCACCACACCGGGGAAAACTTTCCTGCTGAATCTCATTGTCGATCCTCCTTCTTTTCTTTCCACGATACTCACGCCGGAGACGGCTGGCGCTTTCTCCCGGCCGAACGGCTTCAGATCGCGATGATCCACATTTTATATCCCCCGCCGCTCCATACGAATCGGCCATCTTCGTGACAAGCCAGGACTAGGAGTACAGAGGACAGAGGCATCCCTACTTCACCAGTTTCCGGATCACTGGGGCATCAAAGGTGATGTTGAACTTCACGGGCTTGGCGTTGTATTCGGTCTGCCCTGTGACCTTGCCCGCGATCCGGTCGGCGGTTCTTGCGGTGGGCACGAATGACGCGGTGACACCGGCTTGGCCCTTCACACTCGGATCGCGAAGCTCGACCCACGGATCCAATCCTTCGCGGAGCAGGGCGATGACACCGGTCATCCCCTTCGTTCCCTTGTCTCGAACCTCGTCCAGAGACTTGGCCGCTGCGATCGCGTTGGCGGCAGCCGGGGCGGCGCCTAGGACGACGAGGTAGTCGGAACCAGTGCCGTAGTGGGCCGGCTGCGTAATTGCCACTGCATTGCGGATGGGAATCGATTTCCCGTTGAGCTCCAACGTGCCGCTCGCCGAAGCGGCCTTCTCGGCTGTTTTCGGCGACTTTTTGACGTCGGCTGGCGTGGCGCCGACGGTGACGATCGCTGCGACAAACGACGCAACGACGAGACGCATCATGGCTTTCACAGAGTTCTCCTTTGTACCTTGCACGGCACGGCGGCGGGGGAAGAATTCGTCAGGGAACGCTCACAGCATACGCTCACACCGGACCGTGGGCGAGACGGCTGACGAGACCGCGATCGTCAACCGATGCAGGGTAGAAGATTCATTTGAGCACCGACTGAAGAAGGACACCTTGCCGCGGCATCGTCGATAGCCGAGGAATGCAGCGAGCGGAACCTGCGGAGCTGTTCCCGGCGGGTATTTGCAGCGGTACTGAGACGCCGCAGATTCGTTAGTCTGCAGAGACCTTGAGGTTTAGCCGCCCCATTCGACGGACGGCGCTGGACATCGTTGAATGGTGAGTTGGTGGAGGCGGCGGGAGTTGAACCGTTCAGGCGCACGTGTTTTCAGTAACTTACACAAAACACTGAGGCTTAGGAGGCTCGGGACGCTCCTGTTCCCCCGCAATCGCGTACGTATTTCGTACGCGGGCGCTGGCTCGCTAAGCCTTCAGACGTTGTACTCCAATTAAAGTCATCGACAGGAGGAGAAGCGCAATCACAGTCGGACTAAGTGCTGGAATCGACGCAGCTGCGGCCACACGAACAGGCTGCGTGACCATCAACGTGAACGGAGGAGAATCGTTTGTCATTGTGAGCGTCACCGTGTAGGTACCGGGATTCTGGAACTGTTGATTCTGAGGTGGTTGACCGGTGACGGGACCTTCCGGGAAACTCCAAATGTACACGATCAAGCAGTTGCCTACATTCGCGCCGCTTGCGAGGAAGAACTGGACATTTTCGCCCACGATGCACGGCGGACTCCCTGCTGCTTCAGAACAACCCGATGTTGCGCCGTGATAGGAAATCGCGATCGTTGAGGCAACAGGCGGCGTACAAGACGGTATCTGCGCGAGTGCCGATGACGCGTGCAGGAGCCAAACTGCGTAGAGGGTAACGGTCGCATTTTTCATAAATCAATTCACTAAATTTCGAAGCTCCTGAAAGTGTGTCGCCTTCACAATCGTCGTACCTGCAGTTATCGGCTCACTAAAGTTTGGGATCGGCAAGCCGATGCTGTAGTACGCATTCACTAAGGCAGTCCGCACCGCCGCGATATCGCTTGCTTGGATCACTGTGACGCCTGACGTTAAAGATGGCCATGAGACAGTCGGTAGATTGGCCGCAACGAGCACCATGTTGGCGGCGTTGCGTATCTCTAAAAGATGTGTTGCGAGAATCGAGATTCCCTGCAGCGAATTGGCGTCGGTGAAAGTTGTCGTCGTAGCAAGGTCGTTATTGCTGAAATTCGTCGTTGCGCTACCAACTACCGCTTTCACTTTGCACAGGTATGTGGTCCCGGGGAGGACGTTATTGTCCGTATATGAAGTCCCGGAAACGTTAATCTGGCTGAACGCAGCGCCGCCGCTGCTTTGAGTGACACTCATCTCCACTCCTTCTGGCGCGATCCGGTAAGTCACATTCACGCGTTCAGCAAGTAGTGATTGAGAGGAGCGAAGTGCGACCCTGCCATTCAGAAAAATATAGTGGAGGCGGCGGGGTTGCCGCCTGCGTCACTAAGCGCACGTATTGCGTACGCAGATTCGCGGTTTGGCGAGCTAAGTAGCTCACTGAAAAGGAGTTGAATTGGTGGAGGCGGCGGGAGTTGAACCCGCGTCCGAAAACAGTGGCGACCCAGCTCCTACATGCTTAGCTCTCGTTTTTATCTCGTTCGCGTTCTACCCGAGAGCGGGGAATGAACGCGAACCAGCCTCGCAGTTTTCGTGACTCGCGGTGAGACGGGCCGCGAATCCTTAGCTCACATTGATGACACCCGTTCCGGCGGCGTGAGCAACCACCGGATTGGGCGTCGCAGGCCTAATTAGGCTGCGAGTGCGAGTTCGCTGTTGTTCGCAGCTACTCAGTTTGATCGGATTTACGAGTCAATCAGCTCGGCATGCAACCGTAGCCCCGACATGCTCCCGTCGAAGCCGTTGCGCCCCCAACTTGTCAATGATCCGCGTGGATACGCCAAAACGCCTGCTGCCCGGGCAGCATTCCTGGGAACTTTGACGGGATGGCACCGCGTTTGCCGCTGAGGGTGTCATGCCGCGGATCCGGAAGTTCTGCATCTCCGTAGTGGACGACGACGCCGCAATTCGCCGCCTGGTGCGTCTTCTGCTCCACCGCGGCGGGTACGACATCATCGAGTTCGCTACCGGCACCGAAGCACGCCAGCAGATGGCGAAGATCGGCTGGGATCTGGCGATTCTCGACCGCGGTTTGCCGGACATGGACGGCGTGGAGCTGTGCCATGAGCTGAAGACCAATCCGGAGTTCAAGAGTCGTTACATCATCATGCTCACCGGCAAGGACGAGCAGGAAGACAAGGTCAAGGGGCTCGATCTCGGCGCGGACGACTACATCACCAAGCCGTTTCAATCGGCGGAGCTGCTGGCGCGCATCCGCGCCGCGAAGCGGATCGTCGATCTGCAGAACGAGCTGATGGAGACGAACAAGCGGCTCGAGCTGCTGTCGATCACCGACGGCCTCACCGGCCTCTACAACCACCGCTACCTCCAGGATGAGCTCGCGCGCGCGTTCGAAGAGTCGGAGCGCTACGGGCGCCCGCTATCTCTGGTGATCATCGACCTCGACTTGTTCAAGAGGATCAACGACAGCCACGGCCACGCGATCGGCGATGAGGTGCTGAAGGCGGTCTCACAGATCTTTCAGGAGTCGACCCGCAGCACCGACCTCGTTGCGCGTTATGGCGGTGACGAATTCGCGGTGATGATGCCGGAGACGAATGTCGACGATGCCCTGCGGTTCGCGGAGAAAATTCGCGCTCTGGTCGAGTCGCAGCCGGCCAGGACGCAGGCCGGTCCCATCCCCGTCACGGTGAGCGTCGGCGTCGGCACGGTGCCGAGCCCGGGCACTCACAGCGCGCGCGAGTTGATCGTCGCCGCCGACTCCGCGCTCTATCGCGCCAAGCGCCGGGGGCGCAATCAGGTCAAGGCCGAGCGCGGCCGGGCCTCAGGAAACCGCCGTCGGGAACTCGGCTAGGTGTCGGTCGATCTCCGCGCGGAGATTCGAGATGTGCTGCTGGATTTTCTTTTTCTGCCGATCCGCCGCACGCTCGTTCTCCAGCCCCTCCACGGCCTTTTCCAACTGGGCTGCCTCGGCGGAAATCCGTTCGAAGCCGTAGCTTCCGCCAGAGCCTTTGAGCTGATGCGCGAGATAGGTGAGCCGCTCGAGAGAATCCGGGCTGCCACCGCCGTCGAGGCTCGACGCGATCTCGCGAACCTTCTCCCGGGCCTCAGCGAGAAACTCGCGTTTCAGTTCTTCCAGTTCAGGGTCTACCATCGCCCACCATCCCGCTGACCGGTCGTTGCACGCCCTATGCCGCGCCCTATCATGTTGAAACCATGACGCTGATCGTGCGCCGGGCAGAGTTCTCGATGGAAGAGCCGTGGACGGCACCTGCCGGTTGCCACCCACTGAAACTGCGCAAAGCGACCGATGGCTCGCCTCCGCGCCTGGTCACAAGCGTGACGGTTTACGCAGACGACCGATATCTGGACGTTCTCTTTCGCGCACAAGACGACGAAGTCGTGGCCACGTATTTGCGGCACGACGATCCGCTCTATGACGAAGACGCAGTCGAAATTTTTCTCGCGCCGCACGAACCAGAGCGCTACTTCGAAATCGAAGTGAACCCGCTGGGGGCGACGTTCGACGCGCGCATCGAATCGCCCGACGGAGTTCGTGCGACCATGCGCGCCGATCGGAGTTGGGATTGCGAAGGGCTGTTCGCCGCCATCCGCAGGACCCCGGAAGTTGCCGACACCATCGTGCGCATTCCGTTCGCTGCGCTCGGCGTGCGGCGCCCCGCGGCCGGCGAGGAGTGGCGCGCGAATTTTTTTCGCATCGACCGCAGCGCGTCCCGGGGAGACGAATTCAGCTCCTGGATGCCGACGATGAAGACGCCCGCCGATTTTCACGTCGTCGCCGCGTTCGGGCGGCTGGTTTTCGAGTGAGCGCAACAATTGCATTCGGCGCGCTCGTGCGTCGGATCACCATCACCCTTCTCTTCGCCTGCATCCCGCTCGTCGCCTCGGCTCAATCGGGCGAGTGGGGATCGCGCGGCAACAGTCACCGGTTCGTCGCCCACGGAAATCTCGTATTCGCGGCCGACGGGCGAGGAGTGGCAGTGTACGACGTCTCCCAGCCGGCGATTCGACGCGTTGCGGTCGCGGAGACGCAAGCCGAGAGCAGCGATCTCGCGCTGATCGGCGAGAGCGATCTGGCGGTGGCCACGCGCGCAGGCGTGGAACGCTTCTCGGTTGCCGCCGACGGCAGCCTCGCGCGCACAAGCGTCGACGGCGACGAAATCGCCTCGATCGTCGCCTGCAACGGGCGCGATCTCGCCGGCGTCACGCCCGGCGGAATCACCGTCTGGGATGCCGCGACGCGCATCGCCGTCGCGCGCGTTCTTCTTCCGTCACCACCCGCGGCTCTCGCGTGGCACGGCGATACTCTGCTCGCAGCCGTCATGGGAGTTGGCGTGCACATCTACGACATCAGCGGCGCGCACGATCCGATCGTCGTCCCCGAGGATGCGCGAGACTTGGCGATCGACGGCGACACGCTTTTCGTCGCCGCGGGCGCACATGGTCTTGTGACCTACGATCTGAGCGCCGCCACGCCGAAGCTGCTTGGACGCAGCGGCGATGGGGCGATCGATTTCGCCACAATCGCGGTGAGCGGCAGCAGGGCATTCGTCACCGAGCAGCCAGATCGCATTCACGTTTTCGACCTTACTTCGGGCGTTCCCGTTCTAACGGCGACCTTCGAGGAACCGGGGCAGGCGATCGCTGCTTCGGGCATGCGCCTCTTCGTTTCCGGCATGCTCTTCGATGCGTTCGGGGTCGCCGGCAACACGGGAACTCCGCTGCGGCTCTTCGATGCAACAGATCCTTCGGTACCGCGGCTCGCAGGTGAGTTCCGCGATTTCGCCGGTCCTCTCTCCGGCGCGGCAACCGACGGCACTCTCGCGTACGTCTCCGACCGTCCGTTTTTCCGGGTCATCGATGTCTCCACCACCACGGCACCTCGGGAGATCGCGTCGCTGCAGGTCGACGGCAGCGGCGACCGAGTGAAAGTGAAGGGCAATCGAGCCATCGTCTATGGGCGCGGCGACGTGCAGTTGATCGACATCAGCAACCCATATGCACCGCGAGTGATCAAAGTGTTTCATTCCTCCGGCGGCCCGCCGAGCGGCGCGGCGTTCGCGCGCAATACGATCGTCGAAGCGAACACCTACTCCGGATTCCACGTCGTCGATTTCGACAATTTCGCCGAGCCACTGCAGATCGGCGGGCTGAAAGGGCATTACTCGGACGCCGCCGCCGAGGGCGACACAGCGTGGATCATGTACATGGGAAGCATGCTCGTAACGGTCGATCTTTCCGATCCGCACAACGCGCGGATCGCGAACACCACGGTCGTCGGCGGGATTCGCACGGAGATCGTGCCAGCAACGGCACGGCATCCCGAATTGCTGCTGGTGCTTTCTGCTGACGGCGTTCACCTTCTCTCGATCGCCAATTCGCTCAATCCGATCCAGACGAGCTTTGTGCCGGCCTCTTCAGTGGCCGTTAACGCCGACGGCGACATTGCCTGGCTCGCCAGCGCCGGGTTGGTGGAGAGCCTTGATCTGACCAACCCTGCCGTACTGCAGCCGGCTGCGATGCACCCTGTGGCCCCGATGGACATCGCGGCAAGCGGCGGCAAGGTAGTTATCGCCGACCGCTATTCGCTGCGCGTCTACGGTCCGAACACCCCTCCGCCACCCCCGCCACGACGCCGCCCTTCGGGAAGGTAGCGGAGCGGTCGCTGGAATTCATCCTACGTTTTCTAATTTGTTATTCTCACTGCGAGCGATTCGGCTTAGATTTGTCAGCCAAGGATCCTCGCCTCAGCAAAATGCAAGATTTCCGCAGGTTTCGGCTCGCCGTTCTCGTCCTCTTTGTGGCCGCCACCGCGGCGCAAGCCGGCGAAGCGAAGAAGTGCAGCGCCTCGGCGCAGGAGTGCGAGCGCGCCATCCGGCAGATGCTCTCCGGCCGACGCTACCTCGGCGTGCAATTGATGGAGTTGAACCCCGGCCTCGCGATCAAGACGGTGGTGGAAGACGGACCGGCCGCTCGCGACGGCTTACGTCCCGGCGACCGGCTCATGGCGGTCAACGGCAAGTCGACGAAAGAGGCGATGATCAAGGACTTCAAGGACATCCTGAGCGAGGCGAAGGAGACCGGCCGTCTGTGGATGATCGTGCAACGGCACGGGATGCAAAAGCATTTCGACGTGCGGATGGAGCCGTACACGAAGGCGCAGATCGACAAGATCGTGGCGCAGCATCTCACCGAGTTTCACAACATGGCCTCTGCCGCGCCGGCGCAGCAGTGATGGCGGGACAGAATGCTCCGCTCTCGATCGACCCGGCTGACAGCACCTCCCCGCACGAGTGATCGCCCGGAACGGGCGTCCATTCTCCTGCCGTTCGTCATCATTTCCATCGGTCTGGGCGTGCTGGCGTGGCGCTCATACGAGTTGTCGGCGCGGCTCGAGAGCGGCGTTCAGACGCTGGCCATGCAGTACGCAGGCTACGCCGCGGAGATCAGCGCCGGGCGCATCGATGGCGCCGTGCGCGCGGAGATCGCCCGCGTCTCCGACGAATGGCAGCAGGCCGAGCGCGGTATGAGCACACCAACGGCTGTGGCGCTCCAGGAGTGGCTCTCCAGAAACAGATGGATCGTCTCGGTGATCTACGTGCCGGATGTTGACCCGACGAATTCGATCTTCGCCAGCGAGCGAGCCACCCGTCCGCCGGGCGCACGCCTGACGCGCGAGTTCTACACATCAACCGGATTGATGCGCTATCGATATGACCCGGCGCTGCTAATCGATCACGTCCGCCCCGTCCTGCGGCAGCAGCCCCTGATCCAGTCTCCCGAGATGCAGCCGCACGCCGAGTTGCTCCTCATGGCAACACCTTCCCGGCTCGGCTCGCTGCAGTTGGCCGACGGCTTTGCACACGTTGTCCCACTCGACGCGCCGCTGTCGAGCTACGCCGTCCGCGCATTCGTCCGCACGGCGTATGCGACGTCGGGATGGCAGAACGCGCGCTACATCAGTATCTGGTTCAGCGTGGTTGCCCTCGCGCTGACCGCGCTCGGCGCCTACCTCGCGATGCGCGGTCTGAAGCGCGAAGCGGAGACGATGAAGCTGCGCGGCGCAATGATCGCCAACATCTCGCACGAGCTGCGCACGCCGCTGTCGATGATCCGCCTCGGCGCCGAAACGCTGAAGCGAAGCGCGAAACTGACCGAGAAGCAGCGGGCGGAAATCGAGGACGCCGTCCTGCGCGAGGTTCTGCATCTGTCGCACCTGGTGGAAAACGTCCTCGACGTGGCGCGCATCCACAACCGCAGCACCAAGGCGCTGGTGTTCACCCCCGTGCGGCCGCGCGATCTGGTCACCGCCCTCGTGGCCACTTACGAATCATGGATTCGCAGCAAGGGATTCGAGCTCACGCTGCAGATCGAGGAGGCGGTCGACGAGCAGTTGTGGGACCGTGACGCGGTCTCGCGCGCTCTCCTGAATCTCATCGACAACGCGATGAAGTACTCCAGCGACCGCAAGGTGATTTCGATGACCCTCCGCCAGAACGCCGAGCACGTGATTTTCGAAGTCAAGGATCAGGGGATTGGAATCGAGGCGGCAGATTTACCACTAATTTTCGATCCGTATTATCGTGCACAATTTTCCGATACTCAGACGCGACGCGGTGCCGGCCTGGGGCTGACCCTCGTGCAGCAGATCGTCGCCTCGCACGGCGGGCGGGTCGAGGTCGAATCGGCTCCAGGCGCCGGTTCGACCTTCCGCCTGCTCTTCCCCCGTGGACCCGCAGTCGAGAGGCAGGCTGTGTCCAGGCTCACGGAAGCACCACAGGCATTCTGAGAAACTTCAGTGACCACACGTTCGTATTCAATGAGCACCGGGAGCAATCTATGACCAGCATTCTGATCGTTGAGGACGAGGCCGGACTGCGTCAGGGTTTGGACATCAACCTTCGTCTGGAGAATTACGAGACTCTGCAAGCGGCCGACGGCGAAGAAGCCATCCGTGTCTTTCACGCCGAGCAACCCGATCTGGTACTGCTCGACCTCATGCTCCCGAAACGGAGCGGCTTCGAGGTGCTGGACCACATCCGCAAGTACTCCAAGGTGCCGGTCATCCTTCTGACGGCCCGCAGCCAGGAAACCGACAAAGTGCGCGGCCTGCGCGGCGGCGCCGACGACTACATCACCAAACCCTTCGGGCTGCAGGAGCTGTTTGCACGGATCGACGCCGTCATGCGGCGCAGCGATGCAGCCACCACGGCGAAGGCCGTCTGCGAAGACGAACTGATCAAGCTCGATCCCTCCACACGCGAGGCATCGGCGAAAAACCAGAAGCTGCGTCTCTCGCCGAAGGAGTTCGACCTGCTGATGTATCTCTTCCGTAACAAGGAACGCGTCGTCCCGCGCGACGAGCTTCTCTCGCGCGTCTGGAACTATCGCGTCGACCTCAATCTCAACAGCCGCACCGTCGACACGCACGTCACCCGGCTGCGCCGCAAGCTGCAGAAAGCGGTGGGGACCGATGCCGCGGTGATTGTCGCAGTTGCCAAAATCGGGTACCGCTATCTCGGCGAGGCGAGCAACGCCGCCTGATTGACAACCGCTGGCCGAACAACGTAGCGTGATCACCCCATGCCCCGAAAACTCTGTTGCTGTCCATGCAAGGGTCCGTAGTCGAGCGGGACGGTAACGCGTTTTCGATTCGATCAACATCATGCGGACCCGAGCGACAGTTCGGGTCCTTTGTTTTTTCTGGAGGAAAGACAGATGCAGCACGGCAAGATCTACGACAACATCACGGAGCTGATCGGCAACACACCCATGGTGCGACTCCATCGCGTCCCCCCGCGCGGAAGCGGCGAGGTGGTGGTGAAACTCGAGTGCTTCAACCCCCTCTCGTCGGTCAAAGACCGAATCTCGATCTCCATGGTCGAAGACGCCGAGAAGCGCGGCGAGCTGAAACCGGGAAAGAGCGTGATCATCGAAGCCACAAGTGGAAACACCGGCATCGGGCTGGCGTTCGTCGCCGCGGCGAAAGGCTATCGATGCATTCTGGTCATGCCGGACACCTTCTCCATCGAACGGCGCAAACTGCTGCAGGCACTCGGCGCCGAACTGGTGCTAACGCCCGGGACGAAGGGCTTGCCGGAAGCGCTGCGTGTCGCCGAGGAAATCGCGTCGACAACGCCCGGCGGCTGGCGCGCGAAGCAGTTCGACAATCCCGCAAACCCGAAGATCCATAGGGAAACGACCGCCGAGGAAATTTGGCGTGACACGGGAGAAAAGGTCGATTGCGTGGTGGCCGGCGTTGGCACCGGCGGAACGGTCACCGGCTGCGGCCAGGTGCTGAAGCGACGCAACAAGTCGATCAAGATCGTCGCGGTCATGCCGGTCGAAGCGCAGGTGCTCAAAGGCGGACCGTACGCGCCCCACAAATTGCAGGGGATCGGGCCGAGCTTCATCCCGTCGATCTACGACGCCTCGGTCGTCGATGAGGTCTTCGACGTGACCTTCGAGCAGGCTGTCGACACGGCCCGGCGACTGGCGAAAGAAGAAGGAATCTTCGTTGGCATCTCCTCCGGCGCAATCGCCTACGCCGCTCTGCAGCAGGCGGTGAAGCTGGGAGCGGGCAAGAGGGTCGTCGCCGTTCTCCCCGACACCGGCGAGCGGTATCTGTCGACGCCGCTGTTCCAATACACGGAATTAGTGAACCAGCCGCCGACGATCGCTCCGCCAGCACCAAAGCCCCCAACGCTCCAGGCGAATCCGTGAAGCGTCTGCTTGTTCTTCTGCTTCTCGCCGCGACACCGGCGTTTGCCAGTGAGATCACGCACAACACGGTGATCGCGGCGGTGAACAGCTATCGCGCGTGCTTCAACCTTCCGCCGCTGCGCGACGACCCGCGTCTCGACGCGGCGGCGGAAGATCGCATGCGCGACATGGAAGATCTCGGCTACTGGAGCCACGAATCGCCCGACGGGCGGTCGCCGTTCACCTGGCTTCCGCGGCACGAGTACCCGTTCGAGCGGGCTGGCGAAAACCTTGCCGTCGGATTCGAAACCATCGAGCTGTTGGTCTCCTCATGGATGGAATCGCCAGGGCACCGCGACAACATCCTCTCCACCGCCTACACCGATTGCGGCGTGGCCCTGCTCGACGGCGCCACGACGCGGCGTGCGCCCGGCAAGTCCGTGGTCGTGCTGTTCGGACGCCCGCGGACGATCGCCCGCTAACCTCGAATGCTGTCACCTCGAGCGTCAGCGAGGGGCCTGGAGGGGCGGAGGCGCGACCCACGCCTCCGGGCCCCTCGCTTACGCTCGGGGTGACACCTTGGCCTATCGCTGCGCACGCTGCCAGGCCAAAAAACCGCCTTTGAGGTGCTTCGCGCGCGCGAAGCCGTTCGCGCGCATCATCTCCAGCGCGTGCGCGCTCCGCGCTCCGCTGCGGCAGTAGAGTACGACGTCGCGGTCCTTGGGGATGGAATCGAGATTCCGCTCCAGTTGTCCGAGGGGAATCAAACGCGCCCCGTCGAGGTGGCCCTGATCCCACTCGAACGTCTCCCGCACATCAATGAACAGCACGTCGCGCATCGCGGCCAGCTCGGCCGGCGTCACTTCTCCAGTTTTCATCGGATTGCAGAATCCTTCGTAGTCGATTAATTCGTGAATCGTCGGCCGCTCGCCACAGATCGCACATTGCGGATCTTTGCGCAATCGAAGCTCGCGGAAACCCATGTGCAACGCATCGAACAGCAGCAGGCGGCCGATCAGCGGCTCACCGGCGCCGGTGATCAGCTTGATCGTCTCCGTCGCCTGAATCGTGCCGATCACCCCCGGAAGCACGCCGAGAACTCCTCCTTCGGCGCACGACGGGACGAGTTGCGGGGGAGGCGGTTCGGGATAGAGGCAGCGGTAACACGGACCTTTCTTCGCGAAGAAGACCGATGCCTGTCCATCGAATCGGAAAATTGACCCGTAGACATTCGGCTTGCCGAGCAGGACGCAGGCATCGTTCACCAAATAGCGCGTCGGAAAATTGTCGGTGCCATCGACGATAACGTCATACGGCGCGAACATCGTCAGCGCATTCTCGGAGGTGACCGCCGCCTGATGCGTCTCGATAGTCACGTCCGGGTTCAGGTCGTGAAGCCGCCGCCGCGCCGCCTCGAGCTTCGGCTCGCCGACGTTCGACGTGCCAAAAAGGACTTGACGGTGCAGGTTCGTCAGCTCGACGTCATCGAAATCGGCGAGGCCGATTCGTCCGACGCCCGCCGCTGACAGATACATCGATACCGGACTGCCGAGACCGCCCACCCCGATGACCAGCACGGAAGCTGCCTTCAGCTTCAGCTGACCCTCCTCGCCCATGTGGGGGAGGATCAGATGTCTTGCGTAACGCTCGCGCTCGGAGTTGCTAAGCATGGTCGGTAATGGAGCACCGGCTCTAGCCGGTCCAATCACCGGCTGAAGCCGGTGTTCCATTCTTACGGCAGCAGACGCGCCACGATCTCCTGAATCCTCTTCCCTTCCGCCCGCCCCTTGTAGCGCGCCGTAGCCTCCTTCATCACTTTGCCCATGTCCTTCTTCGACTGCGCGCCGGTAGAGGCGATGACCTCGCGGACGCCAGACTCGAGCTCGGCCTCCGACATCTCCGCGGGCATGTAGCTCTTGAGAATCTCGATCTCGGCGCTTTCCTTTGCCGCGAGCTCGGGACGGTTTCCTTTCGTGTACTGCTCGACCGAGTCCTGGCGCTGCTTGATTCCCTTGCGGACTACGGCCATCGCTTCCTCATCCGAGAGCTCATGGCCGAGGCTGATCTGCTCGTTCTTGATCGCCGCCTGAAGCATGCGCAGGGTGGACGTCCTGTCGGCAGTGCGCGCTTTCATGGAGCTGGTCAGGTCGGTGCGGATCTGCTCGGTCAGCTTACCCATTTGCACGTCTCCTCGGCGCATTCTATCCTCGCGCGCCATGCCGATTGACGTCGCGACGCTTCTGCGCGAGAGCGGTGCGCTCCTCCACGCACACTTCCGCCTGACCTCGGGGCTGCACAGCCCCGATTACGTACAGTGCGCACGGCTCCTCGAACACCCGCGCAGCGCGAAAGCTATCGGCGCTGCGCTGGCGTCGCGTATCCGCGAGCTCGCGCCCGCAAGAGTCGTGTCTCCCGCTCTCGGCGGCGTCATCATCGGTTACACCGTCGCCGAGGCACTCGGCGTGCCGTTCGTCTTCACCGAGAGGAAAGACGGACGGATGACTCTCCGCCGCGGTTTTCGCATCGAGCGCTCCGAGCCGGTGGTGATCGTGGAGGATGTCGTCACCACAGGAAAGTCGCCAACCGAGACCGCGGCGGTGGTGCGCGAAGCGGGCGGGCGGGTGGTGGGGTTCGCCTCGATTCTCAATCGCAGCGGCCGCGAGAACCCGTTCGACGCGCCGTATGCGTCGCTTTTGTCGATGTCGCTGCAAACGTACGATGAGGCAAACTGCCCGCTTTGCGCGGCCGGCGTTCCCCTCGATTCGCCCGGGAGCCGCCACGCGAGATGAGCGAAGAGACATTTTGCGGTTAACTCATATGCGCATCCCAATCGACAGCGTCAGAATCATCGAAGTCGGCCCGCGCGACGGCCTGCAGAATGAGACGATCACCGTCCCGACAGAGGCGAAGGTCGAATACATCACCGCGCTCGCCAATTCGGGCTTGCGGGTGATCGAGGCGGGGGCGCTCGTCAGCCCGAAGTGGGTCCCGCAGATGGCTGACACCGCAGAGGTTTATCGCGACATCCCGAAAGATCCGGGCGTCGACTATCCCGTGCTCGTCCCGAACATGAAGGGATTGGAACGCGCCATCGAAGCGGGCGTGACGTCGATCGCCATCTTCACGGCAGCTTCCGACACGTTCAACAAGCGCAACATCAACATGACCATCGACGAGTCGTTCGCCAATTACGCATCGGTCGTCGCGCGCGCGCGGCACGAGCGCATGCGCATCCGCGGCAACATTTCCACCGCCTTCGGCTGTCCCTATGAGGGCGACGTTCCGCCGGAGAAAGTCCTCGAGGTCGCCGCGCGCCTCCTGGACCTCGGGTGCTACGAAGTTTCCGTCGGCGACACGATCGGAGTCGGAGCGCCGATGCAGGTCCAGGGCGTAATCGGGATGCTCCTGCAGGTCATTCCGGCGGGCAAGCTGGCGATGCACTTTCACGATACGCGCGGCACCGCGCTGGCCAACACGCTGGCGGCGCTGGAAATGGGAATTGCGGCTTTCGACGCCTCTTCGGGAGGCCTCGGCGGATCCCCATATGCGCCGGGAGCATCGGGCAATCTGGCCACCGAGGATCTCGTCTACATGCTCGACCGGATGGGAATCGAGACCGGCGTCAACCTCGACCGGCTCGTCGCTGCCTCTTCG
>JBGPFD010000068.1:0-15221 GCA_041483175.1 Thermoanaerobaculia bacterium | reverse complement strand
ATGAGGGCCATCGATCGCTCGATGCGCAGCATCATGATGAAAGCGCCGATGACCACCAGCAGCGACGAAGCGGAATGCATGACCGCCGGCCCGATGAGCATGCGGACCGAGGCCAGATCGTTCGTGGCACGCGACATCAGATCGCCGGTGCGCTGCTCCTGGTAGTAACGGACCGGCAGCCGCTCGAGATGGGCGAAGAAATCGTTGCGCATCTCGTACTCGATGTGACGCGACGTGCCGATGAGGATCCAGCGCTGCAGGTAAAGGAATATCCCTTCGACAGCCGACGCGCCGACGAGCAGCAGGCTGTAGCGCAGCAGCGTCTGCCGGGTAATGGCCTTGGTCAGCTCGTTGACCGCGTTGCCCACGATCATCGGCTTGAGCAGCGAAAAAGTGGCCGATCCGAGGACGCACAGGCCGCCGACGGCCAACGCTTTCCTATGCCGGGCGAAGTACGAGAGGAGACGGCGCAGCGGCGTCATGGGAGGTCATTCTAACGTCTACTCATGGAGCGGAATTCGCTTCAACTCCTGCATGGTGATCCGCAGGACGCTTGCAAGCGTAAAGCCCGGAGGAAAGGCGTGCGGGATGCGGATGCCGGCGCCGGACAACTCCAGAAAGTCGAGCGGCGGCTTCCGGCGCGCGAGAACGAACAGTAGTTTTCGCGGCAGATCCTCGCGGTCGTCGGCGTTCAGATGCAGCGGCTGCAGGTAGTAACCGAAGTGCATGGTGCGCGGCGCCGGCGCGCCGTCGGCAAACTCCGGGAGGGTCACGCCGAGCGTCAGCGCGCCAAAGATCCAGTTCTGCCGCGCGAAGTCTGCGCGCCAGCGATCTTCGTCAGCTTTGGTGAGGTGTTCTAAACGCATTTGAAGTCCTGAGTGCCGAGTGCTGCGTCCTGAGATCACACTCGGTACTCAGGACTCAGGACTCAGGACTGTTTCTACTGCGCGAGCCGTCGCAATCCGGTCACAATTTCGTCCAACTTGGCCTGATGGAAGGCGTCGATTCGTTTCTGCAGTTCCGCTTCCGGCACGGCGGCGAAGTCTTCGATGTACACCTTTTTCAACGCCCCGCCGAGGTACACTTTCGTTTCCAGACGCCATGCGGGGCGCGAGAAGAACTCGGTCTGCACCGTCAGCTTCTTCGATCCGACGTCCACCGCGTCGAGCCGCCCCATGGGCGTGTTAGCGGGTTCACTCACGACGGTTTCACAGTGCTCCGCCGCACACTGCGGCGGCACTTCGCTTCGGCGCGGGACTCGATCTGCCGGACGCGCTCGCGCGACAAGCCGAGGATCTCGCCGATGTCGCGCAGCGTCAGCTCATCATCCTGCAAAACGCCGTAGCGGAGCTTGAGGATGGTCTTTTCTTCGAGCGTCAGCGCGTCGACGGCAAGTTGCATGGCGCCTTGCTCCCGAAGGCTTTGAAGAAACTCGATCCGCCGCCCGTCGATCTGCGGCGACATGCCCGGCGTGCGATCGTCGATCTTCTTCCAGAAGTACTCCCAGGCCTCGGCGTTGGGATTGGTGATCAGCAGCAGAACCGAAAGCTCGTTCTCCGCGATCTGCAGCTTCTCGCAAGTCTTTTTCCTCGCGGTGGCCAGGACGGCGGCGACATTCTCGGGGGTTCGGTTCAGAAAACCCGCCAGGGCGACGAAACTCTTCGGGAGGTTGTCAGTCACTCCATGCCGCAGCGTGAGCACCAGCCGTTCCTTCGGCGAAAGCTCGGACATGTGCACCAGCAGCTCCTCGCGGCGCGACTGTTCCTGCATCTCGTCTTCTGCGGACGGAACCGTCGTCTGCTCGATGACATCCGCAAGCTCGGTGTGCGACTCGTCGTCGAGCTCCGCGTTCAGCGAGAAGCTGTCGCTGCCGGCGTGCATCAGCGTCTGCACTTCGCGCACGCTCACGCCCAACTCCTTGGCCAGCTCCTCGGCCGTCGGAATGTGATCGCCCTGCGTGATGGCCGCGCCGATGGCCTTCTCCAGCCGGTACATCAGATTGGCCCGTTTCGGCGGCAGCCGGAACGCACTCCCCTGCTCCGACAGCGCGTGCAGGATCGATTGCCGGATCCACCACACGGCGTAGGTGATGAATTTGACGTTCTTGTCCGGGTTGTACTTCTCGGCCGCGTGGATCAGCCCGATGTTCCCTTCGTTGATCAGATCGAGGAACAGCACGTGCGCGTTGCGGTAGCGCTTGGCATAGGAGACGACGAAGCGAAGGTTGGCCTTGACCAGCTCTTCCAACGCCGTCTTGTCATTCTGCTGGACGCGCCGGCCGAGCTCGCGCTCGCGCTCCGGCGTCAAGCGCGGAATCCGGGCGATTTCCTGGAGATACTGGTTCAGGAGATCGTACGAATCGTCTCGTTCTTCGTGGCGCGCCATGCTCTGGAAAGAAGAGCATTATTCTACGACGGAACCCCAGTGTGGTGAGTCAGAGATACGCAACCCTCCGGGCTGGTGCCGGTTACGGCACCAGCGAAATGCTGCGTAGCTCTGACTCACCACACTATCGGCGGGCGACCCTGGAGGCATCGCGCGGATTGGAAATCTCGCGCGCCAGCGTCTCCCCGTCGACGACCGTGCGCAAGACCACGGTCTCGTCGTTCGGGTCGTGCGCCACCAGCAGCATTTCCATGAGGTCGCCAGAAACGGGACGCGCCCAGATCACCGCCACCTCGCCGGTGCGATTCGAGTGCACCTGGACCATCGGCGTGCCATCGGAAGCGCCTAGGATGCGCTCGAAATCGCGACTGTCGAATCGGGCCTTCCCTTCGAAGAGGGCGATCTGAAAATCGCGCACTCCCACGGGATGAATCATCCAGACCACCAGGCGGGCGAACCCGAGGCCCGGAGTCCAGACGCGATGCAGCCCGCGCTGCGCGTGCATCGCACGCACGAGGGCGTTGAAATCGGCGTATGCGCTCGAGCAGAGCAACGCGGCGACGATGGCCACGCCCAGACGCTTACTCATGCCTCTGCTCCTTCGTCACGTGCGGAATTCCGAATTGCCCTTCGAGCGAGGCGAGCTTGTCGAGATCGACCGGACCGACGATGTTGACGATCGTCAATTCGCGCGGCTCAGCGGACAGGATCACCAGCCCGGAAATCGTGTCGCCGTTCGGCTGCATATAGATCTCGACATTCTCCCGCGTGCGGTTCTGCACGGTGACGATCCGTTTCCAGCTCGGACCGAGCTGCGCGCGCACCTTGTCGAGAATCGACCGGTCGTACTCTCCGTCGTCGTCGAATTCGTAGCTGTGAACATAGATGCCGTCGAGCTTGCGCACCATTTCGCGCGCCTCGCGGTCCATGTCATCCGACAGGAATTTCGCCGCCAGGCGAAGCATCGCTCCGTCGAGATTCACATCGACCGACTCAGCGGCTTTCGCGGCGAGCGACGCCGGGATCTCGATGGTGATCCGGCCGTTCTGCGCCCAGGCGACGGCGGGAAAGGCCAGCAGTAGAGAGATGAAGATACGACGCATGATGTCTCCTTTCTAACGTGATACGGCACGAACCTGCTGCTGCGCGCGGCCAACTTTTTCCGCGGTGATGCGCATCGCGAGCCGCAGCTCATCGCGCGCGCGAAGCGTGACGTGGACCCCCCACCCGCCCAGAGTGATGGCCATCAGCGCCGCGGCTGCGAGCGCCCGCCAGCCTCTGTGGATGACAGCGGCCCTCGGCTGTCCGGACAGCGGGGGGCCGTTGTCCACCAGCACTCGCGCCATCACCTGCTCCGCGAATCCCGGAGGCGGTTCTCTCCGGCGCAACAGATCCTTCAGTTCCAATTCGATGTTCATGGAGTCTCTCCGAGGTTCTTCCGCAAGGCGACCAACGCGCGATGCAGAGTGCTTTTGACTGTATTCGCCGGCATTCCGACGATCTCGCCGATATCGGCCGGCCCGAGATCTTCCTGATAGCGGAGCGTCAGAACGAGCCGCTGCATGTCCGGAAGAGCATCGATCAGCCGCCGCAGGCGGCGCGCAAGAAACGGATCAGAGCCCGAGGGCGCAATGGCAATGTCGATCTCATTGAGATCGACGGCTCTCGGTCCCTTGCGGCGCAGCTCATCGATACACTTGCGCGACGTCACCTGCCGCAGCCAGAACAGCAGATGGGACGGCGACTGCAGGCTGCGCAGATTGCGGTACAACTGCAGAAAGACGTCCTGGGCGATTTCCTCGCCTCGATCGCGGTTTCCAAAGAAGTTGTAGGCGATGCTGTAGACCATCGCCCGATGCTCCTCGATGATCTGCGCGAACGCGTCGTCGTCGCCCAGCTGGGCGCGATGCAGCGCATCATCGGAGAAGGACGCCCGGTCCACCATCGCGCTCATCATGGCTATATACGGCGAAAAGACGCCGGCGGGTGCAATCGGGCCCAATACATCTCGTGTGGCGGCGGGCACCCTCGCCCGCCGGGCCGGCGGGGACGCCGGCCCCTACACGCCGGTGCTACAGCCCTGGCGGCTGCGGCGGGGTCTCCGGCGGAGGAAGCGGCGCGAGGGTGATCTCCGGCACGGTATGCCCGCGGTGGCAGGTGATGCATCCAACCGTCTGGCCGTGCCCGTTCACCCGTGAGATGTACTGCGCGTTGATCGTGCGGACCATGCGCAGCATCGTGCGCGCGGTTCGTTTCTCCGGCTTCGCGTCGTTGGGAAAGTCAAAGTCTTCCTTCGATCCGGGCGGATTCGCCACGTGGCAGTGATTGCACTTGACGCCTAGGCCGCGCGCGAGGCCGCGCATGGTGGCGAGCAGCTCGTCGTGGGTGATGTTCGGCTGCAGGACGCGCAGGTTGTGAAAGTCGAGATTGTCGGCGCCGGCCGTCAGCGCCTTCTGCTGCGAGATCGCCGCACAGGCGGCGAGAAAAATGACGGCGATCAGAGCCATGCCACGGATCGTGTTCGACATTGACTTCCTTTCGTGCGCTGCGCGAAGCCAGCCGGGGTCACCGGAGCGGGCAGGAGAACGATCGCGGCTCAATGCGGCGCCGCAGTCTGCCCGACCTGCATCTTGTCGAAGTAGGTCTGGATGTTCCGCATTTCCTCATGCATCTGCTGCATCGCGAGCTGTTGCTGGATGAGCTGCTTGTCAGCTTTCAGCAGATCGTCTTCCAGATTCTTGACGCGATGCGTGAGGTCGTCGACCTGCGATTTCAGATCGTCAATGCGCGCGCTGGCTTGTTTTCCAGCACACCCGGTAATCAGAAAAGCACAAAGCGCCAGACGGACCATGGTCTTCATGACAGGACCTCCTGGACATGATGGTAACGCAATGGATTTCGCCGATTGTGACGGCGATCTCAATGCGCCGCGATGGGTGCGTCAAGGCGGCGGTAGCGCCGGGTTCCCGGCAGGCAGCTCTTGTGCTCGATGTGGTAAACGTACTCGTCGCGGAACTTCCTGACAGACGACATCACCGGGCCCGTCGAGGCATCGCCGAGCGCGCAGAGCGATTTGCCGCTTTCCTTCAGGTCGACGACCGAACCGATGTTGCTGGCGATGTCATACAGATTGTCGGCATCTCCCGGACGACCGCCTCCGCGCTCGATGCGATCGAGGATCGACTCCATCCAGTTTGTCCCCTCCCGGCACGGCGTGCACTGCCCGCACGATTCGTGAGCGAAGAACTTGGCCAGGCGCCACGCCGCGTCGACGATGCACACGGAGTCGTCGAGCACGATGATTCCCGCCGAGCCGAGCATCGATCCCGCTTTCATCAACGAGTCGAAGTTGAGCGGAATGTCGATCTCTCCCGGTGTCAGCATCGGCGCCGACGCTCCTCCGGGGATCACCGCCTTCAGCTTCCGGCCCTCGGGGACGCCACCGCAATGATCGAAGATGAGCTCCTTCAGGTTGATGCCCATCGGAAATTCGTACACGCCCGGCTTCCTGACCGTCCCTGAAACGCAATACAGCTTCGGTCCGGTGTTCTTCGGACTGCCGAACGATTTGAACCACTCCGCACCGTGACTGATGATCAGCGGCACGCAGGTGAGCGTCTCCACGTTCTGCACGACCGTCGGTCCGCCGAAGACGCCGATGATCGCCGGAAACGGCGGCTTCACGCGCGGCTGTCCGCGATGGCCTTCCAGCGACTCGATCAAGCCTGTCTCCTCGCCGCAGATGTACGCTCCCGCGCCGCGCGCGACGGTAATGTCGAGATTGAATCCGCTGCCCAGGATGTTCTTGCCTAGATATCCGCGCTGGCGCGCTTCGGCGAGCGCCTTCTCCAGCACAGTCGAGCCGTAATGGAACTCGCCGCGGATATAGATGTACGACATCGGGCAGGAGCCGATGGCGTACGCGCTGATGATCATCCCTTCGATCAGCAGGTGCGGATCTCTTTCGATCAGTAGGCGATCCTTGAACGTGCCGGGTTCCGATTCATCCGCGTTGCACAGCAGGTACGTCGGCTTCGGCGCGTTCTTCGGAACGAAACTCCACTTTCCGCCGGTCGGAAACCCCGCGCCGCCGCGCCCGCGCAGCTCGGAATCCTTGACCGCCTGCGTGATCTCCTCCGGCTTCATCTTCAGCGCTTTTTCGAGCGCGTTGTAGCCGCCGCCCTCGCGGTACACGTCGATCGACGTCGAGTTCGGCTTGTCGATGTTCGCGGTGAGAATCTTGATCGGGTCCATGCGTCAGCGAAGCCGGGGAAGAAGCGCGTCCATTTTTTCCACGGTCATGTTCTCGTGATAGTCATTGTTGACCTGCACCACCGGGGCCGTGCCGCAGGAGCCGAGACATTCGACTTCGACCACCGTGTAGAGGCCGTCCGGAGTCGTTCCTCCCGGATTGACGCGCAGCCTTTCGCAGAGGTGGTCGTATATGTCGTAGGCGCGGTTGACCATGCAGCTCAGATTCGTACAGACCTGCAGGTGATACTTCCCGACCGGCTTCTGGTTGTACATGTTGTAGAACGACACCACGCCGAACACGGTCGCCGGCGAAAGGTCGAGCAGCGATCCGATGTAGTGCACGGTCTCGGGGGAAATCCAGCCCCACACTTCCTGCGCCAGGTGCAGCGTCGGCAGAAGCGCCGCCTCCTTGTTCGGGTAGCGCGTCAGGATCCACTCGAATTTCTTCTTCGCCTCGGGAGGAAACTCGACGTGCTTTTCGGGATCGGGAAAACGATCGGGGGCGTAGGGATTGTCGGGATGCAACTCAGCCATGAAGAGTCATTTCCAATCAAAAGCCTTCTTCTTCCACACGTACACGTACCCGACGCCCAGGAGGGCGACGAAGACGATCATCTCGCCGAACAGAAACATCCCCGACGGGCCGGCGGCCGCGTCGCGATAGATCACCGCCCACGGATAGAGGAACGCGGCCTCGATATCGAAGAGGATGAAGAGCATGGCGATCTGGTAGAAGCGGACATTCACCCGCTTCCGGTTCTGATCGAGCAGCGGAACGCCGCTTTCGTACGGCGTCAGCTTCGACGGATTCCGCTGGTGCCGGCCGATGATCCAGTTCAGCGCCAGAATCGTCGTCCCGATGCCCACCGCGATGATCATCATGATGAGCACGGGAAGGAAGGTGTGCGTCATAGGCGGCGGTGAATGCTAGCTGCAAACCAGAGGAGGGGCAAGGGAATGTAGAGCCGGCTCTTAGCCGGCTCTATGCGCCGCCTGAGAGGCGGCGCTACATCACGCGGCGGTGTCGTTGAGGTAGGCCATCGCGCTCTCACGCGAGTCGAAGATCTTGAACACGGTGTCGAGCTTGGTGATCTTGAGCAGCGCCAGAATGCGGTGGGACGGCTTGACCAGGGCCATCTTCCGCTGGCGGTCCTCGAACTTCTGCAGATATCCGATCAGCTCGCCGAGGCCGGTCGAGTCCATGTAGTTGATCGACTCGAAGTTGATCATCACCGGGCCCGTATCGTCGTTGAGCACTTTTTCCAGATAGCTGGAAAACTCGCGCGCGCTCTCGCCCAGCTTGATGACCCCCTGGATGTCGAGCACGGTCACGCCGTCAACGCGATTCTTGATGATGTTCAAGCGTCGCTAGTCTACGCAAAACCGAGCGCGGTCGTCTAGGAGCGGCGTTCACGTCCGATGCGGTTGGTCAGGAAGGAAATCACCGCCAGCAGCAGCGCGCCGCCGCACGCCCACCCGAACGTCTCGATCCGGAACCCCGGAACGAGCCACGCCGTCAACTCGAGCATGATTCCATTGAGAACGATCAGAAAAAGGCCGAGCGTGAGAATGGTCAGTGGAAGCGTCAGAACGAAGAAAATCGGCCGGACCATGGCATTCAGGAGCCCGAGCACCAGCGCCGCGATGGCCAGCGTCAGCGGGCTCCGGTAATGGAAACCCGGAACCAACGTCACAACGACGAAGAGCGCCAGCGTATTGAGAAGCCATCGAAGGAGAAGCTGTCTCACGTCCAGCTCTCGACGACCTCGATCTGGCGCGCAGCCAGCTCGCGCATGAATCGATCCGGCGGAATGCAGCGCTCCTGCGGCAGCGCACCTTTTGCAGTGGTCTGTCCTCTGGCCATCATCAGCGCCACGATGGACGCGGGAAACGCGGTCGTGCGCATCATCGCGCTGAGTCCCGATGCCGTGTCATAACGATCGATGATGTCGTAGCGCAGCGTGCGCCCGCCGCCGGAGACCTCGACCCTGACCAGCACCACATCGGGCTCGTCGGCCGGCAAGTTCCGCACCAGCAGCTCCCCCAGCACGCGCCTCGGCGCGAACTTCACGCCGTCGACCGCCACCGGCTCGCTGCTGCAGAGCCCGAGGTCGATCATCGTCTTGAACCGCTCGCAGTGGCCGCGATAGCGGATTGTCTTGTAGTCGAGCTCCCGAACGCGTCCGAGGAAGGTATCCGGAAGCGTTGAGGTGCCGCCGGAGGTCTGAAAAGCTTCGAGCCTGCCGAACGGCAGCGGAAATTCGATCTCTTCCACCTCAGTCATCGATGCAACCGTAGCGATGCGACCGTTGCGAATGATGCGCGCCGGCTCGACGTATTCGTTGATCAATCCCTCGACCGAGAAGACCAGCTGATAGTCGAGCGGCGGCTTCGGATTCTGCGGCAGTCCGCCGACGCGAATGTGAATGGCATCGAGCTTGTCGAACCGCGCCGCGGCGTGGGCGACGAGCACGGCGACCATCCCCGGCGCGAGGCCGCAATCTGGAATGATGTTGATGCCGGCCCGGCGCGCGTCGGCATCAAGTGCCAGCTCCGCGGCGACGACATTGTTGTTGCCGCCAAGGTCGCAGAAATTGACACGCGCCTCGACCGCGGCGTTCGCAAGCTGTGCGTTCAGCTCGTACACCACGCAACTGAGCACGGCATCGTGACCTCGCATCACATCGATCGCCGCGCCTGCCTCGGTCACGTCGAGCTTCAGCGGGACAGCTTTCGCACCGGCGCTCGAGGCAACTCTCTGCGCACGGCCGGAGATGGCGTCGGCAACGGTGACCCGCTCGACATCCGGCTGGCGAACGAGATCGTAAACGGCGCCCAGTCCCATCCGGCCGGCGCCAAGGACGAGGATCTTCAGCACGGCCTCACGACTTCTTCTTTCCCGAGGCCCAGTTCTTCGAGTCGGGAAAGAACTTCTCATCGAATTCGATCTTCGCGCTCCTGCGCATCAGCTCGACACGATCGAACATGTGCTGCTGACGAACCCGCTGCGCGATGGCCGGACGCAACTGATCGATCGGGCGCGTACCGCGCGAGTTCACTTTGAAAATGTGAATGCCGAACTGCGATGGGATCGGGCCGCTGATTTGCCCCGTCGGGATGGCGAACACGCGCGCCTCGAGCTCCTGCGGCAGCATCCCGTGGGCGACGGGCCCGATCTGGCCTCCGTGCGCCGCGCTCGCCGGATCATCCGAATACTGACTCGCCAGCGCCGCGAAGTCGGCACCGGATCGCAGCTTCGCGTAAACCCCGTAGGCCTGTTTCATCGCATCCTGCTCCGACAGTGCCGCCCCGCCGCGACGCGGCGGAGCCGTTCCGCCGGTATAGGCGAACAGAATGTGGCTGAGGTCGACGGTTTCGAATCGTCCCTTGTTCTCAGCGTAGAACCTCCGGATCGCCTCATCGGTCGGCGGGGCGGAGATTTTCGCGGCGGCGGCGTCGGCAAGAGCGTCGGTCCTCCCCGCGGCGATCTGCCCGGCGATCTTCGGATCCTGATCGAGCCCCATGCGCCGCGCTTCCTGCTCCAGCAGCTTCATCCGCACCAGTTGCTCCGCGAGCGCCATCTTCCCCGGTTCTGACGCGAACTGCCGCTGCATGTCCTCGGGGAAGAGCTTGAAGGCCGCCTCGAACTCCTCCTGGGTCACCGCCTCGCCGTTGACACGGATGACCACCCGCCCGTTCACGGTCGGGCCGACGGCGGCAGCGGAAAAGGGATGCGACGGCGTCGGCTTGAATGGCGGCCGGCTGACCGCCAGGGCGTAGCAGATGGCGCCGACGACGACGATGACGACGAGAGCGATGATCGAATCTTTTTTCACGTTAGGACTCCAAATGGCGATGAACGATGAAGAATGAACGATGAACACGCGGCAGACAGCTTTTGTTCATCGCTCCTCTTTTCGCGTCCAGCGTTGACGACCGAAGGCGGCGCGAGTATTCTCCGCCCTTGTGAAATTTTTCACGGATCAAGCCGTGACAATTTCACCCTGACACGCCCGCCCTCGCATGGGCGCTCAACCTGCACCAGCATTGGCCCCATGGCTAAAGTTACCATCGACGGCACCGAAGTCGAAGTCCAGGACGGCATCAACGTCATTGAAGCCGCCAAGGCTGCCGACGTCCATGTGCCGCATTTCTGCTATCACCCGTCGCTGACTGTCGTCGGCCAGTGCCGCATGTGCCTCGTGGAGATCGAGGGCGTGCCGAAGCTGCAGGCCGGATGTTCCACCACTGTCAAAGACGGCATGAAGATCTGGGTGTGGAACGACAAGGTGGAGAAGGCGCGGCGCGGGCAGATGGAGTTCCTGCTGATCAACCACCCGCTCGACTGTCCGATCTGCGACAAGGCCGGCGAGTGCCCGCTGCAGGACTACTCGTTCAACTACGGCTCGGTCGAGTCGCGTTACGGCGAGATCAAGCGGACCTACCCGGGGATGGATCGCACCGCGATCGGACCGCACGTCGTGCAGAACATGAATCGGTGCATTCACTGCACGCGCTGCATCCGCTTCTGCCAGGAGATCACGGAAACCAGCGAGCTGGCGTTCTTCAAACGCGGTTCATCGACCGAGGTCGCCGTCTTCGCCGGCACACCGCTCGACAACTGGATGTCCGCGTGCGTCGCCGACGTCTGTCCGACCGGCGCGCTGACCACGCGCGAGTTTCGTTTCGAATCCCGCGTATGGAACCTCGACTCCGCCGAGTCGGTCTGCAACGGCTGCGACGTCGGCTGCAACATCTTCATCGGGCATCGCAACGGTCAGATCTTCCGCTACCGGCCGCGCGCCAATCCCGAGGTCAACGACCACTGGCTCTGCGACTTCGGCCGCTTCTCGCACGAGCGCTACGACACCGACCGCGTCGTCGTCCCGAAGGTCCGCACCGACGAGGACTATCTCGGCATCGCCACGTGGAGCGAAGCGCTCGATGCCATCACGCAGGCGTTCGGCTCCCGCGGGAACTTCGCCGCGATCTTTTCCGCCAACATGACCAACGAAGAAGCGGAAGGTGCGAACGCCCTCTTTTCGAAGCTCGGCGCAAAGAGGGGCGTCATGGTGGACGCGATCGGTCCGATCCGCATGAAGTCGCGTACGGAATGGCTGGAAGGGACACAGGCCGCACCGAATTACCGCGGCGTGGTGGGAACCATCGGCAAGAGCGATCTCGTCGAGCATTTGCTGACCGCCGGCGCCGGCGGGACGGATGTCCTCTACATCTGCGATGCCGAGTTCAGCGCGCGGGCCAAAGATCCGGCGGTGATCGCTAATCTGCGTAAGGCCAAATTTCTCATTGTCCACTCCTGGGACGCGAACCATCCGCTGGCTGAAGTCGCCGACGTGCTCCTGCCATCGACCATTCACGCCGAGAAGGAAGGGTCCTTCACCAATCTGCAGGGGCGCGTTCAGGAGATCCACGAGGCCTATCCTCCGAAAGGGCAGGCGGTCGCCGACGTCGAAACTTTCCGGCGGATCGAAGAGCGCTTGTTCGCCGCGGTCGCCACGGCCGCGCGGGCGTGACCATGGCAGGGATCGACCGCGTCGACGTCGCCCTTTCCCTGCTGAAGATCATCATCGTCCTCGCCGCCGTCCTCAGCGTGACGCCGATCATGGCGTGGGTCGAACGGCGCGGCAGCGCGCTCATCCAGGATCGTGTCGGGCCCAACCGCGTCGGACCGTTCGGGCTCTTGCAGGCCATCGCCGACGCTGCCAAGTTCATACTCAAAGAGGACGTCATCCCGGCGCAGGCGCACAAGTGGCTCTACACGCTCGCGCCGATGTTCGGGCTGATTCCGGCCCTGACGACGATCGCCGTCGTGCCGTGGGGACGTCCCTTCGTCCTTCGCGGCGGCCGCCTGTTCGAGCCGATCGTGGCGGACGTCAACATCGGGATTCTGCTGATCTTCGGTCTGGCGTCAATGAGCGTCTACGGCATCGTCACCGCCGGATGGGCCTCGAGCAACAAATACTCGTTCTTCGGCGGCATCCGATCGTCGGCGCAGATGATCTCCTACGAGCTGGCGCTGGCGCTGTCGGCAGTCAGCGTGCTGATGGTCGCCGGCTCGCTGCGCTTGACCGACGTCGTATGGAAGCAGACCGGCTATTTCGTTCTGTTCGACACCATCAAAGTGCCTGCCTGGAACGTCTTTTCACCGGCCATGTGGCTGAGTTTCCTGGTCTTCAGCGTGGCGGCATTCGCGGAGACGAATCGACTCCCGTTCGATTTCGCCGAAGCGGACGCAGAGCTGGTAGCCGGATATCACACCGAGTATTCGTCGATGAAGTTCGCCCTGTTCTTCATGTCCGAATACATGGCCATGGGCACCATGTCGGCGCTGATCACCACGATGTATCTCGGCGGATGGGACATTCCCTGGTACCGCGAGCCGGCGACGTTCCTCGGCTTCATCCTGTCCGTCATCGCCTTCCTGATCAAAGTCAGTTTCCTGATGTTCGTCTTCGTCTGGGTACGCTGGACGATCCCGCGCCTGAAATATGACATCCTGATGCGCATCGGCTGGAAGGTCTTCCTGCCGCTGGCCTTCGCGAATATCCTTCTGGTGGCCTGGTTCATCGCGGAGCAGTGGCTATGATTCATCCTGAGCGAAGCGAGGGATCAATGCACGCACCGCGAGAATGTTGCTGCTTCCGTCATGGCGCTGCGAGCGTTGACCCCTCGCTTCGCTCGGAGTTGACGACGTCATGATCAACTTCATCGTGTTCTTCTTCTTCGCCGCCGTGGCCGTGATCTTCGCCCTGGTGGTGATCCTCCATCGCAATACCGTGGTCGGCGCGCTCTCGCTGGTGGCCTCGCTCTTTTCTCTGGCCGTGATGTACGTGCTGCTTGAAGCGCCGTTCCTCGCGGCCTTGCAGGTGATCGTCTACGCCGGCGCGATCATGGTGCTGTTCCTGTTCGTGATCATGCTGCTCAACCTGCAGCATCAGCGCGAAGCGCCGACCCGCCCAGTCCAGCAGTTTCTCGGATACGTCGGCAGCGCCGCTTTCGCCATCGCCCTGGTCTACTACATTGCGAAATACACGGTCCTGCAGCTTCCGGCCGGGCCGTTCATCGCGGACGCACGGACGATCGGCATCCGCCTCTTCGAGAGCTACATCTTCCCCTTCGAGATGGTCTCCATCCTTCTGCTGGCGGCCATCGTCGGCGCGCTGCTGCTCAGCGCGCGCGGAGTGACCGCGCGATGATTCCGACAGAGTGGTTCTTGATCCTCAGCGCCGTCCTCTTCGCCATCGGCGTCTGCGGCGTATTGACGCGGAGGAACGGCATCACCATCTTCATGTCCATCGAGCTGATGGTGAACGCGGTCAATCTGACCTTCCTTGCCTACGCCCGCCAGTTCCATCAGCTTCACGGTTTGATCTTCGTCTTTTTCGTGATGGCCATCGCCGCCGCCGAAGCCGCGGTGGGGCTGGCCATCTTCATTTCGCTGTTCCATCACCGGCAAACTATCGATGTGGACGAGGCCAATCTGATGCGCTGGTGAGATCAGGATCGGATTCGCGAACAGAAGTAAGCAGATGCGGGGCTCTTCTCGCGTCTGCCAAACGTGAGGAGGAAAAAAAGTCCTGCCCATGCTGAGCCACCTCTGGATCGTCCCCGCCCTCCCGTTTCTGGGCTTTCTGCTGAACGGCCTGTTCGGACAGCGCGCGGGAAAGAGGTTCGTTTCGGTGGTCGGGCCGGGGACGTCGCTCCTCGCGGCGATCACCGGCACGATCGCTGCCATTCAGTACCACGCGGCATTTCCGCGAGGCGAGCGATTCGTCGACGTCGTCTACAACTGGATCAGCAGCGGCGGAATCGGTGCCGACGTCGCCTTCCAGCTCGATCCCCTCTCGATTGTCATGATGATGGTCGTGACGTGGGTCGGCACGCTGATCCACTTCTACTCCATCGGCTACATGGGTCACCAGCCGGGATATGCCCGGTACTTTTCCTATCTCAACCTCTTTCTATCCGAGATGCTGGTGCTCGTTCTCGCCAGCAGCTATCTGCTGATGTTCGTCGGATGGGAGGGCGTCGGTCTCTGCTCGTACCTGCTGATTGGCTTCTTCTATGACAAGGAGTTCGCGGCGGCCGCCGGAAAGAAGGCGTTTATCGTCAACCGCATCGGTGATTTCGGATTCCTCATCGCCATGTTCCTGATGTTCGCCTATTTCGGCACGGCCGATTTCGCCAAGGTGTCGCAGATCGTGGCGGGTGGGGTCGATCCGTGGCTTCCGACGGCGATCTGCCTGCTGCTCTTCCTCGGAGCCACCGGCAAATCGGCGCAGATTCCCCTTTACGTCTGGCTTCCCGACGCCATGGCCGGTCCGACGCCGGTCTCCGCGCTGATCCACGCCGCGACGATGGTCACCGCGGGCGTCTACATGATCGCGCGTTCAAACGTGCTCTATCGCTTCTCTCCGACGGCGATGATGGTCGTAGCCACCATCGGCGCGCTGACGGCCTTCGTGGCCGCGACGATCGCCATCCGCCAGAACGACATCAAGAAGGTGCTCGCCTACTCGACCGTCTCGCAGCTCGGCTTCATGGTCATCGGCGTCGGCGTT
>JBGPFD010000067.1:0-15283 GCA_041483175.1 Thermoanaerobaculia bacterium | reverse complement strand
GTTGGGCGTGATCGCCATTGGCTCGCGCGTCATGAATTGCGCAACTCTTGTTTCCTCGAGAACGCGTTCATACTCCTTCCGATCAACTCCTGAAAGCAGAGACGGCGTCGCTCGTTTGACATCGCGATCAGTAACGATCCCAACGAGTCGTGAGTCCCCGTCGACTACCGGGAGGTGCCGGATGCGATGAGTCAGAAGCAGCTCCACCGCCTGACGAAGCGACTGCTCGGGCGAGAGCGTCACCACCGACTGGGTCATGATCTCTGTGATTTCCACAACACCCAGAGTCTACCGCGAGGCCGAGTGGCTCACACCTTCTTTTCGCTTCCGCGCAGCACGGCAACGCCGATTTCCACCGCACGGGCACGTGCCGCTGGCGACCAGCCGCGGGGCAAGCGAGCCTGTAAGCGCTGGGTGGATCGCAGCGCGCCATGCATGCTTGATTCAATCGCTCGCTCAGGAGCGCTGGCGCGTCGATGCCCGCGCGATGACGAAGAGAACGAGAAAGACGACATCCGCACACGCAAACCAGATCCACATGCTGGGTATGCCGGTCGTGAGCGCATACCGGAATACGATTCCGCTGTAGGCCACTTTCAGCGCGATGCCGAAATCGATCAGGCCGCGATTCTCATCCGGATCGCGCGCGATGCGTAAGAACATCAGGGCGAAGATGATCAGCAGTAAGCCTGGAAACTGCACGTACCCTGCGTGATTCGGCCGCGTGATATGGAAACAGTCGAACGCCCACGACCAGAAGAGAACAAACAGCAGTCCGAGCAGGCCGTCGTAAAGCGCCGCGACATAGAAGAGCCATTTTCGCCAATCGCTCATGGTGCTCACTTTCTGTGAAGAATGCGGAGGCGCTCGTGGAATCCACGCTGCCGACCGCGCGTGGCCTCCCCATCATAGAGCGCCTTCGCCAGGTCGCGCAGCCCCTGCTCGAGTTGCGCGACAGTCATCCGGGACGGCCGGAAATTGACGTCAAACAGCGTACACAGCTCCCAGGCGCCTTCGCGCAGGATTCTTCCCTCCTGGCGGAGCCGCTCGTAAAGAGGTGTGCCGGGAAACGGAGTCTGCACCGTGATCTGCACTTCATACAAACCGCTCTCGCGTACAAAGCGCAGTACCTCGGCAAACGACTCCGGGCCGGCGCCGTCCAGACCGAGAATGAAGCAGCCGTTGACGCTGATTCCGTGCGACTGAATTCTGTCGATGGCTTCGTAGTACTTGTCGACCTGCCGGGCCTTCCAATTCGATTTCTGCTCCATCCGCTCCAGTGGCGCCCGCGTGGGGGCTTCGAAGCCGATCAGCACCTGGGCGCACCCGCTGTCGCGCATCAACGACAGCAGATGGGGATCGGCGGCAACGGAGACGTCTGTTTCCGTAAACCAGCGAACGTGTTCGGGGGCGAGAGCCTGGAGGAGCTCGCGTCCGTGAGGTTTGTTTGCGAATGTGTTGTCGTCCGCGAGTTCGATGAATGGCTGCGGCCACAAAGTCTTGATGTGATGGATCTCGTCGATGACCCGCTGCACCGGCTTCACCTTGAAGGCTGGTGCGATGCGTATCGAAGCCGCGCAGAATTCGCAGTCAAAGGGACAGCCGCGCTGCGTCTGAATCGTCAAGCGGTTGTACTTCTCGACGTCGAGCAGCTCGTAGCGTGGCATCGGCGCGCGTGCGAGATCGAAGCGCACAGCGCGCGCATCGTAGACCGGCTCCAGCATTCGTTTTTTCAGATCGTCGGCAACGCGCGGCCAGAGCGGTTCGCCCTCGCCTAGGACGATCGCATCGGCATGCGCCGCCGCCTCGTACGGCAGGGCGGTGACGTGCAAACCTCCGAGAATGACCTTGGTTCCAGCGCTTCGATATCGATCCGCCAGCTCATAGGCCTCCTTGATCTGCGCGCTGAAGCTCGAGATGGCCACGGCATCGAACTCTCCCGGCAGCCACGGCGACGGAAGGACGTCGGGAACGTCGACGTACGCCACGTCGATGCCGTCCGGTGTGGCACCCGCAAGGGTCAGAAGCCCCAGGCTCGGGAGCGATGCGATGACGCGGCTGCGCTCGACAAATCCGGGCAGCGTCAAACCGAGCGCGTTCAGCTCCGGCTCGTGCGCGCGAACCCCGCTCATCGCCAGCAGGCCCAGCCGCATGTTAGAACCAGCCTCTAATCAAACCCCCCAGGCCCAGGAGCACGGCGAGGACCGGGATCGGGAACAGATGCCGGAACGCGGGCTTCCACGCCGTCAGGAAGCAACAGGCCGGCATCGTTACGACAGCCACGACGAAACCGATTGATGCCAGCCGGCTCCAGGGTGGCGGAATCGGGACGGCCAGGAGGCTGAGCGCGAACAGTACGTTGAGGATGCCGATCCCGAAAAAGGCGATGTGGCCCAGGCGCACCATGCGCCGCCTCAGGGATGCGTATCCTCCCATCCAGTTTTCTTTGTGAAAAAAAAGCCCGATCGTGGCGCCGGACGTCGCACCTGCGACCATGCTGATCCAGCCGACAAGCAGATTGAACCGGGCCGGCTCCATCATGCGGATCTCCGTAGGATAGCGGAATGCACTCTCCTCCCTTCGTGAGGAGCTTCGGATCACGGCTGATCGTCGAACACCGCCATGGCGCGCCGGATGCCAAATTTCCGCACGCGAACCAGGCCGGTCTCCTGCACAATCGGCGCGGCGTCAAGCCCGTAGATCGGAAGCTGAAATTCCGCTCGATAGTGCAGGCGCGGAAAATCGCACGTCAGGAGCAACACCCACTGTACGGTCCCGCCGGTAGCGGGTGCATCTTCCGGGAGCTCGACCTCAAAAGGAAGGTGGACTTCGTCGCCGACCCACACCAGATGCATCGGGATCCACTGCTTTCGCGTCTCGAAGATCGATTCGCTTGGATCGTTGGGATTGTAATAGACGCTGGTGCACCTGAGAATGGCACGCGTGTAGTCGCCCGGGCGCGATGGGAAGCGAGCCTTGATCGTCCCGCGAAGCTTCTGTCCGAGGATGAACGGAACCTTCTCGAACTCGAACGTGGCGTCGTCATACCTTGCCCGGCTTCGCCGTGCACGGAGGACGAGGAAGCCGATCTGGGCGATCCCGGCGAGTCCCATGATCACGAGCCAGATCTGAAACCGGTGATCCTCGCGGCCCACAAACCCCATGATGGCGAGCATCAACGCGCCTGCGACCAGGCCGATGTAGGTGCCCTTCGACGGCATGCCGCGCGTCGAGTGAATCACTCCCGCCTTCCAGTCGGCGCGTTGCAGCCAGGGACGGAGTTGTTTCATCGCCGTTGGACAATGTATATCGAAAATCAGCGACAGGAATTTTCATTTGGGCCGCTCGATCTCGACGCGCCGGCGCAAGCGCTGCAGATAGTCTGTCCGCCTGGCGAATGACAGAGATCAGTCCGAGTATCCGCGCAACCGGTTGTACGCCTCGACCTGTGTGCTCGTCAGCAGTTTCTTTGCGGCGAGATGCGCCTCGAGATGGACGAAACGGAGCCTCCCCTGCCGCTCCGCGATGTCCCGCGTGAGCGTTGTAAGCTCTGCTTTCGTGATCGTGCCTCGCGCGAAACCGCCGTCGAGTTTGCGTTCGAGATCAATGATCTTCGCGCCGATCCGCACTGCATCCCCGTGCATGCGGTCGTAGATCGCCTTGATCGCTCCGCGTTGCTCGGGTGTCACGTTGAGGTCATCGGCGAGATCGAGGATGTGGCGCGGTCCGGGATATCCGTTCAACTCGGCGGGGCTGGCCATCCCGTTGCCGGTGCCGTTGCGATAGGCCTCGATGGTGCCGGCCGACAGGGCCTTGATCGGGAGAGCGGAACGTTCCACATAAGGCGATTTCTCGGCCGTCGCGTGCTCTTTGTGCATCGGGCAATCTTCGGCTGCTGTTTGCCCGAACGCGGCGACGGCCATGAATGCGAACACGGCGCAGAGAGAATGTGCCTTCACGATGTCCTCCTGATTCGTCGCACTGTAGACGTGCGAGCGGCTGCAAAGGTCATGGAGTTCACCGAATTGTGCGCTTCGTTTGACGGTCGACTTCCCTCCGTAAGAACGCCCCTTCGCTTGCTGCCAGGCGTACAATCTGCACGTCGAACCCCCCCGTGTGCAACCTCCGAAAAATCGTTTGCATCGCCGCTCTTGCGATTCTGGCTCTGAGCATCACGGCCTCCGCCGATCCAGGACCGATCCGGACCGTCGGAACGCTCGAGACCTTCGTCTACTCGAAGCACGGATACGCAGCGACCGTTCCAGTGTTGCCTGGACGTCCGAACGTTTCGAGCTACGGCCTGCGGTTTTCGACAGAACTCCGTGCAACCCGAGTACCGCGGATTCTCCTTTTTGAGGACGCGCTCTTGCTCCTTGGCGACTCGAAGGGCGGCCGTGACTCGAAACGCAACATGCGCCCGATGACCGTGCTGGGCCGGTATGGGATCGGAGTCGAAATTCTGCATGGCGTCCAACTAAGGGCCACACACGGCGAGGGGTACGACATCGAGGATCCGAAGACCACCGGCGCCCCCTGGAACAGCGTGTCTGTTCGCTTCCAGCGTGCGCCTGCATCTGGAGACTACCTCGAAGCGCATTTCTATCCGCCGCACAATGAGTATGACCCGTATCCGTTCGGACTCTTTTCACAACGGGTTGTTGCCCGATACGGAGTTCAGTTTGCAAAGAAAGTCCAGGTCGGCACGGCTCGAAGGATTTTCCTCTTTACTGAGCCGCTGCTGCTGTTCGGAGATTCGCGGCCGCAGATCTCCTACAACTACAGCGCGAAACCGATTGCGGTTCGGCTTGCTTATGGCGTTGGTCTCACCATCAAGCATTCGCTGCAGGCGAGGTTCACACAAGGCGAATGGCACAGTCTCGGCGGTTACAAGGGGCAAAGCCAATCCTGGAATGCACTCTCGCTCCGGTACGGCTGGTGACGACCGGCGGCCGCGGTTCAGTGGATGTGAAGACCTAGCGAGGCTCAGGCGCGCCTTGTTTTCGACCGCGCCAGGCGCAGCTCGGCGATGTACCTGCCGAGCTGCACCAGCCCGAAACGAGGCTCAAGTCGGCGGAACGCCCATGAGCTCTCGAGTCACGCACGCCGAGAAGGCAATCACGTGCGTGAGGCAAAGCTCAATTCGATCCGCCGTAGCCTGTCGGAATCGCGTGTGCGTACCAGAAGTGGCCCGTCGGAGTGATGCCCAGGTCGAAGATCACCTCGAACTCACCCCAGATCGCATAGCCGTCTGGCCGCCAATACGGGCTATTCTCCAGAGCAGGTCCCACCCAGATGATCTTCACGTGTTCCGACGTCTTCGATCCATCGGGCAGCATTCCATTCCATTCGTTGTCGACCCAGGCGTCGGGGGTCCATGGAGCGCCTCCGAATCGCGCGTCGTCCCACGCCTTCGACCACTTCATGACAAGGTGATCGTTCGCATACGTGGGATCCCCCCACACCGTCGTATCGAGAGTTCGGTCGACGCCATCGGCCGGGCCGACGAAAACGCGTGCGGTGTAGTTGTATCCGTACTGATCAAAGCCTCCACCTGCGCTCGCTGGTAGTGCCATGAATATGGCCAGCGCGCCGAGCGCGAGAACAAAGCCTGCAAATCGACGAGTCATGATTCTCTCCTTTTGTATAAAAAAGGACCGCCAACCCTTTCTACTGGGAAGGGCTGGACGCTAGCACAACGCGCGCCGGTGGATGTGATAAGCACCACCTGTGGGCGTGACGCGTATTGTGCGGTTCACGTTCTCATCGGATGCCGGCGATGGCCCGGTCGAATGATGCCTGCTGCGTGGCGCGGAAAGCGACACAGCGATCGATTCCTTCCAGCGCCCGCTTGAGGTTGCGCGTTCCCGTTCCGGCGTTGTGCGTGGCGAAGAAGGCCTCGATGTCCTTTTTTGCTTCGGGGTCGCAGAACGATCCGAGCTCTCCGGTGAATGCGCCCATGGCGGTCGGAATCTCGCGCTCAAGCGGCCCTGTGGTTTTTGACCACGGACAACTGCATGTTCAGGGGCGCATCGAACACGATGTGAATACCGTGCTCCTTTACGTCGCCGTCGATCGTTTTCTCGCCATGAACGCCTCCTTCGACAGGTCGGGCGTGATGGTGAGCGCGAGGTGACTCGGGATGACCGTGGTCGGCAGCCGCGCCGCCTGCGCGGCAATCGACACGAACAGAAGCGCAACGAGGCAAACTTGTTTTCTCATATTTTCTCGCGCAGCATCTAAGCTGGACCCGATCGAAGATTGCTTGGCGACGCGAGCAGAATGGGCGCACAATCATTTCGGATGCCGGCGACGATCGCGCTGACGGAGATGCTGGAGCAGGAGGATGTCCACCTCGGCTTTCAGACCTCTTCGGTGGTGGAGGCCGTTCCACGGCTCCTCCGATCACCGCTGGCGAAGCGCGGACTTTCCCCCGCGGCCGTCCAGGAAATCATCGACGCCGTGATCCGCCGCGAACGCGAGACGTTGACCCTCTGCGGCTCGCTGGCGTTGCCGCACACACGAAGCGCCGATGTGGATGAATTCGTCTTTTCCGTCGGCACGAATGCGGCGGGTTTGATCGCCGGCCAGGCCGATCCGCGGCTGATCTTCGTTTTCGTGTCGCCGGAGAATAAACGTGAACAGCACCTGCAACTGCTGGCATCGCTGGCGCGGCTGTCGCAGAACCCGGAGGTTGTCGATCAGATCGCCCGGGCGTCGAATGCCCGTCAGGTCATCGACGCGCTGCGCATCGCGGGAGTGTGAGAAGGGTGATCACTCCAGCGTGATCTTCTCCGTATCCTCGTCGTAGGCGAACAGGTTTCCGAATCGTGCCCAGCGCACGATGGTGTCGAACATGATCTCGTAATTCTCGTACGGAAGCGCGAGGATGAACGTCTCCTTGACGTCGTCCGCGGAAATCGGCTCGTCAGGGTGCTGCTGCAGGCGGGTGTAGAGATCACGGAAGAGTTTGATCGTCAGGAGCTGGGTGCGCCAGATCCGCTTCCGCTCCTCGCCTCCCGCGCGAACGAATTGCCATCCCAGCGCCATGAGGACCACGTCCTGTTTCGGGGTTTCGAGAAATCCGAGAATTTCCGCCGCCTTGGTCACCGCCATGACGCGGCCGAACTCCTGATGCACGTTGGCCGAGATTTCAAAAAGATCGTCCTGACCGCCGTGCGCCTCGAGATATTCGAGAAGCCCCACGACTTCGCTGGTCGTCGACGCTGGCAGCGCCTGAATGGCCGCCGATTCGCGGCGCTTCACTTCGGCGGGCACGTCCGGCATTTCGCTGCCGGTGATGATTTCGTGCAGGTAATCGACGAGCTGCTCGAATTCGCGCGCCCGCTGGTCGCGCGGACGCGGCAGCCGATTCTCGACGATCGTGCGCACCCGGCCGGGATGCGTGCTGAGCACGATGATGCGGTCGGCCATGTAGACGACTTCCTTGATGTCGTGACTGACCATCAGGATCGAGGAGGGATTGTTTTCTTTCGGAGCCCAGAGATCGATCACCTCGGCGCGCAAGCTCTCCGCGGTGAGCGCGTCGACGTGGCTGAACGGTTCGTCCATGAAAAGGATCTCCGGATTCACGGACAGCGCGCGCGCCATCCCGAGCCGCTGTTTCATCCCTCCGGAAAGCTCGCGCGGATACGCTTCTTCGAATCCGGTCAGACCGACGGTGCGAATGGCCCGCTCACATCGCGTGCGACTCTCGTCGTCGGGCAGGCCTGCCGCTTTCAGGACCACCTGGATGTTCTCCACGACCGTCATCCAGGGATAGAGAGCGAAGCTTTGAAACACGATGGCCACGCCCGGCGTGAGACCGCGAACGGGCTGGCCGCGATAGAACACCTTGCCCTGCGTCGGAGGAATCAGTCCGGCAAGGATGCGGAGCAGTGTGGACTTTCCACACCCGGAGGGGCCGAGGAGGGCGACGACCTCGGAGGGCTTGATGGCAACGTTGATGTCTTGCAGAACGCGCAACTTGTTGCCGTTCGGCATGACGTATTCGTGCGTCACGTCGCGCGCTTCGCAAAGCGTTTCGGTCGAGAGTTCGGTTTCAACGGCAACGGTCATGGTGGTCACTTGCTCAGAGAGAAGCGTTCTTCCGCGAGCGCGTAAAGCCGGCCCCACACGGTCCTATTGAACAACACCACGATGGTAGCCATCAAAATCACACTGGCCGCCAGCGCGGGAAAATCGGCGTGTTCCGCCGCCACGCTGATCTGCGCGCCGAGTCCATTCGCCGTGAGCACCTGACCCTTGAACGTGACATATTCGGCGACGATGCTGGCATTCCACGCGCCGCCAGCGGCGGTCACCCATCCGGTGACCAGATACGGGAAGACCGCTGGCAGATAAAGCGATCGGAACTGCATCGGCAGATCCATGCGGTAGCTTCGCGCCATCTCACGCAGATCGGACGGGATGGACATCGCGCCGGCGATGACATTGAACAGGATGTACCACTGCGTGCCGAGCAGCATGAGCACCACGCTTCCCCAGCCGAGGGAAACGCCCGCCGCCTTGAGGATCGCGATGACCAGAGGAAACAGCATCGGCGCGGGAAACGACGCGGCGATCTGCACGATCGGCTGGAAAATGCGCGACAGCCTCTGCGACAGTCCGATGGCCAGGCCGGCGGGCAATGCCCATAAGGTTCCGATCGCCGTGGAAAGGAGCACGCGCCCCAGCGTCCACCCGCCAGCCTCGAGAATCGGCGTGACCTTCTGCAGAGGCAACTGCCGGATCAGCGTGAGCAGCTTCCATGCGCCGAACAGCAGTCCGATGATCAGGAGCAGAAGAAGAAGGAACGAGACGATGCCTCCCGCGGGCGGCTTTTCTCCGCGGCGATCCGCGGCCGGGGGAGCACGACGCGTCGACGCCGTTCGTCTGTGCGCCTGCTCCAGCATCTCACCGATCCACTCCAGGATTCTCGAATGGCGCAGGAAGTCGTAGAACCACGATGATGCGATCTGCTCTTCAGCCCCCTCCTCGACGCGGAACTTCTGCGACCAGACGACGACCGGCCGCCAAAAGAGCTGATCGAGAACGACAATCATCAGGATCATGGCCACGATGGCCCATACCATGGCCCGAACGTCGCCTTTGGCCACTGCGACGCTCATGTAGGAGCCGATGCCGGGAAGGCGGAAGTCCTTCGTGCCGAGCACGAACGACTCGGTGATCATTAGAAAGAACCAGCCGCCGGCCATGCTCATCATGCTGTTCCAGACCAACCCGATCGCGGAGAACGGCAGCTCCACCCACTTCAAACGCTCCCACCAGGTGAAGCGGTAGGTCGTCGCAGCTTCCAGCTGATCGCCCGGCACCGATCGAAGCGAGTGATAGAAGCTGAAGGTCATGTTCCACGCCTGGCCGGTGAAAATCATCAGGATCGACGCCAGCTCGAGACCGGTGTTGCTGCCGGGAAAAAGCGCGACCAGCGCCAGAACGACGCCGGGCATGAAGCCCAGGACCGGAATGCTTTGCAGGATGTCGAGAAGAGGAAGGAGGATGCGTTGAGCGGTCGGATCCTTGGCCGCCCAGTACCCGTAGGTCAGGGTGAACAAGAGCGAGCAGGCGTAGGCCAGGAGGCCACGAGAGAGCGAATAGAAAACATAGAGCGGGAGAGCGGAAGGAGAAAGATCGATGCGAACGGCGGGACGGAATTGCCGCCACTCACCCGCCAGCGAAAGGACACCGAAGACCGCGCCGACGACACCGGCCAGCAGGAGAAAATCGAACCAGCCTAGCCGGCGAACCCGGTCGAGAAAGGCGGTGGCATGTCCCCACGCTTCCTTTGGCTGCATCGTGGTCCCGTGTCCATCGACGTCCCCTGCGGGACAGTATCACCGCTGACGCGATTTGGCTCGCTGAAAAATCGAAGCGACGGCTCACTCCAATTGCACCGCCAGCATGGAAATCGATCCGCCGTCGACGCCCTCGACGGGAAACGTCACCCGATCCTCAGGATGCCGCGCGCCGAGGATGTAGAGCAGCGGCAGGTAGTGATCGGGCGTGGGGGCGGAGAGCATCGCGTCGCGGCCGAGCGATTCGTAGGCCACCAGCGGGCCGTCGTCGCCGGCGAGCAGCAGTTCGCGCGCCTGTTTCTCGAATCGCACGGCCCAATCGAAGGGTTCGACCGGATGCCGCCCCCACGCGTAGGCGTGAAGGTTGTGCACGAGATTCCCGCTCCCCATCAGCAGGATGCCTTCTTCGCGAAGAGGAGCGAGGCGTTTTCCGAGGTCGTGATGAAAGGATGCCGATTGCCTCTCGTCGATACTGAGCTGCACGACAGGGATTTCGGCGTTCGGATAGACATGAACCAGGACGGACCACGTGCCGTGGTCGAGGCCCCACCGATGATCGAAGGCGACTTCGATCGGAGCGAGCAGCTCGCGGACGTGCGTGGCGAGTTGCGGATCGCCCGGGGCAGGATAAGACACGGTGTACAGCTCGCGCGGGAAACCGCCGAAATCGTGAATCGTTCGCGGCCGTTCCATTGCCGTCATCAGCGTGGCCGGCAGAAACCAGTGGGCGGAGATCGAGAGGATCGCCCGCGGACGCGGGATCCGCTGTCCCATCGCGCGCCAGGCCGCAGTCCAGGAATTCTCCTCCACGCCGTTCATCGGATTGCCGTGGCCGAAGAAAATCGCCGGCATGCGCCCGTCAGGCATACGCGGCGGCGAGCGCTTCGATGCTGGCCATCGCCTTGGCGACCTGACGCTCGCGCTTCTCGTTCTTGCGGACGTTTCCGACGACGTCCTCGATCAGCGCCCAGGTGACGTTCGACGGCTGATAGCGCTCCGGCGATGAGTTGGCCACGTGCCGGCCGAGCGCGCCGAGCGCGGTGTGGTAGGGCAGCGGCGTCGGATCGTCGATGTAGCGCGCGACGAGCAGCCCGACAGCGGCCGATTCGACGTATCCCTCCACGCCGGTGATCTGTCCGGCGAAAAAGATCCGCGGGTCGCGTTTCGTCTGGAACGTGGGCAGCAAATGCTTTGGGCCGTTGATGAAGGTATTGCGATGCATCGAGCCGAAACGCGCGAAGACGCAGTTCTCCAGTCCGGGAATCATCTGCAGGACGCGCTTCTGCTCCGGCACTTTCATCTTTGTCTGGAATCCGACGAGGTTGAAGTATTCGTCCGACAGATCTTCCTTCCGCAACTGCACGACGGCGTACGGCCGCTCGCCGGTGGCCGGGTGCTCCAGTCCGACCGGCTTCATCGGTCCGAAGCGCAGCGTGTCGATGCCGCGCGCGGCGATCTCCTCGATCGGCAGGCATCCCTCGAAGTGCACGGCCTGCTCGAAATTGTGCAGCGGGTAGAGTTCCGCCCCGAGCAGCGCGGCGACGAACGCCTCGTATTGTTCGCGATGCATCGGCGCGTTCAGGTAATCGGTGCCCGATCCCTTGTTGTAGCGCGATTTCCAGTAGAGCTTCGACAGGTCGAGCGAGTCGGCGGCGAGGATCGGCGCGATGGCGTCGTAGAAGTACAACCCGTCGCGGCCGAGGAATTCGGCGATGGCCTCGAAGAGGGGATGCGATGTCAGCGGACCGGTGGCCACGACGAGCGCATCGTAACCGTCATAATTAAGTGTTGTTATTTCATCACGGTATATGGTGATATTATTATGAGACTCAATGATGCGCGTGACTGCGGCGGAAAAGCGATGCCGGTCGACGGCAAACGCGTCCCCCGCCGGAACCCGCGCCTCCTGGGCACAGCGGATCACCAGGGATCCCATGACGGCCATCTCCGCCTTGAGCAGGCCGACGGCGTTGGTAATCGCGGAGGAGCGGAATGAATTCGAACAGACCAGCTCCGCAAGGTTGGAGCCCTGATGCGCTGGCGTCATCCGGACCGGGCGCATTTCGAACAGATCGACCGCGTGTCCGCGCTGCGCGAGCTGGAACGCGCATTCGCTGCCGGCCAGGCCGGCGCCGATGATCTTGATGCGGGACACCTGGCGCCTAATTCGACGGTTCGCTCGGCGCGGCGAACGTCTGCCCCGGCTCGATGCGGATCTCGCCGAACTTTTGTTCGTAGAGCGAGATGTTGTGCCCCAGGGCCTCGAGAAGCTGCTTGGCGTGCAGCGGCGTCATGATCACCCGGCTGTAAATCTTCACATCGGGTCTGCCCGGAACCATGCGGCCGAGGTCAATGACGAACTCACTCGGGGAGTGGATGATGTTCGCGAAATTGATGTACTCCCCCTGGGCGACGGCGTCGTCGAGGGTGATGCGGATGGTCTGCGGCGCTTGTTGTTCCATGGTGTCAGCTCTCAGCTCTCAGCGAATTGGTCACCATCGCTGGCCTTGTCATCGCACACTGCGGCGTTCAGCATACAACGTTAGCGCCGCAGCGGTTGTTGGGCCGCGATTTACACGAACCGCGGTTTGAGGCCGGCGAGATTGAGCTTACCGTCCTTGACCGGCGGGCACCAGTAGTAGCCGCCTGTAACCGGCCGTGAGAACAGAAACAGGCCGTCAACAACTCGATCATCCAGACCGGTCATGCGCCTCATGACTCGCTCGAAGCGGTCGAGCGACTCGCCGAACGCCACGAACTCGAGGCCTTGCTGATCGGCATCCGCCCAGGGCATCGACCGCCGGAGCATGAAGGCTGGCGGATCGTAGCTTTCTTGCTCGCTGCGCTTGACGTGCGCGAATGGCGGCGCAGTGCTTAGTTCCTCGTTCGTTTCCGCCGAGCGACCGATCACTTCATCGCGGCGTTTCGGGCTGAATGACGCGAACCGGTCGAGGTCATGCACCCATTTCTGAACCGCGACGAAGCTGGAGCCTTGCATATCGCCAGCATTGGCCACGAAAGCCGCGCGAACCGCCGCTTCGCCCGTAGGATTCGCGGTTCCGTCCTCGAACCGTGTCAGATCTTTGCCACCGTGATACGTGAATGTGTCGAGCGACTCAGCCGGCTCGAAAGCACTACGGAGAAGCTCCGTCACGCGCCGAGCTGCGTCGAAGACGACGCCGCGGTCGGGACCACACAGGCGAATCCAGAGAGCTTGCTGCGTTGACGGAACACTGCAGCCCGGACCAGAAAGGGCCGGAAACGTTCGGAGCCCCGGCACCTCGGCGTTCAGCGCCAGCACCGCCGGCTGCCCGATGCCGACGATGCCCCACGTGCTCGGAAAGTCGACAGAAAAGCGATGCAGCGACGCGGCCACGTCGGCTTCTGGAACTACGCTGAAGATGAGCGAGCGAGCTACGATCGGAACGGGCGCGCGGATGCTTGGCTGAGCAGATTTTTCGATCATTGGTGGGGATTATCGACTCGGCGCTCATGGCTGGGCCCGAGATGAGCAAAAGTTCTATGGTCGGGCAGGCGGGATTTGAACCCGCGACCACCTGAACCCCATTCAGGTACGCTACCAGGCTGCGCTACTGCCCGACGAAAGCGGTGATCGTAGCACGTAACCAGCACCGCGATTCACCATTGCGGCCACTTCACAATCTGCTCGCCCACAGAATCAAATACCGCGTCACTTCGACGTTCTTCCCGCTCGGGACGACAACGATTTCCTGCACTTCCCTGACCTTGGCCGCGAGATCGTCGCGGATGGATTGCAGTTCCTTGTCCCACGCGCGCTGAATCTGGGCGATCTTTTCGAGATAGTCGGTCTCGCGTACCGATTGTGGCGCCTCGGCCACGGCGGCAGGCTTGCCGCTGGTGATGTTGTAGAGCGTCTGCCCCCAGGCGACGTTGACGTTCTGCGCCGGCGCATCCCGCCCGCTCTCTTCCTTCGACTCGAGATCGCGGCTGTCGCGCTCGGAGCGCTCCTTGACCTGATCGATACGCCGGCGAAACGTGCTCTCCAGCCGCTCGGCCTGCTCCCCCAGACGCCGGCTCGCCTCCTCCATGCAGCGCGCGAGGAATGCCTGGGGCAATTCGTGCGGCTGCGAGTAGAGGGCGAACGCGGGATTGTGGAGGATCTGCAGCTTCTCGCGCTCGCCGACGAACTGCTTGAATGCTTCCTTCGACTGCTCGGCGGCCTGCGTCAGCGTCTCGATCGGAATGCGCGACGGAACGCGGCGACTCGGTTCGGAGACGGCGTGAATGCTAAGTGACTCCGGGTCGATTGCCCGGGCGTCGCTCCACGAAACGCTGCTCTCGGCGACATCAATGGGCGCGGCGTACGAGCGGACGACAGTCTGATGGAAACCGCTGCGCGGTTCCGTGTGTGTGACAATCGCCTCCGCCAGCAGGAACGGCCGGTACGGCCCGCGCCCGCCGTAGACGTAAAGCTGTTCGAGATCCTCGCTCGTCTTGAGGACGTGTCGGGCGCGAGCGGGAGTTCCGGCCGCCTGCACGTCGCCCGATCGATCGATGGTCAGCCCGTGCGCGACCGGAACCGCCTCGAGAATGCGTCCGGGCACCTCGGCCAGCGCACGCCGAACGTCGTCGCGGCGGTCGGGAGGAAGCAAGAACACGACGCAGCCGCCGCCTCCCGCACCGCACACCTTCCCGCCCCACGCGCCGGCCGCGGTCGCGGCGGCGATCGCGGCCTCGATTTCCGGCGTGGAGATGCCGTCGATCAGCGCCTTGCGATTCGCCCATTCGTGCGCCAGCGCGGCGCCGGCCGCAACCATGTCACCGCTCAGCAGCGCCTTCTCCATTTCCGCAGCGCTCTGGGTGATGCGATCGAATCCCTTGTGCACCTTTTTCTTCCCGTCGATCTGTCGCTTGTACATCTCCCAGTTGTTGGTGCCGGAAAAATGCGCGACTCCGGTGTAGTGCAGCAGCATGTGCTCGGCGAGACGGTCGATCGGCAGCGCGATCTCGTGGCGGACGACTGAGCCCGGATTCAGATGGATCGCTGCGATTCCACCGTACACGGGCGGGTAGTAATCCTGGATGCCAGCCGGGACGCCGATCAGACGCGTTTCGAGGTCGCGTACCAGCGCGATCAGATCCTCTTCCCCGACCGCCGTGCCGGCGAATTCCGCCAGCGCGCGGACGAGCGTCACCGCGAGCGCAGACGACCCACCGAGGCCGGAGCCGCGGGGGGCGTCGGTACGGGTGGTGATGCGAATGCCGCTGAGGCGGAAGTGCTCGAGCACGCGGTGAATCAGCGCCGCTCGCGGATCGGCGGCCAGCTCGTGGAGCGAATCGTAGTGCTGCTCGTACTGCTGGTCGGTCAGATGGATGTCGACGCCGCTGTTGCCGCTCTCGAGGACCTCCGATTCGGCGTAGTGCGAAATGGCAACGTTCACCGTGCGCGCGCCAGGATGGAAGAGATAGATGGGCCAGAGATCGAGGGT
>JBGPFD010000066.1:0-15325 GCA_041483175.1 Thermoanaerobaculia bacterium | reverse complement strand
GGACGGGCCGACGATGGCCACCATCTCGCCTTTGCGAATGACCAGATCGACACCCTTCAGCGCTTCGACCTTCACCTTGCCGGTGTCGTAGATCTTGCGAATCTGCGACATGCTGATGATCGTGCCGTTGCCGTTTCCGTTGCTGCTCATGGAATCTCCTATTCGTACCGCAGTGTGGCCGCAGGATCGACCGATGCGGCGCGCCGGGCCGGGAAATAGCCGGCCAGCAGTCCGATGACGCCGAGGATCAGCGAAGTGATGATGCCGATCTGGGGCGACAGAGTGGGCCTGCCGAGAAACGACATGACGCGGTTGTTCTCGATGGGGATAAAGCTGGTGAGGGACACCAGCAGATTGGCGACCGTGATGCCGAGCGTGCCTCCAATGAACGTATAGACGACCGCCTCGAGGACGAACGGCATGATGATCCAGCGCCGCCGCGCGCCGAGCGCCATCTTCACGCCGATTTCGCGCGTCCGCTCCTTGACCACGGCATACATGATGTTGGCCACGCCGACGCCGCCGATGAGAAGGGTGAGCGCGCCGACGATGCCGAGAAAAATCTGAATTCCAATGAGGATGTTGCCCGTCACCTGCGCGCTCTTGACCATGTCCCAGGTCTGCAGCGCGCGGTCGTCGGTCGGGTCGTAGCCGAACTTGGGACCGAGGATTTCATTCAGCTTTGCCAGCTCCGCCTTCATCTCCTGCGGCCGCTGTGTCTCGATGACCAGAACGTTCAACTGGTCGCGGCCGAACTGCGCACGAAACGTGGAGGCGGGAATGACGGCGTGGTTCGCGTCGGGACCGCCGTAGATCCCCATCTGCGTTTTCTTTTGCATCACGCCGATCACCGTGTACGGCGCGTTGTTAATCAGCAACGTTTTGCCGACCGGTTTTTCGTCACCGAAAATGTCTTTGGCCAGATCGTCGCCGAGAAAGACGACCCGGCGGCGATTGATCTCGTCCTGCGGGCCGAAGAATCGACCACCTGCCTGCGCGTAGTGCTTGCGATCCTCGCCGAAGACGTAATTCGTGCCGATGACCCGGCCATTGACCGTCTTGCGGCCGTATGTCAGCGCCGTGCGCCAGGAGACCACTTCGCCGTGAACGGCCTTCAGCTCCGGCATCCGTTCGCGGATGAAGTCGACGTCGTCGAGACGCAGGCGGATCGAACGACCGGCTGGCAGCCCTTTCCACGCCTTGGTTGTTACCGAAGGCCACATGACCGCCAGGTTCTCGCCGGTGGAACGGCGGTTCTTGTCGAGCTGGCGTTTCAGCCCTTCGCCGAACGCCAGCAGCAGAAGAATTGCGATCGTTCCCCAGGCGATGGCGGCGATGGTCAGGTACGCGCGCCGCTTTTGCAGCCGTGCGGACGTCGAGAAGAGACTCAGGATGACGTGCAGATCGCGCTTCATAACGTTCTCAACTCCGAGCGAAGCGAGGAGTCAATGCGCGCACCGCGATTCTGTTTGCCATGGCACGACGTCGCGGTGCGAGCAATGATTTCTCGCTGCGCTCGGAATGGGTTCGGATTCATAGTTTCATCGCCACCACGGGATCGAGTTGCGCCGCCTCCCGCGCGGGGAAGTAGCCGGCGATCAGACCGACGACGCCGAGGGCCAGAGCGGTAAAGAGCGCGACCAGCGGTGAGACGACCGGATCGCCCACGTATTCGGTAAATCCGAGCTTCGGAAAGACCGCGCAAACGCCGAGCGAAATGGCGAATCCGATCGCGCCGCCAATCAACGTGACCAACATGGTCTCCAGAAGAAATTGCGTGAGGATCCAGCGCTGCTTCGCTCCAAGGGCCATCTTGATGCCGATCTCTCGCGTGCGCTCCTCGACGACCACGTTCATGATGTTCGACACGCCGATGCCGCCGACGACCAGCGTCAACACGCCGACAATGCCCAGAAACGAATTGAAGGCCAGCATGAAGATGTCGAAAAACTGGAACTGCTCGGTGGTGTCCCAGATCGACAGCGCTTCTTTGTCCTTGGAATCGAATCGCAGGCGCTTGGCCATCGCAGCGCGAAGCCCCTCGATCAGCGCCTTGGTCTGATTCGCCGCCGAGGCCTGAAACACGAAATTGTCGATGTACTTTTCGCCCGTCAGCGCGCGGAATGTCGTCGACGGGATGAACATCTTCGCCGAGTCGGGGCCGCTGTAATTGGAGTCCTGATCCTTCTTGATCAGAACGCCGATGACCAGGAACGGAGATTGATTGACGAGCATCGTCTTCCCGACGGCGGGACTGTCGCCAAAAATGTCTTTCGCCAGCTTGTCGCCGAGAAAGACGACGCGGCGCTGCTCGCTGGCGTCGATCGGATCGATGAAACGGCCGCCACTCTGCGGAACGAGGTTGCGCATGTCGCCGAACTCGGTGGCCACGCCGGAGGTATCGACCGACAGCGTTTTCGTTCCGTACTCCACGCGCATGTTGGTCGAATATTCGGCAGAGATCGCCTTCAGCCCGGCGATGTTGCCGCGCACCGTGGCGAGATCGTCATCGGTAATGCGGATCTTTCGTCCCTTGCCGAGGCCTTCGTAAGGAATGGATGTCAGCCCCGGCCAGGCGATCACGATCCGGTCGCCGAGCCCCGCAGTCGATTTGACGAGCTGCTTGTGCAGCCCCGTGCCGAAGGCGAGCATCAGGCTGATGGCCACCGTCCCCCACACGATGCCGAAAACCGTGAGGAACGTGCGGAGCTTTTCGTTCCGCACATCGCGGAAAAGCTGTTTGAAGACATCGTTGAGGGTAACCATGGTGTTTGAGGCGCTAGGTGTCAGGCGTTGGGCGTTAGGTCCTCCGCCCTAACGCCTAGCGCCTGACACCTAAGACCTTCTACGAGATTTCCTTCGGCGGTTTCTCCACCAGGCGATCGCCTTTCTTCAATCCGGAGGTAACTTCGACATTCAATCCGTCGGAGATGCCGGTCTTGATCTCCACTTTTCTCGGCGCCGCCTTCGGATCGGCTCCCGCAAGCTCGACGGTGGCTTTCTTGCCGCCATCCTGGAACGTGACCAGCCGCTCGGGAACGATCAAAACGTTCCGCTTCTCACGAACAATTACGTCCGCGTTCGCCGAGTAGCCGGCGCGCAGCGTGATCTTCTGCGCCGGGTCGAGCTCCACTTCCACGTCGAACAGCGTCGCCCCTTCTTTCTGCTGTGCCTGCGGGGCGATGCGCGAAACATGACCGGTCACGACGTCGCTCGGCAACGCGCCAACTTTGATCCGTGTCGGCATGCCGACCGCCAGCTTGCCGACATCGATCTCGTCGACGGTTCCCTTGAAGATGAGATTGCCCATGTCGGCGATGGTGGCCATTTCAGTTCCGGGCTGGTAGGACGTAAGCGGCACGACCGGATCGCCCGGATTGACCGCACGAGTGAGCACGGTGCCCGCGGCCGGCGCGCGGATAATCCCTTCCGTTCCCGACCGCGTCAGGCGGCCGTTACGGGTCAGATCGCGATCCTGCTCGGCCTTCATCAAGGCGACCCGGGCGAGCTCGTACGCTTCCTTCTTCGCGTCGAGGTCGGATTTCGGAAGAACGCCCGAGCTGGCCAACTCCGTCGCACGGCGGTAATCGATTTCGGCCCGGCGGAATGACGCCTGCGCCGACTCCACGCGCCGGTCGACCTCGGTGACCTCGAGCGGGGTGGGATCAGGGGCGATCTCGAACAACGGAGCGCCGGCCTTGACCGTGTCGCCGACTTCCACGAGCGCGCGGCGAACGATCCCCGAAATCTTCGACTTGACCTGAAACTTCTGTCGCGGCTGAATCTGCCCCACGGCGACAGCCTTTTCCACGATGGATCCGGTGGTCACATCGACGATCTTCGGGCCGTCGTTTCCCTTCCTGCCGTTGCGGGTGAGGGCGTAAACCGCCGCGCTCGCCCCAGCGAGGATGATCAGGAAAAGCAGTGTTTTCCACAGCTTCCGCATGAATGTTCTCCTGCCCAGCTCATTACGAAGGATTGGACGATTAGTTTGCCGTGCCGTTGGTGAAGAAGCAGGGAAGACCACGGCTGGACGCTCGATTACGACCGTGCTGAGGCCCTTTTGCAAGATTACTGTTGACAAATAGTGAGTAAGAGGTATCTTATAGGAAGGACGAATATTTAGCGCGACTAAACCGTTGGTCGTGGAAACTCACCAGGAGACAACCATTTTCAACATCGATCAGCTTCCTGACAGCCGCCGCGCGATTCTGCTCGCTTTGAAACGAGAAGGACCGGCGACGATCTCGCATCTTGCCGAAGAGCTTCAGCTCACCGGGGAGGCTGTCCGTCAGCAGCTTCTGCAGTTGCAGCGCGAGGGGTGGGTGGAGGCGAGAGTCAACCGCTCGCAGGAGCGGGGGCGCACCGGACGTCCGGCGACGAGCTACAACCTGACGGAAGCGGGCGATCATCTTTTTCCAAAGAATTACGACCTGCTGAGCGTCGCCGTTCTCGATGCGATCGCCGGCGAACTGGGACCGGAAGCGGTGAAGAAGGTGCTGCGTCGAGTGTCTGACGAGCGCGTGGCGGCGGCCGATCCTGGGGTTCGCGACCTCCCGCTCGAGAAACGCGTGGAGGCGTTGCGAGGCCTCTATTTCGACGGCGATCCGTACATGGATGTCGAACCGGCGGAGGACGGATTCCGGCTCATCGAGCGGAACTGTCCCTACTTCAACACGGCGATGCAGCGTCCTGCTCTCTGTAGCGTTTCGGTCAACACACTCACGCGGCTGCTCGGCGTACGCATCAAACGCGAGGAAACGTTTCAGGGCGGCGCTGGACGATGCGTTTTTCGCGTTTACGCGAAGGAGCCGATCGATTCCGCATCGTGGGAGTTCCGGCTCGAGTCGGAGTGATCACTCCGTCATCGTCTTTGGCGTCGCTCCGCCGGCCATCTTCCCGATCCACACCGTCTTGATGTTGACGAACTCGCGGATTCCGTAAACGCCGAGTTCGCGTCCGAATCCCGAGTGTTTCACGCCGCCGAACGGAAGGCGTGGATCGGAAGCCACCATGGCGTTGACGAACACCTGTCCGGATTCGATGCCGTCGATGAAGCGCATCGCTTCGTCGCGATCGCGCGTCCAGACGCTGGCTCCCAGGCCGAAGGGCGTATCGTTGGCGACGGCGATGGCCTGGCCGGCGTCGCGCACGTGAAAGATCGAGGCCACCGGACCGAACGTTTCCTCACGAGCGGCCGGCGCATCGGGCGGAATGTTCGTCAGCACGGTCGGCGCGTAGAAGTTCCCGCGGTTGCCGATGCGCTTGCCACCGGTCAGCAGCTTCGCGCCGGCGGCGACGGAGCGGTCGACCTGTTTTTCGATGTCGTTGACGATCTGTGGCATCGCCAGCGGCCCGACGTCGGTCGATTCATCGAGCGGATCGCCGATCTTGAGCGCCTTCATCGCGGTGACGAAGCGATCCTCGAAGTCCGCGGCGATCTTCTGGTGAACGATGAAGCGCTTCGCGGCGATGCATGACTGCCCGTTGTTGACGATCCGCGCGCGGACGGCGGTTTTCACCGCATCGTCGAGATCTGCCGAAGGCATGACCACGAACGGATCGCTGCCGCCGAGCTCCAGGACGCTCTTCTTGATGCGCTTCGCCGCGGAGCTGGCGACGCTCGCCCCGGCCGGCTCACTGCCGGTCAGAGTGACCGCCTTCACGCGGTCGTCGTTGACGACCTTCTCCACCTGGTCGGCGGTGATCAACAGCGTCTGGAATTCGCCATCCGCGAATCCGGCGTGGCGAAGGACATCTTCGATTGCCAGCGCCGACTGCGGAACGTTCGAGGCGTGCTTGAGCAGGCCGACGTTTCCGGCCATCAGCGCCGGAGCAGCGAAGCGGAATACCTGCCAGAAGGGGAAGTTCCAGGGCATCACGGCCAGAACGGGCCCGATCGGCTCGTAGCGAATGAAGCTCTCTTCGGCGTCCGTTTTGACTTGTTCGTCAGCCAGGAACCCGGCGGCGTGATCGGCGTAGTAGCGGCAGACGAGAGCGCATTTGTTCACTTCGGCGATGGCTGACTTGATCGGCTTTCCCATCTCGGTGGTCATCAACCGGCCGTATTCGTTCTGCCGTTTGTCGAGCAGCTCGGCAGCTTTTCGCATCCTCGCGGCGCGATCGGCGAACGAGCGCGCACGGTTGCGCCGGAACGCCTCGACCGATCGTTGCAGCTTCTGCTCGATGCTCTGATCATCGAGCGGATTGAACGTGCGTAAGGTCTCGCCTGTTGCTGGATTTACGGTCGCGATCATCATCCCCGATGCCCTTCGCTATGTTATTCTCCGCCCCGCATCACACGGTCAAGTTCACTTAAATCTTACTGAGAAGGAGGCCAATCATGGGCCACCCGAAGCATATTCGTTTTGCTGTTCTCATCGTTTTTCTCGCACTCTTCGTGCCGTGCTGCCTGTTTGCGCAGAGCAGTACCGGTTCCGTGTCCGGCATGGTGACGGATCAGTCGGGCGCCGCGATTCCCGGCGTCACGGTGACGACGACGAACACGGCCACTTCGACGAGACGTACGACGGTCAGCAATGCAGTGGGCTATTACGAAATCCCGCTACTGCGCCCCGGGACGTATCGCATCGCCGGTGAGCTCTCAGGATTCCAGCCAGTGACGTACGAAAACATCGTCGTCAACGTCGGCAGCTCCGTGACCCTCAATTTGACGATGAAGCCGGGCGTGTCGGAGATGATGACCGTGACTGCCGCGGCCCCTGTCGTGGAAACGACGAAGTCGGAGGTGAGCTCGGTGGTCAACGAGCGGACCATCGAAAACCTCCCGGTGAACGGCCGCAACTTCATCGATTTTGTGCTCACGACGCCGGGCGTGGTGAAAGACGTCCGCTTGGGCGACATCAGTTTCGCCGGCCAGCGCGGCACGCTGAACTCGCTGGTGGTCGACGGTTCAAACAACGACAATACATTTTTCGGCCAGGCTCTCGGCCGCACCGGTTCCGGCCGTGCTCCCTACCAGTTTTCGCAGGACGCGGTCAAAGAGTTTCAGGTCAATGCCGGCACGTACTCCGCGGAGTACGGACGCGCCGGAGGAGCGGTCATCAACGTCGTTACGAAGTCTGGGACGAACGAATTCGACGGGACGGCGTTCGATTTCCTCCGCGACAAACGCTACAACGCCAACGACTACATTAATCAGATCAACAACCGGCCTAAGGGCCCGTACCACTTCAACCAGTACGGCGTCAGTTTCGGCGGGCCGATCGTTCGCGACAAACATTTCTTCTTCGCCAACTACGACGCCCAGCGGAACACACAACCCAACCTGGTGGTCCTTGGCGGTGGACGAATCGTCACTTTCCCGACCGACGCGGATAGCCAGCGCGCGGTCGCCTCCCTGCAGGGATTGGGCGGCTCGTACGACCGGACGCAGAACCAGGATGTGTATCTGTTGAAGACCGATCACGAGGTTCTTTCGAACGATCATCTCTCGCTCCGGTACAACCGCCAGCGTTTCACCGGAGGCAATTTCGAGAACGGTGGCATTACCAATGCGCTGGAACACACCGGAGCCTCGCTGGTGCGCACGGACACGTTCTCCGCGGTGAACTCGACGATCTTCAGCAACGCGTTCTTCAATGAGATCCGCGCCAACTATGTGAAAGACAGCGAGCCGGGATTGGCCAACGGCTCGAATCCGGAAGCGACCATCTTCCAAGGCGGCGTCACGGTTTTGACCATCGGCCGCAACTTCTTCAGCCCGCGCGAGACGACGATCAAGCGCAATCAGTTGTCGGACACGGCGACGTACGTGCTGCGGGATCACAGCTTCAAGGCCGGATTCGACGTCAACCGAGACAAGATCCTCAACTTCTTCCCTGGAAACTTCTCCGGTTCGTACCGCTTCAACAGCCTCGCCGATTTCGCAAACGCGAAGCCGGCGAGTTTCACACAGGCCTTCCCCGGCCCGGGTACGACCGGTCCGACCACCCATCCCGACATGACCGAGACCGCGCTGTTCGTTCAGGACGAGTGGCACACGACGCCGAACCTGACGCTGAACCTCGGTCTGCGCTATGACCGTCAGGCGATCAAGCAGCCGAGCGTGCTGAATCCGGATCCGCAACTGCTGGCGGCCGGTTTGCGCACCGATCGCATTCACAAGGACAACAACAATATCGGCCCGCGCGTCGGGTTCGCCTGGACGCCCGGTGGCGACAACCGAACCGTGGTTCGCGGTGGATACGGCATCTACTATGGCCGTACCACGGCGATCATGATTGGCACGGACCACTCGAACAACGGCATCAACGTGCAGACGATCACCTTCACCGGCAACCTCATTCCGCAATATCCGAACCTCTACAGCTCGATTCCGAGCGGCGTCTCGCTGCCGAAACCAACGATCTTCGTCTTCCAACCCGGCTACCAGAACCCGCGCGTGCAGCAGGGAAGCCTCGGGGCCGAGCGCGGACTCAACAACGACCTGGCGGTGGGCATTACATATCAGCACGTCAAGGGTGACGATCTGCCGAGGTCGACCGATCTCAACGTCGCCGATCCGACGACCGTGACGGCGACGATCGCCGGCGGCGGAACGGTGCCCTTCAACCGCTATACCTCGCGGCCTTTCAGCAACTTCGCCCGCGTGATCGCGTTCGAAAGCACCGCTCGCTCGAAATACGACGGTGTGACGTTCGACCTCAACAAGCGATTCTCGAACAACTGGCAGGGGCGTCTGTCGTATACCTGGTCGGTGGTCAAGGACGATCGTCCCGACGGCACCGCCGTCGTTCCGGGCACGTTTGACGACGCCAAGTTCGCTTCAGACCCGCAGAACTTCGCGACGGATTACACCTACGGTGACAACGATGTCCGGCATCGCGTGGTGCTGAGCGGCGTCTGGTCGCTCGACAGTTACGCAAAAGGCATCCAGAACGGATTTCTCAAAGCGCTGGCGGAGGGGTGGACGATCAGCGGGATCGCCAGCTATCAAACCGGGCAGCCGTACTCGGCCCAGGTCAGTACCGATCTGAACAACGACGGCAATTCACGGAACGATCTCGCGCCGGGAACGCGGCGCAATCAGTTCCGCTATCCGTCGCAGTTCTCGGTCGATCCGAGGATCACGCGCAACATTCCGGTTATGGGCAAGGCGCATCTGCAGTTGATCGCCGAAGCCTTCAATTTGTTCAACCGGAGCAACGTAAACGGGGTGTTGCAGACGTACTACAGCTACAACGCGGCGACCACCACGCTGACCCCGGTCTCCAGTTTCGGCGGCCCGACGTTGAGCTCGGGGCCGCGGATCATGCAGCTTGCTGCGAAAGTATCCTTCTAATTCGCCTTCGCAGATTCTCCGGGAGGACGTCCGGTTGCGGCCGTCCTCCTTTTTGCCTCTTGACAAGCACCATTTGTAAATATACGTTCATTTACAAATGGGCCGTCCGCCGCGGATCACCCGGAAGGAAGTGCTCGATTGCGGAAGGCGCGTCTTCGCCGCCAAAGGCTTCGAGGCCGCCACCCTCGCGAATATCGCCGCTGAACTGGGCGTGACGCCGGCAGCATTGCTGCGCTACGTGCCGAGCAAGCAGGCTCTTTTCGCTGAGGCCATGCGCGCAGCGGTGATCACGCTTCCGCCGTCCGTTCTCGGATTGTCGGCCGTCGATCCGACGGCCGACGTCCGCGTCGTCCTCCGCCGGCTGGCGGAGGAGTTTGTTCCCTTTCTGCGGCACACCATCGCGGAGAATCTCGCCGTCTACATGCATCGGCGGACGCAGACGTCCTTCGTGTTGCCGTTCGACCCAAATGATGAATCGAGTCCGCCGCGCCGAGTCCTTAGAATCCTGACCGATTACTTCCGGCGCGCCGAAAAGGTGGGAGGCGTCCGCGTTCGCGATCCGCGCGCTGCCGCGTTGTTGTTTCTTGGATCGCTGCATTCCTACGTCTTTTTTCATCACGTGCTCAACATCGCGCCGATTCCGCTCTCCGATTACATCGATGCGTTGATCGATCTCTGGTCGGAGGGCGCCGTGGGAGGTCACCGTGGCCGGAAAACCAAACCGCATCGCCCGCCTCGTTCTGCTCTCAGCGCTCGTCATCGCGGCCGTCGTCGGAGTGCTGCTGTATCTGCGGGCGAGGCAGATGCCGAACGAGCTGACGGCCTCGGGCACGCTCGAAGCGCGAACGGCCAACGTCGGGTCGCTCGTGGGCGGGCGCGTCATTCGCGTCCTGATCGATGAGGGGTCGGTTGTGATTCCGGGACAGTTGTTGGTGATGCTGGAGACCGAAACGATCGACCGGCAGATCGCCCAGCAGCGGGCGGCAATCGACTCGGCACGCGCGCAACTGGCAAAGGCGGTTGCAGGTCCGCGTGCTCAGGAAATTGCCAAGGCGGAGGCTGTTGCGGGGAATGATGAGCGTGAGCGCTCACGGCTGGAAGCGCTCTATCACCAGGGAATCGTGTCCAAAGAGATGCTCGACACTGCGGTCACCAAAGCCAAGACCTCCGCCGAGGATTTGCGCCTACTGAATGCGGGTACGCGCAAGGAGGACATCGAGGCCGCGCGCGCCGATCTGGAGCAGCAGCAGCGCCGGCTGGACTCGCTTCTCAAACAGCGCGCGGAAACGCAGGTGACGACACCGGTCGGAGGCGTGGTGCAATCGATGGGTCTCCGGCCCGGCGATCTCGTCGCGCCGAATCAGCCCGTCGCTGAAATCCTAGAGTCGAGCCAGCTCTGGGTTCGCGTCTACGTTCCGGAAACGGAGCTCGGCCTGGTCCACGTCGGCCAGCCTGTGCAGGTGAGCGTCGATACATTTCCCAATCAGCATTTTGCCGGCCACGTCGGCACGATCAGCAGCCAGGGAGAATACACGCCACGCAACGTGCAGACGCGTGCACAGCGTGCCGAGGAAGTCTTTGGCGTGAAGGTTCTCATCGATCCAAATCAGGTATTGAAGGCCGGAATGGCCGCGCAGATCGACTTCGGCGTGAAAGGGCGCAGCGAGTGAGTCAAGGGATCGGCATCGACGTCCAGAACGTGTCGAAGGATTTCGGCGTCGTTCGGGCCCTCGACCGTGTCACGCTGCGCGTTCCGCGCGGCGAGATCTTCGGGCTTCTCGGCCCGAACGGGTCGGGAAAGTCGACGTTGATTCGCATTCTCTGCGGCCTTCTCACTCCGACGGAAGGAGAGGCCGTCGTCGATGGCTTCGACGTCGAGCGCGAGCCGGAGCTCGTGCGGCAACACATCGGCTACGTGTCGCAGGCTTTCTCGCTTTACCGCGATTTGACCGTGCAGGAAAACCTCGACTTCTTCAGTTCGATTTACCGGCTGAAGGGAGCGGAACGGCGCGAACGCATCGAGTGGGCCATCGAGCTGACGCACATCGGGCCGTATCGCAATCGCCTGGCCGCTGCCCTGTCGGGTGGATGGAAGCAGCGGCTGGCGCTCGCGGCGGCCTTGATGCACAGGCCACGCGTTCTTTTTCTTGATGAGCCGACCGCGGGCATCGATCCGGTCGCGCGGCGCGAGCTGTGGGACCTTCTCTTTGGCCTGGCCGCGGAGGGGGTGACGATGTTCGTCACCACGCATTACATGGACGAGGCGGAACGCTGCGGAACCGTGGCCTATCTCTACATGTCGAAGCTGATCGTGAGCGGCCATCCTCAGGAGCTGAAGCGGATGCCGGAGGTTACGCCAACGGGAACGCGCCGCGTGGAAGCGGCGGCCAGCGAAGGCGTCGCCGCGCTCATGGCCTCGGCGCGGACCCTTCCGTACGTGCGCGCGGCGACGATTTTCGGGACGTCGCTGCATCTCCTGATCGACGCGAATGTGTCCAATGAAACGCTGGATCGCAATCTCGACGCGCTGGCCATTGGCGACGTGAAGGTGAGCGACATCGAGCCGACGCTGGAAGACGTCTTCGTGCAGCTCACGGAAAAACACGCGCGCGAAGTCGATGAGGTGCGCATGGAGGTCCGTGCATGAACGGTTTCGGCGCGATCTTTCGCAAAGAGCTGACGCAGATGCTGCGCGACCGGATGACGTTGATCTTTTCGCTGTTGGTGCCGGTCTTCGAGTTGATCCTGTTCGGCGTCATCGACATGCAGGCCAAGAACATCGCCACCGTGGTCTTCGATCAGAGCAGGACGCAGGAGAGCCGGCAGCTCATCGATCAATTCCAGAACACGTCGTATATGAAGATCATCGACTATGTGAAATCGCGCGCTGAGCTGCAACACGCCATCGTTGCCGGGCACGCGCAGGTAGCCATCGAGATTCCACCCGATTACGCGCGCGATCTCGCCGCCGACCGGACGGCGAACGTGCTGATCATGATCGATGGCTCGGACTCCAGCGTCGCTTCACAGGCGCTGGCCGCGGCGAACGGCGTGGTGCTGCAGAACAGCGTGCGCGATCTGATGGCCAGAGCGCACCAGCAGAACCTCAGCATCGAACCGCACCCGGTGATGATGTTCAATCCCGACATGCGCAGCGCCAATCTGCTCATTCCCGGACTCATCGCCATCATCCTGACGTTTTCCGGCACGATTTTGTCGGCCTTCGCCATCGTCAAGGAGCGCGAACGCGGAACACTGGAGCAGTTGATGGTCACTCCGGTCTCTCCGATGGCCGTGGTCCTCGGCAAAATTCTGCCGTACCTCGGCGTCGCCTATCTGACGCTGGTGATCATTCTGGTGCTGATGAACGTGCTCTTCGGCGTGCCGTTCCACGGCAGCGTGGTCCTGCTGCTTCTGCTGTCGGTGGTTTATCTGCTCGCGCTGCTGTCGTTCGGGTTGCTGATCTCTTCACGCGCGCAGACGCAGGTGGAAGCGATTCAGATGGCCATGGCGGTAATGCTGCCGTCGGTGCTGCTGTCGGGTTACGTCTTTCCCATTCCGGGCCTGCCGCTCCCGCTGCGGATGATTTCCTACATTCTGCCGGCCACGCACTTTATCCGCATCTCGCGCGGCATCATCATCCGCGGCGCCACCTTTTTCGATATCTGGCAGTCAGTTGCAGCGCTGCTGGCGATCTCCACTGTGCTGATCCTGGTGAGCGCGCGGACGTTCAAAAAGACGGTGAGTTGAAAGGGGCGGCAAGCCGCCGCACTTCGAGGGCTACAGGACGTAGCGGCTGAGGTCCTCGTCCTTGATGATCTCGGCGAGCGCGCGCTGCACGTAGTCGGCATCGATGGTCACATGCTGGCCGGGCATTTCGCTGGCCTCGAAGGAAAGCTCATCGAGCACGCGCTCGAGGATTGTGTGCAGCCGGCGTGCGCCGATGTTCTCGGTCCTGTCGTTGACCAGCGCGGCGTAGCGCGCGACCTCACGAATGGCATCGTCGCTGAAATGCAGGTCGACCCCCTCGGTCGACAACAGCTCGGTGTACTGCATGGTCAGCGCGTTCTTCGGTTCGCGCAGAATGCGCACGAAATCGTCTTCGGTGAGCGAGTCGAGCTCCACGCGAATCGGAAAGCGGCCCTGCATCTCCGGAATGAGATCCGAGGGCTTGGCGACGTGAAATGCGCCGGCGGCGATGAAGAGGATGTGATCGGTGCGCACCATGCCGTATTTCGTGTTCACCGTTGTCCCCTCAACGATGGGAAGGAGGTCGCGCTGCACCCCTTCGCGCGAGACGTCAGGCCCGTGCGAGGCCTGCTGCCGGCCCGCGATCTTGTCGATCTCGTCGAGAAAGACGATCCCGCTCTGCTCGACTCGCTCGATCGCTTCACGTGCGACGTTCTGCGGGTCGACGAGCTTGTCGGCCTCTTCCTGGGTGAGGATCTCGCGCGCATCGCCGATGCGCATTTTCTTCTTCTTCGAGCGTCCGCCGAACAGCCCCGGCAGCATGTCTTTGACGTTGACGCCCATCTCCTCGACGCCCTGCGCCGTGAAGATCTCAAACGACGGATAGTTCTGTTCCTTGACGTCGATCTCGACCTCGCGGTCCTCGAGCTTTCCCTCATCGAGCCAGCGGCCGAGCTTCTCTCGCGTTTCGACCGGTGCTTCTTCGGACGGGGCGGCGGCGCCCACGAATGCCGGGCGGGCGGCGGCGCGGCGCGAGTCGGGGAGAAGAATGTCGAGGATCCGCTCGCGCGCATTGCGCGCCGCCGCGTCGCGGCTGAGGCGGGCCTTGTCGTCGCGTACCAGCTTCACGCCGATCTCGGTCAGATCGCGAACGATCGACTCTACATCGCGCCCGACGTAGCCGACCTCGGTGAACTTCGACGCTTCGATTTTCAGGAACGGCGATCGGGCCAGGCGCGCAAGCCGGCGTGCGATCTCCGTCTTGCCGACCCACGTCGGGCCGATCATGATGATGTTCTTTGGCGCAATCTCGTCGCGAAGCTCCGCCGGGAGCTGCTGGCGCCGCCAGCGATTGCGCAGGGCGATAGCCACGGCGCGTTTCGCCGCGCGCTGCCCGACGATGTACTTGTCGAGCTCGCGCACGATTTCCTTCGGCGTCAGCCGTTCAGGATTTAGCGACTCGTCGATGCTGCCGGGCAGATGAATGACCATGGGTCAGAGATTCTCAACGGTAATGTTGTCGTTCGTGTAAATACAGATCGTCGACGCGATGCGCAGCGCCTCCTCGGCGATCTGCGCCGCGGTCATGTCCGTGTGCTTCATCAGCGCCCGCGCCGCGGCGAGGGCGTACGGACCGCCAGCACCGATCGCCAGGATGCCGTCATCCGGCTGGATCAAATCGCCGGTTCCGGAGAGCAGATACTCCCGCTCGGCATTCGCCACGATCAGAAACGCCTGGAGCTGACGCAAATATTTGTCCAGCCGCCAATCCTTGGCCAGCTCGACCACGGCCCGCTCCATGTTTCCGTGGTATTCCTCCAGTTTGGCCTCGAAACGCGAAAAAAGCGCGAACGCGTCGGCGGCCGATCCGGCAAAGCCGGCCAGGATCTTGTTTCCGTACAGGCGGCGCACCTTCGCCGCGCCGTGCTTCATCACCGTATTGCCGATGGTCACCTGGCCGTCGCCGGCGATGGAGACGGCGCCGTCCTTGCGCACGCAGATGACGGTGGTGGCGTGGATGGTGTCTTCCATGAACGGCAGATCGTATCGCAGGAGACGACGTAGCGCCGGCTCTCAGCCGGCGTGCGCCGCCTGGAGAGGCGGCGCTACGTTACCAAATCGTGCGGCGGCAAAGCCTCGATCGCCCCGATGACGTCGGCGTCGAGTTTCCAGGCGTGCAGCATCAGCCGGGATGCCTTCGATCCTCCGTAGCGCCGATCTCCGACGACCGGATGCCCGATCGACGCGAGATGGACGCGGATCTGATGCGTGCGTCCGGTCTGGATCTCGGCCTCGACGAGTCCGCCGGCGGCGGGGCGGACGATGGTCAAG